>DASSZQ010000100.1:0-30090 GCA_035702755.1 Solirubrobacteraceae bacterium | reverse complement strand
GCCACGTCATCCACCTGGCCGCGATCGTCGGCGGGATCGCCAACTTCCACAAGCTCCCGTTCACGCTCACCGAGGTCAACAACGCGCTGACCGGAGCGGCCGTCCATGCCGCCGTCGACGAGCAGGTGGAGCGCTTCACCTACGTCTCCTCCTCGATGGTGTTCGAGCGCGCCACCGAGTTCCCCACCGCCGAGACGCATCTCGACACCTGCCCGCCACCGCATTCGGCCTACGGCTTCTCCAAGCTCGCCGGCGAGATCTACACCCGGGCCGCCCATGACCAGCACGGGCTGCGGTTCACGATCTGCCGGCCGTTCAACGCCTACGGCCCCGGCGAGCTGCCAGACCGCGACGAGCCGGGGATCGCCCATGCCGTGCCGGACCTCATCGCCAAGGTGCTCTCAGGACAGCGGCCGCTGGAGATCTTCGGCTCCGGCGAGCAGACCCGGACCCTCACCCATGTCGACGACATCGCCGACGGGATCGTGACCGCGATGGCCTCTCCGGCGGGCGAGAACCAGGACTTCAACATCTCCGCCTCCGAGGAACACACGGTCGCGGAGATCGCCGGGATGATCTGGGCGGCATGCGGCGAGGATCCAGAGCAGCTTCAGTTCCGGCACCTGCCGAGCTTTGAGGTCGACGTCCAGCGCCGCTGGCCGTCGGTGGCCAAGGCGCGCGAACTGCTCGGCTGGCAGGCCCGCATCGACCTGCGTGACGGCCTGGCGGCCACCGTGCGCTGGCTCCGCGAGCAGCCCCAGGCGATTCCGGACCGCGCCCGGGCTTGACCGCCACGCCCCGGGCGACGGCCCTCGCCGTCGATCGCGCCGTCCGACGGCGCGCCGCCGCCGAGGTCATTGCGGTTCCCGGCGGGCTGGTCGTCCGCCACCCGGGGCTCTGGGACGTCCACTACCTCAACGCTGTGCTCCTGAACGTCCGCGCCGGTGACCCGCCCGGGCCCGCCGCGATCGTCGACCTCGCCGACCGGTGGCTCGGCGACCTGGCCCACCGCCACATCGTCTTCGATGACGCCGACGCCGGGGAGCGCGCCGCCGCCGAACTGACCGACAGCGGCTGGGAACGGCGCCGTGTCGTTTTCATGGCGCGGGCCGCCGATCATCCCGCCACCGCGGCCGACCCCCGCGCCCGCGAGATCACCGCCGCCGAGATGGACGCGCTGCAGCTGACCGCGCTGCGCGAGGAGGTGCCGGAGGCGGCGGTCGGCGCCGGCCTCCCAGAGCGGCTGGCCGCCACCCAGCAGGCGCTGCGGGCCGGCACCCCGGCGCGCTGCTTTGGCGCCGGCGATGACGAACGGCCGCAGTCGATGTGCACGCTGTTTCTCGACCCGGATGTCGGCGGGCGGCGGGTGGCGATGATCGAGGAGGTGGCGACGCTGGTGGCCCACCGCGGGCGAGGGCTCGCCCGGGCCGCCGTCAGCGCCGCCGTCGCCGCGGCCGGCGATTGGGGCGCCGCGCTGATCGTCGTGCCCGCCGACGCCGACGACTGGCCCCAGCTGATGTACGCCCGCATGGGCTTTGCGCCGGTCGCCCGTCAGGTGTCGCTGACGCTGCGGGTGCGTCCGGCGCAGGGGGCGCCCGGTTTCCGGGGCCCCGGGTTGTAGCCTCGGCGGCGGCATGCAGGACTTCGCCGCCACCGCGGTCAGCGACACCACCGCCGCCAGCCGGCTCCCCGGGCCCTATCCCGTGGGGACCTATGCCGCGCAGCTCAAGCGCCGCCTTCAGGAGTTTGCCCGCGTCCAGCTGGAGGGGGAGGTGTGGGGCGTGCGGCTGAGCCGCGCCCGGGTCTACTTCGAGCTGCGCGACGCCCGCGGCGCGCTGCCGTGCTCGATGTGGCGCGACGAGTTCGACCGCCTCGGCCTGTCGCTGCAGGATGGGATGCAGATCATCGTCGGCGGCGGCTGTGACTACTACCCGGGAAGCTCCTCCGCCTCCCCCGCGTTCAGCTTCGCGGTGTCGGAGCTGCGGATCGCCGGTGAGGGCGATCTGCTCATCGCGCTGGAGCGCCTGCGCCGCCGGCTGCATGAGGAAGGGCTGTTCGAGCCCCAGAAGCGGCTTGAGCTCTCCCGCCTGCCCAAGACGATCGGCGTCGTCACCGGCGAGCGCGGCAAGGCCCGCGACGACGTGCTCGCCGGACTGCGCCGCCGGGGCTGGAGCGGCCGGCTGGTGTGGGCGTTCGTGCCCGTCCAGGATCGCCACGCCGCCCCGCGCATCTGCGCCGCGCTGCGCGACCTCGCCGCGACCCCGGAGGTGGAGGTGATCATCGTCGCCCGTGGCGGAGGCTCGCTGGCCGACCTGTACGCGTTCTGCGACGAGGCGCTGTGCCGGACGGTGGCGCTGCTGCGCGTGCCGGTCATCTCCTCGGTCGGTCACCACACCGACCGCACGCTGATCGACGATGTCGCCGCCGTCTGCTGCTCCACCCCCACCCATGCCGCCGAGGCCGCCGTCCCCGTCGACTGCGCCGCCGCCCGGCGGGCGCTCGCCGTCGCCGCGGCGCGGCTGCGCGATCACGGCCAGCGGGCCGTCCTGCACCGCGCGCGCACCCTCGCCTCCCTGTCCCGCGCTCCCGGCCGCCAGGTGCAGCGCCACCGGGAGCGCCTCCATCAGCTGCTGCGGGAGCTGCGCGCCACCGCTCGCCGGCGCGGCGAGCAGGCGGCGGGCCAGACCGGAGGCCATCTGCGGTCGCTGCGGCAGGCGGCCGCCCGCGGCGCCGATGCCGACCGCGCCCGCCGCGCCCGGGATCTGGACCGCCTGGCGCTGGCCCTGGCCGCCCATGATCCCCAGCGGACGATGGCCCGCGGTTACGCCCTCGTCTCAGACCGCGCCGGGACGCCACTGGGATCGGCGGCCGCCGCACGCGCGGCCCGGGAACTGACACTGCGTTTCCACGACGGCGACCTCACCGCACGGGTCGCGCAGGAGGAGTGATCCGGATGGACGAGCCACGGACATATGAGAGCGCGGTGGCGCGCGTCGAGGAGATCATCCGCCGCCTGGACTCCGGGGACGCCGGGCTGCGCGAGACCCTCGACCTCGTCCGCGAGGGGCGGGAGCTGGTCGAGTACTGCGCCGCCGAGTTGGACGCCGTCAGCCAGGGTCTCGAGGAGCTGCGGCTGGAGGAGCTCGTGGCCCGCTTGGAGACGGGAAGCGGGGTCCGGTGAGCACCTTCGACCGCCTCGCCGACCTGCCGCTCGAGATCGAGCGCTACACCCTGGAGGGCCTCCGCGCCGACGTCTCCAGCGGGTTTGAGCGGCTGACGACGGTGGTGCACCTCCACGGGGGCGGCGCCGAGGGCATCGGCGAGGACGTCGTCTACAGCGCCGATGATCAACGCGCCCTCCAGCAGGCGGGGCCGGTTCAGCACCTGGCCGGTCGCTACGCGCTGGGCGAGTACTGCGAGCTGATCGACGGCCTTGACCTCTTCCCCACAGAGCCGGAGCACGGCGACGTGTCGCGCCTGTACCGGCGGTGGACGTTTCACAGCGCCGGGCTTGACCTCGCGCTGCGCCAGGCGGGCAGGCCGCTGCATGCCGTCCTCGGACGCGAGCCCCAGCCGCTGACGTTCGTCGTCTCCCTGCGCCTCGGCGAGCCGCCGACGCTGGCGCCGCTGCGCTCGCGGCTGGCGCATTACCCGCAGCTGCGCTTCAAGCTGGACGCGACGAGCTCCTGGACCCCGGAGCTGATCGCCGAGCTCGCCGCGTCCGGCGCCGTCGACTCGGTCGACTTCAAGGCCCTGTACCGGGGGACGATCGTCGACCAGCAGCCGGATCCGGTGCTCTATGCGCGCGTTGTGGAGGCGTTCCCCGACGCCTGGCTGGAGGACCCGGACGTCGTCACCGACGAGACGGCCGCCGTGCTCGCCGACGACCACGCCCGGATCACGTGGGATGCCCCCATCCACTCAATCGCCGACATCGAGGCGCTTCCGTTCCCGCCGCGTATGGTCAACCTCAAGCCCTCGCGCATCGGCGGCCTGCGCAAGCTCTGCGACACCTACGACTACTGCGCCGAGCACGGGATCGGCGCCTACGGCGGGGGCCAGTTTGAGCTGGGGCCCGGCCGTGGCCAGGCCCAGTACCTGGCCTCCCTGTTTCACGCCGACACGCCCAACGACCTGGCGCCGGTCGGCTTCAACGAGAACGAGCCGCGCCCGGGGCTGCCGACGAGCCCGCTGCCACCGGCTCCCGACGCGGTCGGCTTCCGCTGGGCGGTTGCGTAGCTCCGCTGCGCCGGCAACGAGGCCCGGGTTGCGCAGCAATCCGCCAGCGGGTTGCTGCGCAACCCGCCAGCGACTCGCCAGCTACAGCTCAAGCAGCAGCTTGCCCTGTACCCCACGGTCGACGAGCCGCTGGAAGGCCTCGTTGATTTGATCCAGGGGCAGGATCTCGTCGACGCGCACCCTGAGGTCCCCGGAGCGCAGCGCCTCCAGGGCGCGCTCCAGGCCGGGCCGCCGCTCGTCGCGGGTCAGCTGCATCCCCCCGTATCCCAGCAGCGAGACCATCTTGCGATACAGCTGCTGCATGTTGAACGTGACCTCGGCGCCGGCCGAGGTGCCGAAGGACACGATGCGCCCGCGCGCCGCGACGGCGTCCACCAGCGGCGCCACAAACCCGTCGCCGAGCGGATCGAAGCCGACCGTCGGCGCAAACTCGGCCAGTTCGGTGGCGACCTGCTCGGCGTCGCCGACGAGCACGCGGGCGGCGCCCATCTCCGTGATCCCGGCCGCCTTTGACTGCGACCCGGTCTGCCCCCACACGGTGGCTCCGGCGGCCCGGGCGAGTGAGACGATCATGCTGCCCACCCCGCCGGAGGCGCCGAGGACGAACACCCGGTCCTCGGGTCCCACCTGCGCCAGGCTGCGCACGCAGTTGAGCGCGGTCAGGCCGGCGATGCCCATCGCCGCCGCGTCGCGCGGCTCCACGCCCGCGGGCAGATCGATGACGGCGGCCCGGGGGACGACGGCCGCCTGCGCCCACAGGCCGTCGCGGCCGCTGCCGAGCCGCTCGCCGGCGACGAGCACGGCCTGCCCGTCGACGTGGCCGGCGGCCTCCCCGCCGAGCGTGCGCGGCAACGGCCCGTCGGCGGCGACGCGACCCTCGGCGATGTAGCGGTCGATGGGATTGACCCCGGCAAAGGCGAGATCGACGATCACCTCGTCCTCGGCCGGCTGGGGCAGCGGCACCTCGGTGACGGTCAGCGGCCGACCGTGCTCGGTGAGGCGGGCGGCGCGAATCAGGTCGGAGGGGGCCGCCATGCTGGTTTCTGGTTCTAGCAGACGTCTAGGGTGGGGCGGATGACATCAAACGGAGAAGACCTCACTGGGACCGTCGCGCTCATCACGGGCGCATCAAGCGGGATCGGCGAGGCGACCGCGCTGACGCTCGCCCGCCAGGGCGCAGCGGTGGCGGTCGCTGCCCGCCGCAAGGACCGGCTCGACGCCCTCGCGCAGCGCGTCGCCGATGCCGGTGGCCGTGTGCTCGCCATCGAGAGCGACATCACCGACCAGGCGCAGGCACAGGCGCTCGTGGAGCGCACCGTCGCCGAGCTGGGGCGGCTTGACACGCTCGTCAACAACGCCGGGGTGATGCTGCTCGGACCGACCCACGACGCGCCGCTGGAGGAGTGGGAGCGGATGATCTCGGTCAACATCCGGGGGCTGCTCTATTGCGCCCATGCCGCCCTCCCCCACCTGCTCGCCGCCGCCCAGGACGGCCCCCGCCGGATCGCCGACATGGTCAATATCAGCTCGGTGGCCGGGCGCACGACGCGCGTCGGCAGCGCCGTCTACAACCTGACCAAGCACGGGGTCGGCGCATTCAGCGAGGCGCTGCGCCAGGAGGTGACCGGACGTCACGTGCGCGTCTCCCTGGTCGAGCCGGGAGCCGTGGACACCGAACTGCGCACCCACAACCGCCCGGAGATCCAGGACCAGATGAGCCGGCGGTTTGCTGACATCCGGATCATGGACGCCGAGGACGTCGCCGACGCCGTCACCTACATCGTCACGCGCCCGTGGCGGGTCGCCGTCAACGAGATCCTCATGCGGCCGACCGAGCAGGAGGGGTAGCCGGCTCGGCGTTCCACTGAACAGTTCCGTACCCTTGGCGGCTCCCGGGCGCATTCCCCCGCGGCCCGGCACGTACCCCACCGAGGAGACCCATTGCACGAAAAGCTCGCCATCGCCGGCTCCGGCACCATCGCCGCCGGCCTCGCCGCCGTCGCCGCCCCTCACGGGGAGGTCCTGCTGTGGGCTCGTTCGGAGGCCTCGGCCGAGCGTGTCAAGGCGGCGGTGGCCAAGCACTGCGAGAAGACCCCGGAGCTCAACGGCTGCGCCTCCAACCTGACGGTGGTCACCGATCTCGAGGCGCTCGCGCAGGCCACCTTCCTGGTGGAGGCCGTCGTCGAGGATCCGGAGCACAAGGGTCCCCTGCTGGCCGAGCTCGCCTCCCACACCGGGCCGGACGAGATCCTGGCGACGACGACGTCGTCGCTGTCCATCGCCGAGCTCGCGGAGGCCAGCGGGCACCCGGAGCGGTTTGTCGGCCTGCACGTGTTCAACCCCGTCCCCCGGATGGAGCTCATCGAGCTGGCGTTCGGCCCGCAGACGCGCGAGGACGTCCGCCGGCGCGCCCGGACACTGTGCGAGGACCTGGGCAAGACGGCCGTCGAGGTCCCGGACATTCCCGGCTTTGTCGTCAACCGGCTCCTGTTCCCGTACCTGTTCGCGGCGGTCGACCTGATGGTGCAGACCGGGATGCCGCCTGCCGACATCGACCGGTGCATGACCCTCGGCGCCGGGATGCCGATGGGGCCGATCGCCCTGCTGGACTTCGTCGGCCTCGATGTCTCCCAGGCGATCGGCGAGACGATCGGTGCCGAGGTCCCGGAGCGGCTCGTGCAGCTCGTCCAGGAGGGGGCAGTTGGCCGCAAGGCGCGCCGTGGTTTCTACGACTACGACTAACTATTAAGGCTACGTTCAGGTGCGCGGACGACTATTCACAGCGCGACGTACCTCATAGCAGCACCTCCTCCCCAGAAGCACGAAATCGGCCCGTCCCCAGCGGGCCGATTTCTTTTGTCCGGCGACTGCCGGCGGCGACTCCCGGCGGCGACTGCCGGACTACAGCTGCCTCATCTCCTCAAATCCTCGCGCGGCGGATTCGAAGCCGGCCCGGGAAGGGCCGGCTTCACTCTCCTCTCAACCGCCGGATGTCAATCCAAACGGCCCGATGCGCGCAAATGTAACGAATGGTGCGTGAACGTGCAAAGCCCCCGGCCGGTAGACAGGTCAGCGCCCGGACCCGGCGGACGCTAGTGCTCGGCGGTGACCGGCTCAGCCGGGGCCCGGCGATGACGGATGCGAACCGCCTCGATCCGGTTCTCCCTGACTGACTCGACCCGGATCGAATAGCCGTCGGCCGTGATCTGGTCGCCGCGCTTCGGCAGCCGGCCGAGCTCGGCGAACACAAAGCCCCCCACCGAGTTGTACGCGTCGGTGTCGACGGGCAGGTGCAGGCCGTAGTCCTCCAGGTCGGTCAGCGCGACGTGGCCGCGCACAAACCAGTCGCCGCTGGCCAGGCGCCGGACGGCTCCGCCGGCCGGATCGGTCTCGTCCATGATCTCGCCGACGACCTCCTCGATGATGTCCTCGGTGGTGACGATCCCCGCGGTGCGGCCGTATTCGTCGATGACGACCGCCAGCTCGGTCCGCTCGCGCTGCAGATCGGCCAGCAGGTCGTCGAGCGGCTTGGTCTCCGGGACGATCGGCGCCGCCCGCACCAGCTTGTCGAAGTGCGCCTCGTAGCCGTCGGCCATCATCAGCTTGACGAGCTGGTTGACGTGCACGATCCCCTTGACCCGGTCCTGGTTGTCGTCCTCGGTGACGACGAGCCGCGAATGACCGGTGTCCACGCACCGCCGCAGCGCGTCCTGCACCGTCTCCGACAGATCGACGGTGACGACGGCGGGGATCGGCGTCATGACCTGGCGGGCCTCCTGCTCGTGGAGGTGAAACACCCCGGTGAGCATGTTCGCCTCGCCGATATCGAGGCTGCCGCCGGTGCGCGAGTCGGCGATGATCCGCTTGATGTCCTCCGGACGCCCTCCCTCCGGCTCGGCGTCCGGGTCAGTGCCGGTCGCCCGCACCAGCGCGTCCGACGCCGAGTTGAGCACGAGGATGAACGGCGAGAACAGCACCCGGCTGGCGTGCAGCGGGCGGGCCACCCGGCGGGCCAGATCCTCGGCGTGTTGGATGGTGTAGAGCTTGGGCGCGATCTCACCGACGATGCTCTGGGTCACGGTGATCAGCAGGTAGGCGATCACCACCGACACGACGACCGCCGCGCCGTGGCCGATGGGACCGCCGAAGACGTGCTCCAGCGCGTGGGCGATCGTCGGCTCGCCGAGCGCGCCGATGCCGATCGACGCCATCGTGATCCCGACCTGACAGGTGGCGATGTAGTCGCCGATGTTGTCCATCAGCATCAGCGCCATCCGCGCCCCGCGCCTGCCCTCCTCGGCCATCTGCTGCAGCCGCGTCTTGCGCGAGCGCACCAGCGAGTACTCGGCGATCGTGAAGAACGCGTTGACCAGCACCAGCACGCCGGTCAGGATGATGAGCAGCGCTGTCACAGAGGCCGGGGCATCGTCGCCCGCGCGGTGGCGGTGGCCCTCTGAGTCAGCGCGATGCTACTTCGGGGTCGGTCGTCGTCGGTCATTCAGCGACCCGGCCAACGGTAGCAGGAGGCCACGACCTTTCCAGACGGAGTCGCGCCGGTGCCGGGAGCGCCCGCGACCGCCCCGCCAGACGTCATCCGTCAAGCGCGTCAAAGCGCCCCGCCATGTCGAAGTCGGTCGCGGTGAGGCCGCCCGCCGAGTGGTTGGTGAGCGAGAGCTTCACCTTGTTCCAGCCGTGGACGAAGATGTCCGGGTGGTGGTTGGCTTCCTCGGCCACCTCGGCGACCCGGTTGACGAAGGCGATCGCCTCGGCGAAGTCGTCAAAGCGCCACTCGCGGACGATCTCGTCGCCCTCGCGCTCCCATGCCGACTTCCGGAGTCTCGATGCGACCTCATCCTCGTTGAGCAGCTCTGCCATGTGATCTCCTTCCGCGCTTTGAGTCCAGCCTCCCACAGGCGGATAACCTGCAAACTCCAATGCGTATCGTCAGTCTTGTCCCGTCGGCCACCGAGATGCTGTTCGCGCTCGGTCTCGGTCCCGACGTCGTGGGGGTCACGCACGAGTGCGATTATCCGGCGGCGGCCCGGGAGTTGCCAAAGATCACGCGTGACGTGCTGCCTCCCAACCTGAGCGCGGCCGAGGTCGACGCCGCCGTCAAGGAGCGGACGCTCGCCGGCGAGTCGATCTACGAACTCGACGTCGAGGCGCTGCATGAGCTGGCGCCGGACCTGATCGTCACCCAGGCTCTGTGTTCGGTGTGCGCGGTCTCCTACGACGATGTCCGGACGGTGGCCGAGGAGATCGACACCCAGCCCATGGTCATCGCGCTGGACCCCCACACCGTGGGCGAGGTGCTCGGCGATGCCCGGACGCTTGCCCAGGCCACGGATCGCAAGGACGCCGCCGTCGAGCTGGTCGCCGAGGCGGCGGCCCGGATCGACCGGATCCGGGTGGCCACCCGCAAGGCCCGGAGGTTGCGCGTGGCGGCGCTGGAGTGGCTTGATCCACCGTTCGCCGCCGGGCACTGGACCCCGCAGATGATCGAGTGGGCCGGGGGCGAGGACGTGCTCGGCTTCCCCGGGGAGAGCTCGGAGGAACGCACCTGGCAGGAGGTCATCGCCGCCCGCCCTGACGTCGTTCTCATCATGCCCTGCGGCTACGACGCCGAGATCGCCCACCGCGAGGCCGAGATGCACCGGGACGAGCTGGCCGCCGTCGGCGCCGGCGAGATCGTCGCCGTCAACGCCGGCGCGTACTTCTCACGCCCGGGCCCGCGGATCATCGACGGGCTGGAACTGCTCGCACACATCCTCCATCCGGAGCTGGTGCCAGAGCATCCGGACTGGGCGGGGCAGGCGTTGACCGTCGAGCTCTGAGCGCCCGTCAGAGCGTGATGCCGTTGGGCGTCAGACCGGGGCCGGCGGCCACGGCGATGGCCGCCGCCACGCTGACCGCTGCGACGACGACGCACCCGGCGATGGCCAGCGCCTGCTGGTTGCGGCGCTCGGCGAACTGGACGATCAGCCAGCCGCAGATCGCTCCGCCGACAAAGCCGCCGAGATGGCCGCCGATCGAGATGCCGGCGAGCGTGAGCGAGAAGACGATGTTGATGATGAGGATCAGCGCCAGGCCGCTCTGCCAAATGGAGATCCGGCGGTAGTAGGCGACGACGATGAGCGCACCGAGGACGCCGAACAGAGCCCCGGACGCACCGACGGTGGGAACCGCGGGCTCGAACAGGAGCGCGCCGAACGACCCGGCCAGCAACGACGCGAAGTAGACGGCGACGTAGTTCAGGCGGCCGATGGCCGATTCCAGCATCGGCCCCATCACCCACAGAAACCACATGTTGAAGGCGATGTGGAGCAGCCCGTCGTGGAGGAATCCGGCCGTCAGGAGCCGGTAGTACTGATGCAGGACGGTGATGCCGACGGGGCCCTGCAGGGCGCCCTTGATGTAGAGCGTGCCGAAGCCGCTCTGACCGACGCCGCCGAGGGGGGTGCCCGTCGCCACCTCGGCCACGAACGCCAGGACGTTGATCGCGATGAGCGCCTGCGTGACCCCGGGCGCCGTGGGCCGGGTACGCATCCGCTTGACCTTCGTGCGATCACGCGCGCACTCCGGGCAGCGCATGCCGACCGGCGTCGGCGTCATGCACTCCGGGCAGATCGGCCGCCCGCAGGAGGAACAGGAGACCCCGGTCTCCCGGGATGGATGCCGGTAGCAGACGGCCATCGTGGGGGCTGACGGTATCAGCGGCGCTGAACGTCTCCGTAAGCTGCCGGCCGACGGCGCCCGGCGGCGGGCACGGAAATCAGTCGCGCAGGACCCGGCGCGCTTCCTCGGCGAAGTCCTGCATGGTGCGCTCGGCGAGCTCCAGCAGGCTCCCGGACTGGTGGCGCCGCGCGCGGGCGCGGCCGCGCACGCGGAGCACGACAAGCGCCGTCCCGGCGCCGGCGCCGATCACGACGGCGGCCACCGGGCGGACCCAGTTGCGCGGGTCGCGCATCGTCGACAGCTCCCACGCCTCAAGCTCCTCCTGAGCGAGTTCGGTGAGACTGACCAGCGCGGTCTCCATCCGGGCCATCAGGTCGGCCGGAGGATCGACCGGGCTGAGGGCCTCGCGCAGCAGCGCCTCGAAGTCGGTCGCTCCGGAGCTCATGACGTCTCCCCGGTCCCGGCCGGCTCGGCCACCATTCCCTCCAGCTGCCGGATGGCGCGGTGCAGCAGCACCTTGGTGGCGCCGTCGGTGCGTCCCAGGGCGCGTGCGATCTCGCGGTTGTCCATGCCCAGGGCGAAGCGCATGATGAGCGCCTCACGGCGATCGTCAGGCAGCTGGGCGACCCCCTCCAGGATGTGCTTGAGCTCCTCCCGTCCCTCGACGAGCGTCTCGGTGGTGTGCGGTGCCGAGATCAAGCTGGCGTCCTCGATCGCGGACTCCGGCTTGCGGGAGCGGTCGCGGTAGAAGTTGGCCGCCAGGTTGTGGGCGATGCGGATGAGCCACGGGCGCAGCGGGCGGCCGTTTGACTCGCGCAGCGCGCGCTCGAAGTGCCGGTAGGCCTGCAGGAACGTCTGCTCGGTGAGATCCTCGGCGTCGTGATGGTTGCCGACCCGGTAGTAGCTGTAGGAGTAGACATCACGCAGATGCCGTCGGTAGAGCTCGGTGAACTGGGCATCGAGCTCGGCTTTGGATTGGGGGTGGCTGGCATCCAACGCACGATGAGCCTACCTTCTGCTGACGCTTAGGCCGCGCGGATCGAGCGCGAGCGTCTCGGCTTGGGGGGCTCGGTCACCGTCGCCGCCCACCGCTCCGGTTCGATCCGCCCCTCCACCAGCGCCGCCAGGCCGTCCAGGGCCGGGGTGTCCAGGCGCGCCTCGCGCGCGGCCGAGGCCAGCAGCGGCACCGAATCGACCGCCTCGGCGGCCTGACCCAGGGCGCGGCCGATCTCCGCCGCCGGGATTCCCTGGGCGAGCAGCTCGCCGGCACGGCGGTTGCGCGACCCACTGGCGACGACGGTGGCCACGAGATCACCGGCACCGGCGAGCCCGGCGAAGGTCTCCGGGCGGCAGCCGCGGGCGCGCGCGAGCGCGTCCACCTCGGCAAACACCTTGCCCGCGGCGGCGCCGGCGACGTTGGCGCCCGCCTGGGAGGCGGCGGCCGCGGCCGCGAGGACGGCCGCGTTCTTGGCGCACCCGGCGAACTCCACGCCGGTCACGTCGCTGGTGATCGTGACGTCGAGCTTGGCCGCGGCCAGCGCGTCGGCCAGCTGCTTGGAGAAGCCGCGGTCCAGCGAGGCGACGACGATCGAGGCACCACGCTCAAGCATCTCCGCGGCGTGGGCGGGTCCGCCGATGACCGCCACCGCGCGCGAATTGCAGCGTTCGGCGGCGAAGGCGCTGGGCAGCGTGCCGAGCGGCGGCACCATCCCCTTGGAGACGACGAGCACGCCCACCCGGTTGGAGATGTCGCCGCCGTGGGCGGCCATGACCGCCGGCAGCGCCTTGGCCGGAACCGCCAGGCACACGATGTCGTGGCCGGCGGGGCGCAGCTCGGCGGCCCGCAGCACCCGCACCGAGTCCGGCAGTGTCACCCCGGGCAGGTAGCGCTCGTTCTCCCGGCGCTCCTGAAGTTGTTCGGCCTGCTCCAGGGTGCGGCAGCCGAGGTCGACCTCCATCCCGGCGCGGGCCAGGCACACGGCCAGGCTGGTGCCCCACGTCCCGGCGCCGATGATCGCCACCCGGCGCACCGGTGGCAGGCCCCCCAGCCACTCCCACTGGAGCATCACGCACGGCCAGATGCGGTCGGTGACCGCGCGGGCCAGCTCCTTGGACGGATCCTGGACCTCTGGGAAGCGCAGCGCGCGCCCGGCGCGGATGCGCACGCGGTGAGGCCGGATGCGCCACCCCTTGCGCACGGCCTCGGTGCCGATGACGGCGACCGGGACCACGGGCGCGCCCGTCTCCAGGGCCAGGCGCCCCACGCCGCGCTTGGGCTTGCCCAGCGCGCCGGGGCGCACGCGGGTGCCCTCCGGGAAGATGAGGACGATGTCGCCGCGGGCGAGGATCGCCTTGGCGGTCATGATCATGTCCTCGTCGCTGGCGCCCCGGTCCACCGGGAAGGCGCCGAGGGCGTTGAGGATCCACCCCTGCCACGGCTTGGCGAACAGCTCCTTCTTGGCGACGTAGTACATCGGCCGGCGGGCCATACAGGCGATGACGAACGGGTCGAGGAAGCTGCGGTGGTTGGCGGCGATGATGACCGGCCCGCTGGCGGGGATGTGCTCGCGCCCAATCCGCTGCATCCGGAAGTAGAGGCGGAAGAACGGCTGGAAGGTCAGGCGGACGATCCAGTAGATGATGGGGTTGGCCCCCTGCTCCCGCGCGCGCCGGTGAAGTCGATCGTGATCCATCGCACACTGGGTTACCCGCTCTGAGCGCGCCCGTTACAGTTGGGTGTCAGTGAGCCCCGGCCTCGACCGCACCCGCACCCTCCGCGGCGCCGTCAGCGGCGCGGTCGCCGCCGCCGCCTGGGCCGTGCAGCAGCCGCTGGACAAGGTTCTCTTCTCCAGCCGCTACGACGACGTCGAGCTCCTGGGGCGGGCGGTCACCCGCGGCGAGGGCTGGTACCCGGTGGGGCTCGCCCTGCACATGGGCAACGGGGCGCTCTTCGGCGCCGTCTACGCCAACGTCGCCCCGGCGCTGCCGATCCCGGCGGCTCTGCGCGGACCGGTGGCCGCGCTCGCTGAGCACTTCGCCCTGTGGCCACTGGGCGCGCTCACCGACCGCTTCCATCCCGCGCGCGAGCAGCTGCCGCAGCTGAGCGGCAGCCGGACCGCCTTTCTTCAGGCCGCCTGGCGCCACCTCGTGTTCGGCCTGGTGCTCGGCGAGCTTGAGCGGCGCGTCAACGCCGAGCCGGAGCCGGCCCCGCCGGAGCCGACGATCGATTACTCCAGCAACGGCCACGGGTCACTGGAGCACGCGGTCTCGGTGCAGGACTCCCCCTGACGGCTCCCCCGAG
Source organism: Solirubrobacteraceae bacterium (assembly GCA_035702755.1). GTDB lineage: Bacteria > Actinomycetota > Thermoleophilia > Solirubrobacterales > Solirubrobacteraceae > Palsa-465. Next base: position 15,875 of record DASSZQ010000100.1, on the reverse strand, counting down.
CGCGGGATCTGTTCTCGGTGGCGGGCGCGCGGGCGCGGGATCTCTTCGCGGCGGCCGGCGCGCGGGTGCTGATCACGGGCGCCTCGGGCTTTGCCGGAAGCTGGCTGTGTCGGGCATGCGCGGCGGCCGGCGATGACGTGGTGGCGCTCTCGCGCCGGGGGACCGCGCCGGCCGGCTGTGGCCGCGGCGTGGCCGTTGACCTGCGTGACGCGGGCGCGGTCACCGCGGTCGTGCGCTCGGTGGCTCCGGACGTCGTCTACCACCTGGCGGCGCTCACCTCGGTGGGGCGCTCATGGGAGCGACCGGCCGAGACCCTCGCCGACAACTCCGCCTCCAGCGTCAACCTGCTTGAGGCGCTTCGCGCCTGCGGCAGCCGGGCCACGGTGGTGTGGGTCAGCTCCTGTGAGGTCTATGGCGAGCCCGCGGTCCTGCCCGCCGGCGAGGAGTCGCCGCTGCAGCCCGCCAACCCCTACGCGGTGTCCAAGGCGGGGGCGGAACTGCTCGCCCAGGTGTACGCGGAGGCCTACGGCCTGGACATCGTGCGGGCGCGGCCCTTCAGCCACTCCGGGCCCGGCCAGCTGCCGATCTTCCTCCTGTCGAACCTCGCCCGCCAGGCGGCGGAGGGCCGCCGGGCCGGCGTGTCGCACCTTCAGGTCGTCACCGGCAACCCGGACACCCGCCGGGACTTCTGCGACGTGCGCGACGTGGTCGCCGCCTACCGCCTGCTGGCCGCGGGCTCCGCATCTCTGCCCCACCGTGTCTACAACGTCAGCTCGGGGCGGTCGGTGTCCGCTCGCGAGCAGGTGGAGTTGCTCGCCGAACTCGTCGCTCCGATCGAGGTGGACCTGGTCGTCGACCCCGCCCGCGTGCGCGCCCATGAGGTCATGGACCTCCGCGGCGACTCCTCCCGCCTCACCACCGACACCGGTTGGAGCCCCCGCATCGCCTTGCGCCAGACGATGCTCGACACAATCGCCTGGTGGGAGCAGCAGCTTGCCGGCTCCGCGCGGTGAGCCCCGTTTGCCCGCCGCCCGTGCCAGACTCCACCACGCGTGCCCGCCTAGCTCAATTGGTAGAGCACTTCACTTGTAATGAAGGGGTTGCCGGTTCAAGTCCGGCGGCGGGCTCTGGGAAGTAGCTGCAAATGACGTGATTTTCGGTTGTGCGGATCCGGACGATCTGCAACCCCAGAGTTCGTCTGCGATGACGTGAGTTCCAAGACGTCCCAAGACGTCCCTGTTTCTAAGAGACGTCCCACCAAGACGTCCCGGGATGTCCAGGACGTCCTGCAAGACGTCCCACGACGTCCTTGAGACGTCTCGGCCAATCGGTCACGGTTTCAGCATGTGGCTCATCAGCCTCTGCCGATGGCTCCTCTCGCTCTTTGCGTCGTCACGGGGTCTCTTTCTGAGGTGCGGTTGACGAGAGAGGTCAGGCCGGGATCCCGGGAGGGCCGAGGATCTCAAGGCCGTATTCGGCGGCCGTGCGAATCACCAGCTCCAAGTCGGGCGCGGTTGGGGGCCCGGGCGGAAGTTCGGGCCCCGGGGCGGGTTCGGCCAGCGCGCGCACGAACCCTGCAAAGTCGCCCGGCTCGGTGACCAGGAGGAACCTCGCCAGCTCGGAGCTCACGATGAAGGTGTGCGGGATGTCCCGCGGCCCAAGCACGAACGAGCCGGCCGGTGCGACATGGGTCTCGCCGGCGACCCAGATCGTGAGTTCGCCTTCGAGGACGTAGAACCACTCGTCCTCGTTGTGGTGGACGTGGAGCGGCGAGCCGCTTCCGCGCGGGGCCGTCTGCTCGGTGACCATGGCGCCGTCGCCGGCGGCTTTGATCGTCGTCAGCCCGCCGAAGAACCAGAGGTGCTCGCCGGTGCCGGGCTGCTGTGCGGTGGGGGTGAGAGTTGTCATGCGCGCAGCATGCTCCGGCCGGCGCTGCGCGACCATCCCCCGCGCGCGGGGATCTTTCTTGCAGGCCGTGGGAGACTGGGGCGATGGCACGCTCCGTCGAAGCGCTGATCGACGAGATCGATCTCCTCGCGTCGAGGGGACTGCCGCGCAAGAAGTTCTTCGCCGAGCTCGCTCCAAGGGTGCGCACGGTCATCGACAACGATGCGAGCTGCTGGCACACGCTCGATCCGCACACGCGTCTGCTGACCAGCGACGACCCCGCGGAGCTGGTCGGCCACGGGATCTTCACCCCGGAACAGACACCCGGTGCGGGCGAGCTGATCATCCGCAGCGAATACATGATCGATGACGTCAACACGTTCGCCGGGCTCGCTGCCAAGCGGGTGCCGGTCGGGATCCTCGATCACGCGACCCGCGGCAATCCCCAGAGCAGCCCGCGCTACCGAGATCTCCTGCTGCCCTCCGACATCCCCCATGAGCTCCGTGCCGCGTTCGTGATTCGCGGTCGGGTATGGGGTGCCGTTCACGTCGCCCGCCGCGCATCGAGCGGCCCGTTCCAGCAGCAGGACGCCGATGCTCTCGCCGCGGTCGCCGGGGCGATCGCGCGCGGGATCCGCACCTCACTGCGCTTCGACGCCGCCCGGCGCATCAATGGGCTCGAAGCGCCGGGTCTTGTCGTCCTCGGTCCCGGGGACGAGGTCGAGATGATCACGCCGCCGGCCCGCGAGCTGCTCGCCTCGATCGCCGCCAGTGACATCCCCTACGCCGACGACGACATGCCCGCCGCGGTGCTCTCGCTCGCGGGCTTTGTCCGTAGCGCGCCTCACGCGGCGCAGGGCGGCGCGAACGTCGTCACCGTGCCGGCCGAGGACGGCTGGGTCACCCTGCACGCGTCCCGCCCGGGCTCGGCGTCCGACGGCCGCGTGGCGATCGTGATTGAGCGGGCCAGTGCCGCGCGCTCGGCGACCGTTCGCCTGGAGGCGTTCGGCGCCACACCCCGCGAGCGTGAGGTGGCCACACTCCTCGCGCGGGGGCTGTCCCGCTCCGACATTGCCGACTCGCTCGTCCTCTCACCGCACACGGTCGAGGATCACACCAAGAGCCTCTACGAGAAAGTCGGCGTCGCCTCACGGCAGGAGCTCGTCGCGCGGGTGTTCCTCGACGAGTACCTCCCCGAAGTAGCCCAGAGCACGCCACTCACCTCCCGCGGACGCTTCGACCGCCTCTAGCCCCGCAACAAGGGTCGGCGCTATCCCCGCAGACCACCCACCGTGGAGGAGATCATCGCCGTCATGCACGCCGCCGGAGACGACGCCGAGGGCGTCAGGCTCCGCGGCCTGATCGTCGTGCTCTGGCGCGCCAGCCTCCGCGTCAGCGAGGCCCTCGCGCTCGCCGAAAGCGACCTGGACCCCCCGGGAGGCGAGATCCTGGTCCGCCACGGCAAAGCCGGCAAGCGCCGCGAGGTCGGCATGGACCGCTGGGCCTGGGACCAGCTCGCCCTCTGGCTCACGCTGCGTTCCGATCTCCCGGTCGGAGCGGTGTTCTGCATCCTCCAATACGCCTGCGGGCAGCTACGCTCATGCTCATGGGCTTGTCGGCCGCTCCTGCCACGACCGATGCTTGCACGTTGCTAGGTCACGGCGGTCGGATCGCGAGACGGCTTCCCGACGTTTTCGCGATCTGGGGGAGGAGGCGGGTTGACCCGAGACTGCGTGAGGAGGTGATGCTCGCGGTCGCGCAGGCCAACGCCTGTCGGTGGTGCACCCTCGCCCACCGTCAGTGGGCGCTCGCCGAAGGAGTAACCGACGCCCAGCTCGCCGCACTCGAGAACCAAGACCCCGGTCAGTTCGACAGACGCACCTGGGCCGCGGTCGCCTGGGCTGATGCCCGCGCGCGGGCGGACCTGGGGCCGGTTCCGGCCGAGTTCGAGGAGGAGCTCGCGCGCCACTACAGCCCCGCGGAGCGCGACGACCTCGACTTAGTCGCCGCGATGATGACCATCGCCAACCGCTCTGCCAATACCTTCGACGCGCTGCTTGCACGGCTGCGTGGCCGGCCCGTTCCCGGAAGCCGCCTCCTCGACGAACTCCTGATCGGATCCGGCGTCGCGCTCTCGATCCCGCCCGTGGCGGCCTACCTCGCGCTCACCCGCCACCGAGCCGCGGCCTGACAAACCAGCCGTTTCCGGATGACCCAACCGGCGGCGCGCCCACAGCACCCGCCGCCGCTGGATCGCGTGCTCAACTGTCCAGGTCGAGGGCTGAGCCGACAGCCTGACTATTCGGTGCCGGGCCAGCTCGCGGTGGCACGGACACCATCGCCCTCCTCGGGCTTGGGGCCGCCGACGGCAATAACGTCGAGCCCCTCGGGGCCGGCCTCGAACGCGCGGACGACCTCTGGCGCGACGCGGATGACATCCCAGGTTCGGAGCTCCTGAACCGCGTCGTCGAGCAAGATTCGACCGGAGCCGGCCACGACGACGTAGGCCTCCTCCTGCTCTTTATGACTGTGAGCCATCGGGCTGCGCAGATTCGGCGCGTAGCGAAAAAGACTGACCCCGAGGTCACGGGACTCCAGGTGCTTGCGGCCAAACCGGCCCTCGAGTCCCTGTACCCGCCCGGCGACGGAATCCTCGACCTCGAGCAGGTTGACCTTCGCAAAACGGGACATGCGATCTCCTCGGCTGGACAGTGAGTCGTGTGGCGAGGCGAACCGTAGCTGTCGAGGCCGCAATGGCGACGCGGACGTGCGGAAGGTCGCCAACCCGGCGTGACCCAGGCAACGTTGCGTCGAGCAAGCGCTCGACGCGTTCTGCGGCGCAGTCGCGTACCAGGGGGAGCGGCCGACTTCCCCGGGGGCTGAATTGGAGTGCTGCGCCTGGACGGAACCGCAAATCTCCTGAGTGGCCAGGTGTATCGTGGGAGACGGGCATGCCGCTGGAGACGCGTTACGCGAAGAGCGGTGAGATCAGCATCGCGTACCAGGTCGTGGGCGATGGGCCACCGGATCTGGTCTTTGTGCCTGGGTTCATCTCGCATCTGGATCTGCAGTGGGCTGATCCACGGATCGCGCGGTTTCTCAACCGGCTTGCGTCGTTCTCGCGCCAACTCCTCGCTTCGATGAAGCACCAACGTCGGCACGCGAATGCTGGACAACACCTCGCGGACGTCGGTCGCCGCAGCCATCGCCAGAACCGTCCGCGCCATCTGAGGTGTGGCAGCGGATCGCTCAAAGATCCCCCGCCCGATCCGGTCTCGCTCGCTCTGAAGGGTTGGCGCCAGCACCCCGAGCGTGCGGCCTTCGCCCCAATGGTCGACGAGATCGACTATGCGCTGGAATCCATCTACCCAACGCTGGCCGCCCGGGCTGTCATCAGGATCCAATGTGCCGCACGCACGTCATCCATGCGCTCCTCAAGCGAGGCAGGCGCGGCGACCGGGTCAGACAGTCACGGTGATGTTCACTGACATCGTCTGCTCCGCGGAGCGGACGGCGGCGCTCGGCGACGCGCTGGCGCGAGCTGATGGTCGCGCACAACGAGCTGGTCCGGTCAGAGCTCGAGCGCCACCGCGGCCGTGAGGTGAAGACGATGGGCGATGGCTTTTTGGCCACCTTCGACGGGCCTGCGCTGCGAAATGCTCGGTCAGGACATCGGCGCGATGGCAGTCGATATTGGCGCGCGCATCGGGGCGCTCGCGGGCCGAAACGAGGTGTTTGTCGCAAGCACGGTCAAGGACCTCGTCGTCGGCTCGGCATCTCGTTCACCGATCGTGGTGTCCACGAACTCAAAGGGGTGCCGGGCGACTGGCGTCTGTTCGCGGTCGAGAGCGTTGAAACGCTCGCCAGTAGCCGGCTTGTGCACGAAACTCGTGCGCGCCTCGACCGTTCACCGCCTCGTGAGAGCGCACCCGGCAGCCGCTCGATCACCACGAAGCTCCAGAGAGCCCGAGCGGTGGGATACTCGTCTGGTGAGGCATCTGCTGAGAGGCAGATGGGCGCAAAGGCACGTTGGCCTCACACGCGGCAACCCCAACGCGCGACCTGGCACAGCAGCGGTGCTGCGCCCGGATACCGGAGGGGTTCCATTGACCGACTATCGCTCGCATTCATCCCGGTCAACGATCAGAAGGACCGACCGGAGCCGGCCGCCGGGGAGCCGCCATTGGCACCGGCACAGGTTCGGCGACGGCGCGGGCTTCAGACGGGCCGGTGCGCTGGTGTTGACGCTCTCGGCCATCGGTTGGCTCGCCGCTACTGCCGCGCAAGCCGCGCAGGCCCGGCGAAAGCACGCGATCAAGCTCACGATCGTTGAAAACCAGATCTCGACCACGAACCCCAACCCGGGGGGGCCTCCACCTGTTGGGTCGACGACCGTGCGCGCTGGCGTTGCGTCGCTGAGGCCCGGTGGCCGCGGCGCGGACGTGGACCACGTCACGATCACCAGCCTGTCGTTGGCCACGCACAGCGCGACGTTCAAGGGCCGGGTGACGTTCTTCTTCTCCGCGGGCACCATGTCGGCCAGGAGCATCGGACGGGCCACGATCCATCAGGACGGCAGCGTGAGCACCAGGGGCACCACCACCTTCACGAGCGGCACCGGCGCCTACAGGGGCGTGACCGGTCACCTTCGGTTCACTGGGGACAGTGCCAATAAGCCGGGATCGGTCACCACCATCCACCTGGCGGGCACGGCCACGTACTGACCGTCCTCGCTACGACGTTGCCGCCACGCCGTCGGCGGCCCGGCGCACGGCCTCGAGGTCAAGCTTTGTCATGCTCAGCATCGCCTCCGTCGCCCGCTGCGCGCGCTCCGGGTCGACGTCGGTAATGAGCTCGATCAGTCCGTCCGGAACGACCTGCCAGGAGAGCCCGAAGCGGTCGGTGAGCCAGCCGCACGCGACCTCTTGGCCGCCGTCGGTCAGCAATTCCCAATAGCGGTCGACCTCGTCCTGGTTCTCGCAATTGATCACAAACGAGACGGAGTGGTTGAACTTGGGCTCGGGCCCGGCGTTGAGGGCGGTGAAGCGCTGGCCGTTCAGCTCGAAGGCGACGGTCATGACCATCCCGGCCGGACGCGGGCCGGCTTCTCCGTAGTGCGAGACGGCGAGGATGCGCGAGTTCGGAAACACCGAGGTGTAGAAGGTGGCGGCATCCTCGGCCTCGGTGTCGAACCACAGGAAGGGCGTGATCGGGGACTGCATGACGAATACCTCCGCTCAATTTGATCGGTTCTCAAAGCTCAGACCGCGGACGGGCGAGAAACTCATCGGTCGCAGATCCCCCGGGGCAGGCAGCGAAACCGCCGCTAGGTGGAGATCGTGAAGGTCGCCCTGCTTGGCTTGCCGCCGGCCGGGGTGGCGGTCAGCACATAGCTGCCGGCCCCGAGCCTTCGGCCAGCGATTTTGCCGTTGAAGGTGAAGGCGTTAGCACCGGCGGTGCCCTTCTTTGTGAGCGAGCCCCGGATTCTGTTGGTGATCGTGCAGTTCGCGTGGTGCCTGCGGGTCTTGCGCGTGCTCTTGACGCACTTGCCATGGACCTTGCGCCCGGGGCTCTTCGCCTGCAACGTGAACGTGATGGTCGCTGCGACGTTGAGGCTGTAGCTGATCCTCAGCTTGATCGGGCGGTGGCAGCTCTTGTGGCCTTCGTTCTTGTGCGTGGGCTTGAGGCAGCGGCCTTTGACGGTGCGTCCCGCGATTGAGAGCGCGTGTGGAGCGATGGTGAGTTTCGACAGCGAGGGGTTCGGTGGAGGAGGCGGTGATGGCGCGGGGGTCGGTGGAGGAGGCGGTGGTGGCGCGAGCTGGAACGTCAGATAGCTGAGGTACCCGGCGAACCCGCCGCCGTTCACGTAGACGTGCGATCCACTGGTGAGGATTCCGCTCCCCGAGCTGAGCGCGCCCGCCGGCGTGGTGGGCGTGCAGCCGGTCGTGCTGCCGAGGCATCCATTGAACGTCGGAGCGCCCGAGGCGTCCAGCGTGAGGTGGCTGAAGTCGTTCGAGCCACTGACGTAGAGGTAGCTAACCCCGCCGGTGACGCCGACAGCCACGCCCCCGCTCGAATCAAGCGCGGTGGCGGGACTGATCGCGGTGCAGCCGCTCAACGATCCCAAGCAGCCGGCGAACGTCAGTCGTCCCGAGCTGTCGATCGTGAGACGAGTCAGCCCGGCGCCGAACTCTGATGTTGCGTAGAGGTTGGCGCCGGCAAGAGCAATGCCGTTGACCCCGTAGAGGGCGGTCGCTGGATTGGTCGCGGTGCAGCCGCTCAACTGACCGATGCAGCTCTCAAACGCCGGCGAGCCGGAGGCATTTAGCGTGAGGTGGCTGACGTCCCCGTTGCCAGACGACGCGACGTACATGTTCTGCCCGCTGATCGCGATCCCCTCGCCACTGTCGACAGCCCCTGATGGGGTCGGCGCAGTGCAGCCGCTTATCGCCCCGATACAGCTCGCCAACGTCGGATTGCCGGAGGCATCGAGCGTCACGTCACTGAGGCCAAACTGGCCGGCTACGTAAAGGTGCTGTCCGACGATGAGCATTGCGCGAGCATCGTCCAGCGCCGTGGCCGGATTGGTCGGGGTGCAGCCGGTCAGGGAGCCAAGGCAGCCGACAAACGTCGGGTTGCCGGCGGAGTCGAGCTTGAAGTGGCTGAGCGCGGCCCCGTTCTGAGATGAGGTGTAGAGATTGTCCCCGCTCACGGCGACGGCCGTGAGACTGGTGAGGGCGCCAGCAGGGTTTGTCGCGACGCACCCGCTTTGAGCGCCGTTGCAGCCGACGAACGTCGGCGTACCCGAGGCGTTCAGGGTGTAGTGGCTGAGCGCGGTGTAGTAGCCGATCGAATAGAGATTGGTCCCCTCGATCGCCAGCGGGCCAAAGCCCCCAACCACGCCAGTCGGCGTCACTGCCGTGCACCCAGACAGATCGCCCACGCACCCGTTCAAGCTCGGATCGCCTGGCGCCGCCAGTGCCGGACGCGAAATCGCGAGAGCCGCCGCAATCGCAAGCAGAAACGACGCGAGCGCCAAGCGCCCAGCACCAATCAACCACACCCGTGTCCTGGCCAGCCCCGGCTCCTAACCATCGACAACCGAGCGAACTATGCCAGAGGCGTGGGCCAGACTCAATCGATCAACCGCCAGAAAGCGCGACAATCCTGGTGTGGTGACGCATGCCAGCTCGAGGACGTACGACGAGACGTTGAGGCAACTCCTCGACGGGATCGCTCGCCGTAGCCTGACCGTGTTCGCGCAGTTCGACCACGCCGCCGGCGCCCGCGGGGTGGGCATGGATCTCGCTCCGGAGACGGTGGTGGTGTTCGGTAGCCCGCGCGCCGGCACGCCCTTGATGCAGACTGACCCGCGGATCGGGATTGAACTCCCGCTGCGCATCGTGCTCTGGAACACCGAGGACGTCACCATGATCGGCTACAGCGATCCTCGAGAGCTCACCGGTGTCTACGACGTCGGCCAGCACGCGCAGACGCTGGAGGCGATGGCTGCGCTGCTCGGCGACCTGGCCCAGGAAGCCGCTGCCTAACCCACCCGGTCTCCGGGGAGCTCTCAGCCCGCGCGGAAGAAGCGCGCAAGTCTCACGGCGAGCATGTCGCTGCCGAATCGGCTGCGGTCACCCCTTCAGGGTGATGCGCCGCGGCTGCAGATGCCGGACGTTTGACGGTGCGATCCACGGGATTTGGAGGCCTCACCGGCCCCAACAGGCGGACATGTCCAGACCAAGGGCCCAGCGGCCGATCGCGCGAACGCACAGGCACAAAGGAGAGGGACGGCCCGCGGGCGCGCGAGTCAGCGCGGACGGCCGCAGCCACTGGGCGAAGCTGGCGGGCTGGGCGACTGACCCGGCCAGCGGCTGGGATGCACGTCTGTGGCGGTGGTGGGCGCTTTCCACCGCGCTCGCCTACACGGTGATCCTCGCGATCATCTGGATGCTCGCGAGCTTGGGATGGGACTTGACTCGCCTTGCGGTCAACCACCGGACGATTGGGACGTTGCTGATCGCGGCCGTCGGCGCGGCGCTCTACGGCGCAGTCCTTGGCAGGCTGCAGTGGCGGGTCCTGCGCCGGCGATTGCCGATTGCCCGCCGGCGATGGGTCGGCGCCTGCATCGTCCCGGCGTTGATCGCCTGGATCGTGGTGGTCGTGCCAGCGGGTATCTCCGCCGACACCTCAGGGCACGACATGCGCGTCGCCTACTGGCTGGCGGTCAGCCAAGCGCTGGCGCTTGGGCCACTGATCGGCTTCGCTCAAGCGCGGGCGCTGAAGCCTTACACCGGTCGCTGGAAGTGGTGGATCGCCGCCAACATTGTCTCCTACCTCGTCGTTTACGCGATCTTCTATCTGGCCTCCCTGGTCTTCGGCTCGTTTGACTTCGTCCACGGTGAGGGCACACCAGTCGAGGCCTACGTCGTCCTCATTTCAACCACGCCGATCAGCGGGCGATGGCTGCTGTGGGTGATCGCCCCAAGCGCCACGCGTCTGTGAGCCCGCCCGCTTGCGCTTCGGGCTTACTGGTTGTGCTGCGGGGGTCGGCGCGGGTGAGCCCTCATATCCAGGCGAGAGCTGCCGCGATCCGGACAGGAGGGTTCGGCCGGCAACGCGTCAGGCGAGGGCGCATGCGGGGCCAGCCGGCGCGCATGCGCGCGCCATCGGCCCGGCCGTGACGCCTGTACTAGGACGGCACGCCAGAGCAGAACGATCAGGGCGCGCAAACGGTGCCCCTCGGCTCGGTCGCCGATTGTGCACATGACCGAGACGATCTCTCGACCGTCGGTGGGTCTGCCGGTAGAGCTCGTCCTTGTTGCGGGGCGGACGGCCTCGGTGGTAGCGGGCATCGTCGCCGGCGAGCGGCCGTGACCAGCGGCGTCCAGCAGCACTGATTCCATGAATCCCGCCTGACGGGATCGGTTGATGGTGCGATTCGAGCCGCTCGACGGACCCGCTCAAGGCCCGGGCGGACGACCGGAGGTCCCTCTGGTGTCCGCGCGTTGCAGGTGAGAGTTCGTCGTGTTTAGGGGGCGTGTGTCGCGATCAAAGCGGGTTTGAGCGCTCAGGCTGGACAGGATCGGTGCTGAAAAAACCGGATCATCTCGGCGGAGGAGTCGGGGCCGTCTGCATCGGTGTATGAGCCGGCGGGATTGCCGCCGTACCAGGCGTGACCGCCGCCATGGACAATCAACGATTCCGCGACGGCGATGCCGTGGAGGTTGCGATGCACAGTGCGGGTGTAAGCGCGTCCGCTGTCGCTGCGCGCCGTTATCGAGGCATCGCGGGATGTGATGTCGCCGGCCGCGAGCCGCGAGGCGATGACCTTGTCTGCGTTGACCGGAGTCACGATCCGGTCACGGTCGCCGTGGATGACCATAAGCGGAACCGCACTGCTCGCGCCGGGCGTACCTCCGGTTCGCATCGCCGCGAAGGCGGAGCCGACGTCGTGCGCGGCGCGGTAGGCGATCCCGGAATGAACGCCGACGGCCGCGTAGAGGTCTGAGTGGGTCGCGGCCATGACGGCGGCCATGGCGCCGCCGGCGGAAAGCCCGGCGATATAGACGCGGGTTGGATCGACGGAGAGATCGCGCATGACCTGGCGGGTGATGCCGGCGATGATCGCCGGTTCGCCGGTATGGGCCTGCTGGTGAGCGGCGGAGAACCAGTTCCAATATCGGCCGCTGTTGGCTGACGTCGACTGCTCTGGATAGGCGACGATGAAGGTGTGCCGCTCGGCGAACTCGTTCATCCGCGTCCCGGCCGCAAAGTCCCGTCCATTCTGGCTGCCGCCGTGGAGCATGAGCACGAGTGGGATCGGTTCACCGGCGTAGGTCGTCGGGATGTAGAGGTCGTAGCTGCGAGTCCCGGCAGTCTCGGTGTGGATTAGGTGACGGATCTCACCACCCGGCGCCGCAGCCGCCCGTGCTGCTGCGTTACCAATCGTCGGATGCGCGGATCGTCTGAAGGGGCGGCCGATGTCTGCCGCACGCGGCAGCGCGGCCTCGACGTCCTCGATTGGACGGGGAGACGCGGCATAAGCGGGCGGCGGTTCTGGCCAGTTCGGTGGCCGACGCGTAGACACCGGCAGCCGAGGACCGCCGAGATCAGCGCACGGCCGCGTGGAAGCCGATTCATGGTCGGGGGTCGCGGCCCTCGCTAGACCACGCTGCAGTAACGCGGTCGCCTCGGTCAATCGCCCCGCGCGTGTGAGGCACAACGCGTCGGCCATCGCGGTCTTCGGATCTGGGCTCATCGCTATTCCTTTCACGCGCGTCATCGGACAGCGCACAGAGGTCGGGGTCGGTCGTAGCTGCTGTAGAAGGCCCGCGAGTCGCCGCCGTGCGGCACGGTCGCGGCTCATGTGGTGCGCGAGGCGAGCGCCGCCTTCACCGCCCGGGGTGCGCGGAAGGCACCGAGGACCTCGACCCTCGCGATCGTCGCGACGGCGAGGTCGGGGGAAACATCGTCGGCAATGGTGGCCAGCCCGAGAACGCGGAGCTCCACCATCCGACCATTGTCCCGGAGCTGCTCGAGGGCCTCGCGGCTGTAGTGCTCTATGCCGAGAACGAGCTCGCGTCGGGCCACCGTTCGCTCTACCGCGTCTGACCGGCTTTCGAGCTGCCGCCGAATGGCCGTACGAATGAAATCGGTGCGATTCGCGAAAAAGCCCTCGCTGACCAGCAGGTCGATCTGGCCCAAGTCGACGAGCCCGACGTTGACCGTGATCTTTTCGCTCCGCTCAGCATCAACCATCGTCGCCGCGCCTTACCATCCGCAGGCCATCCTAGCGCCATCCGCATGGATGGTGGGACCCGAAACAAATCGGACAGGGCTTCAGCGGAGCCACGCTCTTGCGCTATCCACCATGCGGCCATCCCTGGTGAGGACGGTCGCTCGGCCGCAGCCCCAGACCCAAATGAAGTCGATCTGCGCCACGACACGGCCACCGGTAAAGCAAGGCGCGACCGCCAAGCGGGGCGAGGCACCGAGGCCGAGAGTCCTGGATTGGCGACATCTGGATGACGAGTGCCGCCGGCAGCCCGCCAGCGCTTTGCCACGAACTGGATCGTGAGCGAGCCGACCTACCGGACGAATCCCCTTGGCGACCAAGCGGTCGTGCCGTTATCGGTGTGGGCAGCCCAGCGGATGCTCGCCTTCCCCATCGACGGCCGGTGTGCGGCGGCTCCGAGCGACTGACGCTGTCGTTCGCCGTGGTGTTCCGAGGGGTCGACGGAGCGGCTCGAGCTCGCGAGCCCTGCGTGTGGGCCAGCACCGGGTGGGCCTACTCCGGATGGGCGAATGCGAGCTCGAATTTCGACGGGGATCCAGACGAGGCTCCCGGGATCGCGCCCGTCCGGTCAGGTGCGACGGGCTCGAGCGATTCACCGTGCTGGCAAGCTACTGGGCCGTGGCGCGAACAGTTAGTGTCCGCCCGTGGCGGTGAAGGCGTGCCTGAATGGCAGCCGTACGCGGGCCGAGCATCCAGCGGTCCCTTTGATGCCGGCCGAGCTCGCCGCCGACGCGGTGGCCGTCTGGCGGGCCGGCGCCTTTGCGGTGCACGTTCACCCGCGCGACGGCGCCGGTGAGCAGACGCTGGGCGCGCGGGCGTGCGACGCTGCAGTGGCCGCGATCCGCGGGGCCGCTCCGAGGCTGGCGGTCGGGCTCTCGACCGCGGAGGCGATCGATCGCGACCCGTTCGCCCGCGCGGCGGCGGTGCGGGCATGGCGCCAACCACCCGATTTCATCTCGGTGAACGTATCGGAGCTTGGGTGGCAGGGCATCATGCGAGCAGCCGCCCACGCGGGTATCGGGATCGAGGCCGGCCTGGCCACCCCGGCTGACGCGGAGGAGTTCGCGCACAGCCCGTTCGCTCACCAGGTCGAGCGGGCTTTGGTCGAGGTGAACGGCGGCCCCGAGGATGCCCGCGCGATCGCGGAGCTGCTCCCCGCCGGTGTGCCCCAGCTCTGGCACGGCTACGGCGAAGGGACCTGGGAGGTGCTGGCCGCGGCCGCGGGCATCGACACGCGCGTGGGCCTGGAAGACGTCCTGGTGTTGCCTGACGGCCGGGCGGCCGCCAACAATGCGGAGTTGGTTGCCGCCGCTGTGGCGCTGGCTTCGGGCGCCGGCCTCTGAGCGGCCGGCCGGCGCCCGGACCCGGGCCCGAACAGCGGCGGTGCCACGCTCGTGAGATTCCCCAACTGCGAGCGTCTCGCCACGTAGCGCGACCATACCGCTGCCTTTGGAGAGCAGCAGCTCGCCGTCGGCGCCGGTCCTAGTCCAACCAGAGCACACCCGACGCTCTCGCTGGTGCTTCTCGGTTGCTGGAGCGACAGCGCCGGGCGCTTGCTGGTCCGCACGAATCTCGTGATCGGCAAGCACCCCAGCGGCCTATCGCTGGCGGCTCCGTCGCTCCCGAGTTCATGCCAAAGCGCAACTCCGAGCCGACCTGCAACGGTGGCCGGACGGCCCGCGACGCGGCGCGTCTCGAGATTGGCGATTTGCGGGTCTCTCGCCTCCGCCAGTCACGGCCCTGCCTCCGTTCCCGCGCGGGTATGTGATCGCTGACTTTCGAGTTGGTCGGCGGATGCAGCGATAGTCACGCGCGGATCAGCGCCGGTGCCTAGCGGGAGATCGTTAGGTCGTGCCTTGCTCGCTCGCGGCCGCCTTGTCGATCATGACGACGACCTTGCCGAGGGCATGCCCCTCGCCGACGTAGGCGAGCGCGTCGGGTACCTCGTCGAGTCCGAAGGTGCGGTCGATATGGATGGCGACGTTCCCGGCGATGCAGAGGTCGGCGAGGGCCCCGAAATGAGCGGGGCCTGACCGCACAGCGAGTACGCCCATCCGGCGGTTGGTCAGTCGACCGACGATCCAGCCGACCGTGATCACCCGTAACAGCGTTCGTACGGGCCCTCCGACGCAGCGATAACGGCCGCCGGGTGCGAGCGCACGGCGGTAGGCGAACACCGACCGGTGTGCGACCAGATCGAGAATCAAGTCGTAGGGGAGCTCGGGCTGGGTGAAGTCCTGTTCGCGATAGTCGATGACGTCATCCGCTCCAAGCGTCCGCATGAACTCCAATTTGGCGGCGTTGTCGACGCCGGTCACATGCGCCCCCAGCCGTTTGGCCAACTGGACCGCGAACGAGCCTGAGCCGCCCCCAGCCCCGTTGATCAGCAGCCGGCGTCCAGCCGCGGCGCCTGCGGTTCCTTGCAGCGCGATGGCTCCCGCTTGAGGGATCGTTGATGCCCGCGCGAAGGTCAGCTCTGCTGGCTTGTGGGCGAGGGCTGATTCGGCGGCAACGGCGTACTCGGCGAAGCCGCCCTTCAGCCCCAGGTTGTCACCGTAGACCTGGTCACCGGGTCGGAACCGAGTCACGCCCTGGCCGACCGCCTCCACCCACCCGGCGATGTCGGAGCCCAGCGTGCGGCATGCGGGCGAACGCAACCCGCCCAGCCGGGCATACATCGGCGAGCCGCGCAGTGTCTCCCAGTCGCTGAGGTTGACCGAGGTTGCCGCGACCCTGACGAGCACCTGCCCGGAGGCGGGAGTTGGCGCGGCGATGTCGTCAACCCGCAGCGCCGATGGCGGGCCGTAGCGGTCGTAGACGACGGCCTTCACGTCCGTTTGAGGCCGGGTCGCACTGCCGTTCCTCACCGGATGCCGCGCGGCTCGAAAACAACGACGGCGGTTTCCATACGTCGGCGCGCTGCATAGGCATCGAGGTTCTTGTCGATCTGTTGCCATCGAGCCCACAGACGAGCACGCTCGTCACCGTGTGCCACTCGGCCAGTGACCTGGCGGGGACCATCGACGAGATCAACGGTCACGTCGGGGTGTGCTTGGACGTTCAGCCACCACGCCGGCTCGGTGCTGCCCCAGCCGTTCATGGCCATGGTGACGAGGTTCGGGCCATCTTCAAAGTAACCGACCACGACCGGGTGCACTCGGCCTGTCCGCCGCCCGATCGTCCGCAG
>DASSZQ010000059.1:0-14768 GCA_035702755.1 Solirubrobacteraceae bacterium | reverse complement strand
AGGAGCACTGGCAGGAGGTCGCCCTGCGCCGCATCGACGCCCATCTGGGGGGTGTGCGCTGGGCGACGGAGTTCGCCGTCGACCGCCCCGGTCGCTGGCAGTACACGATCGAGGCGTGGACCGACGTGTTCGGCACGTGGCGCGACGAGCTGCAGCGCAAGGTCACCGCCGGCCAGCACGACCTCACCGGCGAGCTGTCGGAGGGGCTGCGTCACCTGCGGGCCGCGGCCGAGCGCGCCCCGTCTGACGAGATGCGCCAGCTGATCGAGCACGCGTGCGCGCAGCTCGAGGACTCGGAGGTGCCGGAGAGCGCCAAGCACGAGGCGGCGCTCAGCGAGGAGCTGGCCGACGCCGTCGAGCAGGTCCAGGAGCGCCACGACGCCGTCTGCCTCGACCACCCGCTGACGATCGAGGTGGAGCGCGTGCGGGCGCGGTTCGGCGCCTGGTATGAGATGTTCCCGCGCTCGTGGGGCGGGCTGAAGGGCGTTCAGGCGCAGCTGCCCCGCCTGGCCGAGCTTGGCTTCGACGTCATCTACCTGCCGCCCATCCATCCCATCGGCCTCACCAACCGCAAGGGGCGCAACAACGCACTGACCGCCGAGCCCGGCGATCCCGGCTCGCCGTGGGCCATCGGCGACCACACCGGCGGCCACGACGCCATTCACCCGGACCTCGGCACCGAGGATGACCTGCGGGAGCTGACCGCCGCGGCGGCGGCGCGTGACATGGACATCGCGCTGGACTTCGCCATCCAGTGCTCGGCGGACCACCCGTGGCTGACCGAGCATCCGGAGTGGTTTCACCACCGCCCGGACGGCACGCTCAAATACGCCGAGAACCCGCCCAAGCGCTATCAGGACATCTACAACGTCAACTGGGACTCGCCGGACTGGCAGTCGCTGTGGCAGGCGCTGCTGGACGCGATGCTCAAGTGGGTCGACTGCGGCGTCAAGGTCTTCCGCGTCGACAACCCGCACACCAAGCCGTTCGCGTTCTGGGCGTGGCTCATCGACGAGGTCCACGCCCGTGATCAGGACGTCATCTTCCTCGCCGAGGCGTTCACCAAGCGCTCGGTCATGCGCCACCTCGGCAAGCTCGGCTTCAGCCAGTCCTACACGTACTTCACCTGGAAGAACGCCCGCTGGGAGCTTCAGGAGTACGTCTCGGAGCTGGCCTACTCCGGCGAGCAGGAGTACTTCCGTCCCAACTTCTTCGCCAACACGCCGGACATCCTGCATGAGTACCTCCAGCACGGGGGCTCGGCGGCGTTCGACGCCCGCCTTGTGCTGGCGGCGACGCTCAGCCCCAGCTACGGGATCTACTCCGGCTTTGAGCACTTTGAGAACGTGCCGGTGCGGGCGGGCTCAGAGGAGTACCTGCATTCCGAGAAGTACGAGATCAAGGAGCGGGCGCTGGACGGACCGCTGCTGCCGCTCATCCAGCGCGTCAACGAGATCCGCCGCGCCTCCCCGGCGCTGCAGGAGCTCTCCAACGTCACCTTCCTGGACTGCGGCAACGACTCGCTGCTCGCGTACGCCAAGCACAGCCACTCAGAGACGATCATCTGCGTGGTGAACCTCGATCCCCACAACGATCAGAAGGGATCGCTGACCGTCCCGGCCAGCCTCGGCGTGCCCCCCGCGTTCACGGCGCATGACCTCCTCTCCGATGAGCGCTTCCAGTGGCGGATCGGCCACAACTTCGTCGACCTGGCGCCGGGCTGGCGGATGGCGCACATCATTCGCGTCGAGCCATGAGCGTCGGACCTCCCACCCTCACGCATCTACTGGCGCGCGAGTACCGTGCCCAGCCCGCCGCCGAGCCCGCTGCGCCGGTGCAGACACGTCAGTGGTTTGAGGCCGAGCCGCTGTGGTTCAAGCGCGCCGTCTTCTACGAGATCCACATCCGCGGCTTCTTTGACGCCAACGGCGACGGCTCCGGCGACTTCCGCGGCCTGATCGAGAAGCTTGACTACCTGCAGTGGCTGGGCATCGACTGCATCTGGCTGCTGCCCTTCTACGAGTCGCCGCTGCGCGACGGCGGCTATGACATCTCGGACTTCACCCGGGTCCACCCGGATTACGGGACCGTCGACGACGTGCAGGATCTCATCGACGCCGCGCACGCCCGCCGCATCCGCGTGATCGCCGACCTGGTGATGAACCACACCTCCTCGGACCACCCGTGGTTTCAGGAGTCGCGCTCCAGCCCTGACTCCCCCAAACGCGATTGGTATGTGTGGTCGGACACCGACGACCGCTACCGCGATGCCCGGATCATCTTCACCGACACCGAGGTCTCCAACTGGACGTATGACCCGGTCGCCGGGGCCTACTACTGGCACCGCTTCTTCTCCCACCAGCCGGATCTCAACTACGACAATCCGCAGGTCCAGAACGCCATGCTCGACGTGCTGCGCTTCTGGCTGGACAAGGGCCTGGACGGCTTCCGTCTCGACGCCGTCCCCTACCTGTACGAGCGCGAGGGCACGAGCTGCGAAAACCTCTCCGAAACCCACGCCTACCTCAAGCGCGTGCGCCGCGAGATCGACCGCAACTACCCGGACCGCGTTCTGCTGGCCGAGGCCAACCAGTGGCCGGGCGACGTCGTTGAGTACTTCGGCGACGGCGATGAATGCCAGATGTGCTTCCACTTCCCGGTCATGCCGCGCATGTTCATGGCCGTCCGCCGCGAGGAGGCCAACCCCATCTACGAGATTCTCGAGCGCACTCCCGCGATTCCGGAGAGCTGCCAGTGGGGACTGTTCCTGCGCAACCACGACGAGCTGACGCTGGAGATGGTCACCGACGACGAGCGCGACTACATGTACGCCGAGTACGCCAAGGACCCGCGGATGAAGCTCAACCTCGGGATCCGCCGGCGCCTCGCGCCGCTGCTTGACAACGGCCGCGACGAGATCCATCTCATGACCGCGATCCTGTTCTCGCTGCCGGGCTCGCCGGTTCTCTACTACGGTGACGAGATCGCGATGGGGGACAACATCTTCCTCGGCGACCGTGACGGAGTCCGGACGCCGATGCAATGGACGGGGGATCGCAACGGCGGCTTCTCCCGCGCGGACTTCGCGCAGCTGTACGCGCCGCCGCTCATGGACCCGGTGTACGGGTTTCAGGCGGTCAATGTCGAGGCCCAGTTGCGCACGCCGACGTCGTTGCTGCGCTGGATGCATCGCTTCATCGCTCTGCGCAAGGAGCATCCCGTGTTCGGCTTTGGCACCTACGAGCCGATCCCCACATCGAACCCGCGCATCTTCGCCGTGCTGCGCCGCTGGGAGGACGATCTGGTGCTCTGCGTGCACAACCTGGCCCGGTCGGCGCAGGCGGTCGAACTCGACCTCTCAGCCCAGGTGGGTCGCTATCCGGTCGAGCTGTTCGGACGCAGCCGCTTCCCGCGGATCGGCGAGTGGTCGTACCTGCTGACGCTTGCCCCGCGCGGCTTCTACTGGTTTCAGTTGGTGCAGGAGGGCGAGGAGGCGATCGGATGAAGGAGCCCGTGCCGAGCACGATGCCGCCACAGGTGGAGCAACTGGATCTCGACAGCGTGGCCCAGTGGCTGGAGCAGCAGCGCTGGTACGCGTCGAAGTCGCGGCACGTCACCGGCCTGGAGATCGACGAGTGCGTGGCGCTCGCCGACAGCCCGCCGCTGCTGGTGGCGCTGGTGCAGGCGCGCTTTGCCTCCGGCAGCCATGAGCTCTACCAGCTGCCGCTCCGGCTGCTCGCCCCGGCGCAGGTCGGGGAGCGCGCGGCGGTGGCGACCAGCGAGGATTGGGTGGCCGTCGACGCCGTCGCCGATCCGGAGCTCATCCGCGACCTCCTGCGCCAGATCGACTCCGAGCTGACGCTCGACACCGAGTGCGGGTGCTTCACGTTCCGCCGCGCCGAGCTGAGCGGGCCCCTGCCCCTGGACGCGCCGGTGCGGCCGATGGGTGTGGAGCAGTCCAACTCGTCGATCGTGTTCGGCGACGAGACCGTGCTCAAGGTCTTCCGGCGCCTGGAGCCCGGCATCAACCCGGAGCTGGAACTGCTGCAGTTCCTCACCCGGCGCGAGTTCGCCAACATCGCGCCGCTCCAGGGCTGGTACGACTATGACGGCAAGTCGTTCTCGACGACGCTGGGGATCGCGCAGCGCTTCTTCGCCGACGCGGTCGGCGGCTGGGAGCTGGCGCTCAATCAGATCGGCGCCGATCCGGAGGGCTTCCTGGCCGAACTCGGCGGCCTGGGCGCGGTCACCGCGCAGCTGCACAACTGCCTGGCCTCGGACTCCACCGATCCGGCCTTCGCCCCGGAGGAGCCGAGTGCCGAGTCGCTGTCGCTGCTGACGGCGACGATCGACGAGGACATCGAGCGGATCTTCACCCGGCTGCCTGACGACGAGCGGGTGGCCGCCATCGCCGGCCGCGGCCAGGACGTCCGCGAGCAGATCGCCATCCGCGCCCAGACGGGCGTGGGCGGGCGCTCGATCCGCACCCACGGCGACTACCACCTCGGCCAGACCCTCCACATGCCGGGGGGTTGGTTGATCATCGACTTTGAGGGGGAGCCGGCGCGGCCGCTGTTCGAACGCCGCCAGAAGCGCTCGCCGCTGCGCGACGTGGCCGGCATGCTGCGCTCGTTCGCCTACGTCACCTCCGCCACCGAGATCATGCGCGGCACCGCCGCCCCGGAGGGCTTTGAGGACCGCGCCCGGACCGCGTTCCTGGAGCAGTACTTCTCGACGATCGAGCCGTCGCTGCTGCCCAGCGGCGACGCGGCGATCTGGAACCTGCTGTCGATCTTTGAGCTGGAGAAGGCGATCTACGAGCTTCAGTACGAACTTGACAACCGCCCGGATTGGCTGCCGATCCCGGTGGCCGGAATCACCCGACTGCTGGAGGCGCAATGACGACAGTTGCCAAGTCTGAGCTGGACGCCATCGCTCGCCGCGAGCACCCGGAGCCCCATGCCGTCCTCGGCGCCCATGAGGTGGAGGGGGCCATCGTGGTGCGCGCCTACCGTCCCTCGGCGCAGTCGGTGTCCGTCAAGCCGTCGAAGGGCAAGACGGTGGAGCTGGAGTGCATCCACCCGGCCGGGATCTTCGAGGGCGAGATCCCGGGGGCCAAGCTGCCGCTGCGCTACAAGCTCAAGATCGACTACGGCCCCGGCGGCAAGTTCACGCTCGACGACCCGTACGCGTTCCTGCCGACGCTCGGCGAGCTTGATCTGCACCTCATCGGCGAGGGCCGACACGAGGAGCTCTACAAGCGCATGGGCTCGCACGTCATGGAGCACGCCGGCGTGACCGGCACGGCGTTCGCCGTCTGGGCGCCGGCGGCCCGCGCCGTCAGCGTCGTCGGCGACTTCAACTCCTGGGACGGGCGCCTGCACGCGATGCGCACGATGGGCTCCAGCGGGATCTGGGAGCTGTTCATCCCGGACGTCGCACCCCCGCAGCGTTACAAGTACGAGATCCTCACCACCGACGGGGAGATCCTGCTCAAGGCCGATCCCTACGCCGAGGAGACGGAGGTCCCGCCGAAGACGGCATCGGTCGTGACCCAATCGCAGTACACGTGGTCCGACGCCGACGCCGAATTCCTGACGGCGCGCCGCGAGCGCCAGCCGCTGGGCGAACCGATGTCGATCTATGAGGTTCACATCGGATCCTGGCGGTTGAACTCGCTGGAGGACAACCGGCCGCTCACGTACGTGGAGCTCGCCGACGAACTCTCCAGCTACGCCACCGACATGGGGTTCACCCACATCGAGCTGCTGCCCATCATGGCCCACCCGTTTGCCGGCTCATGGGGCTACCAGGTCACGGGCTACTACGCGCCCACCCCCCTCTTCGGCAGCCCGGATGAGCTGCGGGCGTTCGTCGACCGTCTGCACTCACGAGGTCTGGGCGTCATCCTTGACTGGGTCCCCGCCCACTTCCCGCGCGATGACTTCGCCCTCGCCCGGTTCGACGGCACCGCGCTCTACGAGCACGCCGACCCGCGCCGCGGCTTTCACCCGGACTGGGGCACGCTGGTGTTCAACCTCGGCCGCTACGAGGTGCGCAACTTCCTCATCTCCAACGCCCTGTACTGGCTGCGGGAGTTCCACGTCGACGGGATCCGCGTCGACGCGGTCGCCTCGATGCTCTACCTCGACTACTCGCGCCGCGAGGGCGAGTGGATCCCCAACCAGTTCGGCGGCCGCGAGGATCTCGACGCGGTGGCGTTCCTCAAGGAGCTCAACGAGGTCATCTACAGCCATGAGCCGGGCATCATCTCCGCCGCCGAGGAGTCGACGGCCTGGCCGGGCGTGTCGCGGCCGACGTATCTCGGCGGACTGGGCTTCGGCTTCAAGTGGAACATGGGCTGGATGCACGACACCCTCGGCTACTTCCAGCAGGATCCCATCTACCGTCGTTACCACCATCACGAGCTGACGTTCAGCCTGCTGTACGCGTTCAGCGAGAACTACATCCTCCCCCTCTCCCACGACGAGGTGGTGCACGGGAAGGGCTCGCTGTACAGCAAGATGGGCGGCTCAGACCACTGGCAGAAGCTGGCCAACCTGCGCGCCCTGTACGCGTACATGTGGGCCCACCCCGGCAAGAAGCTGCTGTTCATGGGATGCGAATTTGCCCAGTACTCAGAGTGGAGCTATGACCGCTCGCTGGACTGGCACCTGCTGGAGCAACCGGAGCACGCCGGCATCCAGTCGCTGATCCGTGACCTCAACCAGCTGTACCGCTCCGAGCCGGCGCTGTATGAGATGGACTCCGATCCCGACGGGTTCTGGTGGCTTGAGCCCAACGACGCGGACGCCAACGTGATCGCGTTCGCCCGCCGGTCCCGGGACTCAAGCCGGGTGCTGGTGTTCGTCGCCAATCTGTCGCCGGTCGTGCGCGCCGACTACCGGCTGGGGCTGCCGCGCTCCGGGCGCTGGCGCGAGGCGCTGAACACCGACTCATCGTTCTACGGCGGCTCCGACGTCGGCAATCTCGGCGGCGTGCAGCCGGAGCCGATCCCGTGGCACAACCAGGCCTTCTCGGCGCAGATCACGCTGCCGCCCCTGGCTGCCGTCTGGCTCGTGCCGGATGAGTAGTGGCCGCCGCTAGCCGCGGCGAGCCGGAGGACGCGTACCCGTGGGAGCGTCCTCTCGGAGCCCGCCGGCTCGATGACGAGCGCGCCGAGTTCCGCGTCTGGGCGCCGCGGGCGCAGCGACCGGTGCTCGTCGTCGACGGTCGCCGTGAGCCGCTGACCGAGGTCGGCCACGGCGTGTTTGCGACAACCGCCCCCGTCTCGGAGCCCGCTCAGCCCAGCGACTACGCCTACGTGCTGACGCCGGGCGGCGCCGAGCTTCCGGACCCCGCCTCACGCTGGCAGCCCCACGGCCTGCGCGGCCGCTCGCGCATCCTGCCGCTCGCCGCGCCGCCGGAACCGTTCGCGCCCCCGGCGCCGGGCGACCTCATCATCTACGAGCTGCACGTCGGCACGTTCAGCGAGGCGGGGACGTTTGACGGCGCGGTCGCGCACCTGGACGATCTGGTGAAGCTCGGCGTCACCGCCATCGAGCTCATGCCGATCGCCGAGTTCCCGGGAGCGCGCGGCTGGGGCTATGACGGCGTGTACATCTCGGCCGCGCAGTCCTCCTACGGCGGCCCGGAGGGGCTGCGCCGGCTCGTGGCCGGCGCCCATGAGCGGGGGCTGGCCGTCATCCTCGACGTCGTCTACAACCACCTCGGCGCGTCCGGGGCGGCGGCGATGGAGGCGTTTGGCCCGTATTTCACGGCGGCGTACGAGACGCCGTGGGGACGGGCGATGAACTACGACGACGCCGACTGCGACCCGGTCCGCGAATGGGTGTGCCAGAGCGCGGAGGGCTGGGTGCGCGACTTCGGCATCGACGGGCTGCGCCTGGACGCCATCCACGCCATCCATGATTCCAGTCCGGAGCACATCGTCGCCGCCATCGCCCGGCGCGTGCACGCGGTCAACCCCCGGGCGTATGTGATCGCCGAGTCCGGAATGAACGACCCGGTCGTCATGCGGGGGACGCAGCGCGGCGGGTGGGCCTGTGATGCGGCGTGGGCCGACGATTTTCATCACGCGCTGCGCACGGTGCTCACCGAGGATCGCGACGGCTACTACGCCGACTTCGGCCGGGTGGGCCAGCTGGCCAAGGCGTTTCACCGCCCGCACGTCCTGGACGGCGGCTACTCGGTGTTCCGCCGCCGGCGCTTCGGCGCGCCGGCCGACGATGTCGCCCCGGAGCGGTTCGTCGTCTACTGCCAGAACCACGACCAGGTCGGCAATCGCGCCTACGGCGACCGGATGCCGGCCGCCGCCCGTCCGCTGGCCGCGTTCTGCACGCTGCTGTCCCCGTTCATCCCGCTGGTGTTCATGGGCGAGGAATACGGCGAGCTGGCACCGTTTCAGTTCTTCTCGGCCCACATCGACCCGGACATCGCCGACGCCACCCGCGAGGGGCGCCGCCGGGAGTTTGCGTCCTTCGCCGGGTTTGACCGGGACCTGCCGGACCCCGAGGATCCGGAGACGTTTGTCCGCTCCAGGCTCACCCGCCGGCGCGACGCCGGGCTGGCCCGCCTGTACCGGGATCTGATCGACTGGCGACGGCGGCTGCCCGCCGGCCCGGCCCAGGAGGTCGAGCATGACGAGCTCGCCCGGTGGCTGATCGTGCGCCGCGGCGACTACGAGCTCGTCTGCAACTTCGGCTCCGGCCCGGCGACCATCCCCTGCCACGGCCGCGTGCTGGAGCTGACGGCCGGCGGCGAGGCCACGGTGACGCCCGGGGCGATAGAACTCCCCGCCATGTCCGGAGCGCTCGTCCGATGACCGAGATCTGGCCGGGGCGGCCATTCCCGCTGGGCGCGACCTGGGACGGCACGGGCACCAACTTCTCGCTGTTCTCCGAGCACGCCGACGCGGTCCAGCTGTGTCTGTTTGACGAGCACGGTGAGGAGACGCGCGTCGATGTCCGCGGCCGGCGCGCCCACAACTGGCACTGCTACCTGCCCGGCGTGGGGCCGGGGCAGCGCTATGGCTACCGCGTCCACGGCGCCTACATGCCAGGTGAGGGTCATCGCTTCAACCCCGCCAAGCTGCTGATCGATCCCTACGCGAAGGCGATCGAGGGCACCGTCGACTGGGAGGCCGACCGCAACGTCCTGCCCTACGTGCCCAATCCCGGCGATCCCGACGCCGACCTGGAGCCCGACGATGAGGACGACGCGCCGGCGATGCCCAAATCGGTGGTCATCGACGAGGCCTTTGACTGGCAGGGTGACCGCCCCCCGCGCACGCCGTTTGCCGACACGATCATCTACGAGACCCACGTCCGCGGTTTCACCATGACCCATCCTGACGTGCGCGAGGACCTGCGCGGCACCTACGCCGGGCTCGCCTCCGAGCCGGCACTCGCCTACCTGAAGGACCTCGGCGTCACCGCGGTGGAGCTCCTGCCCATCCACCACATCTGCGACGAGTCGTTTTTGCATGAGCGCGGGCTGACCAATTACTGGGGTTACAGCACGATCGGCTACTTCGCCCCCAACTCCGCCTACGCCGCCACCGGTCGCCGCGGCGAGCAGGTGCGCGAGTTCAAGGGGATGGTGAAAGCGCTTCACCAGGCGGGCATAGAGGTGATCATGGACGTCGTCTACAACCACACGGCGGAGGGCAATCACCTGGGGCCGATGCTCTCGTTCCGCGGCGCCGACAACGCCGCCTACTACCGGCTGATGCCTGAGGACCCGCGTCACTACATGGACTTCACGGGCACCGGCAACTCGCTCAACCCGGTCAACCCGGCGGTGCTGCGGCTGATCATGGACTCGCTGCGCTACTTCGTCACCGACTGCCACGTCGACGGATTTCGCTTTGACCTGGCGTCGGCGCTGGCGCGCGAGTTCTACGACGTCGACCGCCTGTCGGCGTTCTTCGACACCATCCACCAGGACCCCGTCCTCTCCCAGGTCAAGCTCATCGCCGAGCCGTGGGACGTCGGCCCCGGCGGCTACCAGGTCGGAAACTTCCCCATCCTGTGGTCGGAGTGGAACGGCGTCTACCGGGACACGATGCGCGACTTCTGGCGGGCATCGGCCAGCGTGGGGCAATTCGCCGAGCGCCTGGCGGGGTCCGCGGATCTGTATGAGTCAGACGGTCGCGACCCGTTCGCCTCGATCAACTTCATCACCGCCCACGACGGCTTCACGCTGCGCGACCTCGTCAGCTACGAGCACAAGCACAACGAGGCCAACCTGGAGGACAACCGCGACGGGACCGACGACAACCGCAGCTGGAACTGCGGCGTTGAGGGCACCACCGATGACGCCGGTGTGCTCGCCCTGCGGGCTCGACAGCAGCGCAACTTCCTGACGACGCTGTTCGTCTCCCAGGGCACGCCGATGCTGCTCGGCGGCGACGAGCTCAACCGCACCCAGCACGGCAACAACAACGCCTGGTGCCAGGACTCGGAGATCAGCTGGTATGACTGGAACACCGACGGCGACGCGCGCCAGCTGCGTGACTTCGTCCGCCGCCTCATCC
Source organism: Solirubrobacteraceae bacterium (assembly GCA_035702755.1). Taxonomy (GTDB): domain Bacteria; phylum Actinomycetota; class Thermoleophilia; order Solirubrobacterales; family Solirubrobacteraceae; genus Palsa-465. The sequence continues at coordinate 4,210 of DASSZQ010000059.1, read as the reverse complement.
GGCTGCGCCGCGAGCACTGCACGTTCCGGCGCGAGACGTTTCTGCGCGGCGAGGAGGTCGACGAGGCCGAGCTTCCGGACGTGTGGTGGTTTCGCACCGACGGGCGGCGCATGACCGGGCGCGACTGGCAGCACGGCGAGGCCGTGCTGGGGATGTTCCTCAACGGGCAGGCGATCCCCACGCCGGGGCCGCGCGGCGAGCCGGTGAGCGACGACTCGTTCCTGCTGCTGTTCAACGCGCACGCCGAGGACCGCCAGTTCAAGCTGCCGCGCCGCATCCCCGCCGAGCGCTGGGAGCTTGAGCTGTGCACCGCCGACCCGGAGGCGCCGCCCGGCGGCGCCGCGTACGACGCGGGTGAGCTCGTCACCGTCACGGCGCACTCAATCACGATCCTCAAGCAGGTGGTCTAGACGATGATTCCGACACCTCCCCTGCGGGCCACCTACCGGCTGCAGCTCACGCCGGACTTCGGCTTTGCCGCCGCCCGGGAGCGGATCCCGTACCTGCGCGACCTGGGGATCTCGCACCTGTACCTGTCCCCGTCGCTGCAGGCGCGCGCCGGCTCCCTGCATGGTTACGACGTGATCGATCCAACCCGGATCTCCGCCGACCTCGGCGGCGAGCGGGAGTTCCGCGCGCTGTGCGACGACGCCCACGCCGCCGGGCTGGGGATTGTGCTTGACCTCGTCCCCAACCACATGGCCACCGACGAGGCCAACCGCTTCTGGAGTGACCCGGAGCTGCGCGAGAAGTTCTTCGACATCGACTATTCGACCCACCCACCCCGCCATCGCCGGTTCTTCGACATCGATGACCTGGCCGGCGTGCGCCAGGAGGATGCCGAGGTATTCGAGGCCACGCACGCACTGGTGCTCTCGCTGGTCAGCGACGGCGCCGTCGACGCGCTGCGCATCGATCACCCGGACGGCCTCGCCGATCCGGCCGGCTATTTCCGGGCGCTGCGCGAGCGGGGCGTGAGCCGGGTCTGGATCGAGAAGATCCTGGAGCCGAGCGAGCGCCTGCGTGACTGGCCGGTCACCGGCACGGTCGGCTACGAGTTCCTCAACGACGTGTGCGCGCTGTTCGTGGATCGGCACGCCGAGGCCGCATTCACCGCGTTGTGGCAGGAGGCCTCCGGCGAGATGCGCGGGTTTCCCCAGATCGCCGCCGAGGCCAAGTTGGAGCAGGCCCGCGACCCGTTCGCCGCCGACATCGAGCGCCTGGCCGCCGCCCAGCCGGACGTGCCCGGTGGCATCGACGCCCTGGCGCGGGCGGTGGCATCGTTTCCCATCTACCGCACGTACGTGCAGCCGGCGCAGGAGCTGGTCTCAGACGCCGACCGGGAGGCGGTGGGCGCCGCCGACATGCCGACGGAGCTGCGCGAGATGCTGCTGCTGGAACGCCCGGCGAAGCCCGCGTTCGTCACCCGCTTTCAGCAGACGACGCCACCGGTGGTGGCCAAGGGCGTCGAGGACACCGCGTTCTACCGCTACGGCCGCCTGCTCGCCCTGTGCGACGTCGGCGGTGACCCCGCGCGCTTCGGCATCGATGCCGACCGCTTCCACGCCGCCAACGCCGAGCGGGCGCAGCGGTTCCCGGAGGCGATGCTGACGACGATGACCCACGACACCAAGCGCTCCTCCGATGTGCGCGCCCGGATCGCCGCCCTGACCTGGATGCCGGACCGGTGGACGGAGGCGGTGGGGCGCTGGCTGGCGCTCACCGAGCCCCTGCGCTCGGCGGGCGCGCCGGATGACCTCGAGCGCTACTTCATCTTCCAGACGCTCGCCGGCGCCTGGCCGATCGATGTGCAGCGCCTCGAGCAGTACATGGAGAAGGCGCTGCGCGAGGCCAAGCGCAACACCAACTGGGTCGATCAGAACCGCGAGTGGGAGGAGGCGGTCGCCCGCTTCTGCCGCGGCCTGTATGAGCACGACGAGTTCCGCGCCGACCTCGACGCGTTTGTGCGCGAGCTGGAGTTCGCCGGTGAGCGGATCGCGCTGGGGACGATCGCGCTCAAGCTGACCGCGCCCGGGGTGCCGGACATCTACCAGGGCGACGAGCTGCCGCTGCGGGCGCTCGTCGACCCGGACAACCGCCGGCCCGTCGACTGGCAGTGGAACGAGACGATGCTGGGACGGCTGGCCGGCGGCGCGGGCCCGGAGGCCGAGACGCGCAAGCTGTGGCTGACGACCCGGTTGCTCGGACTGCGCATCCGCCGGCCGGAGCCGTTCGCCGGAGGCTATGAGCCGCTGGACGTCGGCCCGGAGGCGGTCGCGTATGTGCGGGGCGACGAGGTGCTGGTGATCGTCGGCACGCGGTCCGCGGTCCCGTCCGGTGGGCTGCGCGGCGTGTCCGGCCGGTGGTGCGACGTCCTGCATCGCGACGAGCGCGTGCTCGACGGCGAGGTGGCGCTGGCCACCCTGCTTGACGAGTACGGGATCGCCGTCCTGGAACGGACCTGAGCGCGGCGGGGCCGCCGGCTCCCCGGTCAGCGGCGGAGCGCGCCGGTCACTCGGTCAGCGGCGGATCGCGCAGGTTGGCGTTGATCTGCTCCGAGAGCGCCTGCGACGCCGCCCGCAGCGCGGCGACGCGCTGGCGCTCGTCGTCGGCGTCCATGAGCGTGCGCTGGTAGGCGTCGTCGGCGGTGGCCCAGCGCTCCCGGGCGCGCGCCGTATCGGCCGCGGCCCGGCGGCGCAGGAGCTCGGCCCGCTCGGCGACGGCCGCCGCCGGCTCCTCGCCGGAGTGGACCTCGGTACCGGCGATCTCGCGGATGAACGTGAAGGTGCGCTCGCCGCCGGCAGCCGGCCGGTAGGCGACGGTGGAGATGGTCACCGAGCCGTCCTCGCCCGCGCTCGTCGTCACCTCCCAACGGGGGTAGGGCTCGATCTCCTGGAGCCACAGTCGTTGCCGCTCCAGGGTGCCGGCGTTGTGGCGCTGCTCCAGGCCGTCGGCGGTGGCTTCGGCAACGTGGACCCAGCCCCAGTGCGTGCTCACCAGCACGACTCCGGCCACGAGGGCCAGGATCGACGGCAGCCTCACGCCGTCGGACACCGCCAGGATCACCCCCAGCACGAGCAGCCCCAGGCCGGCCACCAGCGTCACCCCGGTCAGCGTCGCGCCCACGGCGACCAGCCGACCGCGCGCCGGCAGCGGGGTCGGCGCCTCCGGGCGGCCGACCGATTCCGGCAGGCGCGCCAGGTGCTCGCTGAGCAGCCGCTCATCAGGCTGCCGACCGACGAATTCGACGGGGTCCGACTCCTGAGGCATCGTCCTGACGGTACTCTGCATCCCAATCTGCGGCGAACCGCGAAGGGGGAGTGTCCGTGCCTTTGTTCTTCTTCACCGTCGAGCAGCAGGAGCGCGCCATCGTTGAGCGCTTCGGCAAGTTCGTGCGGGTGGCCGGCCCCGGCCTGCAGCGCAAGAGCCCGTTTGTGGAACGGGTGGCGGGACGCATGAGCCTTCAGGTGGAGCAGCTCAACGCCGAGATCGAGACCAAGACCAAGGACAACGTCTTCGTCCACGTCAAGCTGGCCGTCCAGTACCAGGTGGGATCCGACGCCGAGCAGGTCAAGAACGCCTTCTACAAGCTCGACGACCCGGAGGTGCAGATGCAGTCCTACGCCTTCGACGTCGTCCGTTCCCACATCCCCAGCCTCGACCTCGACGCCGCCTACGCCGACGCCGACACGATCGCCATGCACATCCAGGAGACCCTGCACCGCAACATGGCCGACTACGGCTACGAGATCGTCAAGGCCCTGGTGACCAACATCGAGCCCGACCAGCGCGTCAAGGACGCGATGAACAACATCAACGCCTCGCAGCGCAACCAGATCGCCGCCGCCGCCCAGGGTGACGCCCAGAAGACGCTGGCCGTCAAGAAGGCCGAGGGCGAGCGCGAGACGATGCGCCTCCAGGGCGAGGGCGTGGCCGCCGAGCGCCGGGCAATCGCCGAGGGACTGAAGGAATCGTTGGAGATCATCGCCCAGCAGGGGCTGGATCCCAAGGAGGCGATGGCGCTCGTCGCCCTCACCCAGTACACCGACATGATCCGCGCGCTCGGCGAGGGCTCAAAGACGAACACCATCCTCATGCCGCACTCGCCCAGCGGGGTCGGCGACCTCATGTCCCAGATCCGGGACGGCATCCTCATCGCCGACGCCGCCTCCGAGGGGATCACCGGGGGCCGCCGCACCCAGCGGGGCGC
>DASSZQ010000290.1:0-9722 GCA_035702755.1 Solirubrobacteraceae bacterium | reverse complement strand
GCCGGCGGGTCAGGCGGGATGCGGGCGCTGCGCCGTCCGGATCGCAAGCCGCCGGAGCTGATGGATCCCACACGCGAGCGGGACACGCGCCGCATCCTGGCGCTGTTTCGTCCCTACCGCTTCCGGCTGACCGCCGTCCTGGTGCTGATCGTGATCTCGGCCGGCGTGAGCATGCTCAGCCCGTTCCTGCTGCAGACGGCCCTGGACACCGGGCTGCTCAAGCACGACAACACGGTGCTGACGTTGACCGTCCTGGGCATGATCGCCGTGGCCCTGTTCGCCAACGCCACCAGCGTCTGGCAGACCTACATCTCCAACGTCGTCGGCCAGCGCGTCATGCATGACCTCCGCGCCGCCGTCTACCACCGGCTGCAGAAGATGTCGCTGGCGTTCTTCACCCGCACGCGCACCGGCGAGATCCAGTCGCGCATCGCCAACGACATCGGCGGGCTGGACAGCGTGGTGACGACGACGGCGACGACAATCGCCTCCAACGCCACCACGGTGATTGCCGCGCTCGTCGCCATGTGCCTGCTGGACTGGCGGCTGGCCATCTTCAGTCTGATCTTCGTGCCGCCGTCGGTGTGGGGGACGCGCCGCGTGGGGCGGATCCGCCGCCGCATCACCACCGAGCAGCAGAAGCGCCTGGCCGACATGTCAGCGCTCGTCGCCGAGTCGCTGTCGGTGTCCGGAATCATGCTCGGCAAGACGATGGGGCGCGGCGCGGACCTCGCGGACCGCTTCACCCGCGAGTCACGGGGGATCGCCGACGTCGAGGTCCGCAGCCGCATGGCCGGCCGGTGGATGATGGCGACGATCCAGTTCATCTTCGCCGCCCAGCCGGCCGTCATCTACTGGCTCGCCGGGCAGTCGTTCATCGGCGCCGTCTCCATCGGCACGGTCGTGGCCTTCACCACGCTGCAGACCCGGCTGCTGTTTCCCATCAACGCGCTGCTGGGGGTGCAGGCCGACATGCAGTCCTCGCTGGCCCTGTTTGACCGCATCTTTGAGTACCTCGATCTCCCCATCGACATCGTCGAGGCCGAGCATCCGGTGACGCTGCGGCCGGACGAGCTGCTGGGCGAGGTGCGGCTGCAGGACGTCTCGTTTCGTTACGCCGGCCAGCCGCGGGCCGACCGTGAGTCCGCGAGTCCGGCGCCGGCCGATCCCGCAAGCTCACCCCCGCCAGGGGCTGAGCCGGCGGCGTCAGCCGAACTCGCCAGCTCACCCCCGCCAGGGGGTGAGCCATGGACGCTGCGCCACGTCGACCTGACCGTGCCCGCGGGCACGCGCACGGCGATCGTGGGGGAGACCGGCTCCGGCAAGACGACCCTCGGCTACCTCGTGGCCCGCCTGTACGAGCCCCAGGAGGGACGGGTGACGATCGACGGCATCGACCTGCGGGACGTCTCGCTGGCGTCGCTGGCGCTGACCATCGGCGTCGTCTCGCAGGAGACGTACCTGTTTCACGCCAGCGTGCGCGAGAACCTCCGCTTCGCCCGGCCGGACGCGAGCGACGCCGAGATCGAGGACGCCGCGCGGACGGCGCGCATCCATGACCTCATCGCCTCGCTGCCCGACGGGTACGACACGGTCGTCGGCGAGCGCGGCTACCGGTTCTCCGGCGGGGAGAAGCAGCGGATGGCCATCGCCCGCACCGTCCTGCGCAACCCGCCCGTGCTGGTGCTCGACGAGGCCACGAGCGCGCTCGACACCCAGACCGAATACGCGGTCCAGGCCGAGCTCGAGCGCCTCGCCGAGGGCCGCACCACCATCACCATCGCCCACCGCCTCTCGACCGTCCGCGACGCCGACCAGATCGTCGTGCTCGACAAGGGCGAGATCGTGGAGCGCGGCACCCATGAGGAGCTGCTGGAGCGCGGCGGAGCGTATGCGTCGCTCGTCGCCCGCGACGTCACCGAAGAACCTGTCTGAGGCTGATCACTTCGTGATCAGATTGGGAGATGGCCCTGAGGGCAATCTCCCGGGCCCGCATGAACTGGGGGAGCTCCGGGGTTGTGATCAGCGGGCCGTCCAGAACCGCATGCCGACCGCGCCGAAGCTCCAGGCCACGCGTGACTCGGCGGGGGGAACCCGGATGCAGCCGTGGGATGCGGGGTAGGCGGGGACCTCCGGGTACTCGTGCAGCGCGTAGCCGTTGGTGAAGTACTGGGCGAGCGGCATCCAGGTCTTGAAGGGCACCGACCAGCTCATTGTCGAGCGCCACTGGATCCGGAAGTGGCCGGCCGGCGTCGGCCAGCCGGGCCTGCCGGTGGAGACGTGGATGGCGCGCACCACGTGCCCACCGCGGACGAGCAGGAGCACCTGCTGGGCGATGTGCACCTCCATGCCCGTCGCCGTCGACCACGGGCGGGGGATGTGGGCGCGGGCGAGCGCCCGCTGTGTCCTCGGTCCGGCGATCCCGTCGCGGACGAGCCGGCTCCAGCCCTGGAAGGCGACCACGGCGTTGTGAGTGCGCATGCCGAAGACGCCGTCGGCGGCGCCGCGCGGGAGGTACGTCAGGGTGATCAGCCGGCTCTGCAGCGACCGGACGGCCGGCCCGTGGGAGCCGAGCTTGAGCAGCGCAGGGGCGGGCGTGGTCGCTGCGCCCGCCGGGGCGGCGGGGCCAAGCGCGGCGCCCAGGCCGGCGACCGACAGGATCAGGACGACGAAGGCGGTGCGGCGTGCGGACATGACAACAGCGTTCCGCGCCCGCGTCGCTCCGGCATCCGTAGTGGTGCGGTGGCGCCGCGCTCAAACACACGGTCACGCGGTCGGCCGCCGGGCGCCCGCAGCGGCACCGGCCAGCGCCTTGATCGCGGGCGGGATGGCGGCGGCGCGGACCAGCCCGTAGCCGAGCAGGAGCGCCGGAGGCCGCGGCGCCGTCACCGCGCAGGGCTCGCGCAGGGGGTGAATGGCAACGCCGCGGTCGGCGGCCGCGGCCGCGATGGCGGCCTCGTCGGCGCCGTCAGGCAGCCAGGCGATGAGGTGCAGGCCGGCGGCGGCGCCGCCCAGCGACGCCTGCGGCAAGTGGTCGGCCATGGCCCGGATGAGCGCGCTGCGCCGGGCCTGGTACTCCCGGCGCGTGCGCCGCAGGTGCCGGTCGATCTCGCCGCGCTCCAGGAGGGCGGCGTAGGCGGCCTGGGGGATCGCGCCCGGCATGGCGCGGGCGGCGCCGTGCTGGACGGCCATGTCCGACACAAGATGGCCGGGCACCACCAGCCAGCCCAGGCGCATGGCCGGGGCCAGCGTCTTGCTGGCGGATCCGACGTAGGCGACACAGTCCGGAGCCAGCCCCTGGAGCGCCGCGATCGGCTCGCGGTCATAGCGGTACTCGGAGTCGTAGTCGTCTTCGATGATCAGCGTCCCGCGCCGGCGCGCCCACGCGATCAGCCGTGACCGGCGCTCCGGGGCGAGCACCGCCCCCGTCGGATACTGGTGCGCCGGGGACAGCACGACGGCGTCGGCATCGGTGCGCTCAAGCGCCTCGACGTCCAGCCCGTCCTCGTCGACCGCCACGGGGACGAGGGCGAGCCCGGACTGGGCGATGACGTCGCCGATCGCCCGCCACGCGGGATCCTCGACGGCGATCCGCCGGGCGCCGCGCTCGCGCAGCGCGTGGCCCAGGACACCGATGCCGTGCACGGCACCGGCGGAGATGAACAGGCGCTCCGGATCGGCGACGACCGCGCGCACGCGCCCCAGGTGGTCGGCCAGCGCCGTGCGCAGCCGCCGCGCGCCGCGCCGCGAGCCGTAGGAGAGCGCGGCATCCGGCAATTCGCGCAGCGCCGTGGCCGTCGCTGATTGCCACGCGCGGCGCGGGAAGAGCGAGAAGTCCGGCACCCCGCTGCGCAGGTCATACCGGACCCGGGGGCGCGCCGCCCATGGTGTCGCGGGTCCGGCCGGCTCATGGGTCAGGCCGGGCGCCACGCGGGTCCCGTCCCCGGGGCGGGCGACGAGGTAGCCCTCGGCGACGAGCTGTGAGTAGGCCTCGACGACCACGCCCCGCGAGACGGCCAGCTCGTCGGCCAGCGCACGGCTGGGGGGCACCCGCACGCCGGCGCGCAGGCGGCCGGAGCGGATCGCCGCGCGCAGCTCCCGCTCCAGCTGGGCGCGCAGCGGCTGGGCACGATCCAAGGCGAGATGGATGTCCACGGGTCCGGTCGCGCCAGATCGTAACGCGCATTGGTCCACGCCCGCCGCCTTCAATTGGTCCTTCCCGGCGGGCCATTGGCCGCCTACCGTGCCCGGGGATGGGGCACGCGCCGAGCGTTGAGATCCGTGCGGATCTGGTCGACGACATGATCGACTGCTACTGCGACTGGCGAACCGGCTGCGCCGAGGCGCGGGCCGCCTACGACCGCTTCTGCCGCGCGTCGCCCGGCGACCGCGCGCTCGCCTTCGCCGCGTTCGTCGCGGCGCTCGATCGCGAGCAGAGCGCCTGCGAGTCCTATGCCGAGCACGTGCGCCTCCTGCAGGCGCTGTGCGCCGAGATCGACGACGCATGAATGGAGAAATCGTGAGCACCACCCAGTTCCTCGACCTCTCAGACGGCCGCCTCGCCTACGACGACACGGGCGACGGGCCGCTGATCGTGGCCACGCCGGCGATGCTCGACCTGCGCTCGGAGCTGCGGTTCCTGGTGCCCGTGCTGCGCGACGCCGGCTTTCGCGTCGTCACCGTCGATCAGCGCGGCATGGGGGAGACGAGCGCGCGCTGGCCGGCCTACGGAAGCATTCCCCTGGCCGATGACCTGGCCGCCCTCATCCGCCACCTCGACGCCGGTCCGGCGCTCGTCTACGGGACCTCCAACGGCGCGGCGGCCGGCGTGTACCTGGCGGCCGAGCATCCGGAGCTGGTGCGCGGACTCGTGCTGGCGGCGCCGTTTGTGCGCGACGGCCAGATGTCCTGGATCCAGCGGCGGCTGATGGACGTGATGCGCATCCCGTTTCTCACCCTGCCGATCTACATGTCCTACTTTCCCAAGTGGGAGCCGCGCCGGCCGCGCACCGCCGACTTCGACGAGCACGTGTCCCGGCTGCGGGCCAACCTCAGCCAGCCGGACCGCCGCCACGTGATCTGCGCGTACATGTTTGAGCAGACCCACCGGGAGGCCGAGGCCCGCCTGGGCCGCGTTCGCGTGCCGTCGCTGGTCATCATGGGCACCGCCGACGTCGACTGGCCGGATCCGGCGGCCGAGGCGGAGTGGATCGTCTCCCAGCTGCACTCCGACTGGCTGATGCTCGACGGCGCCGGGCACCATCCCCATGTCGAATATCCGGCCGAGGTCGCCGACGCGGTCGTCGCCTTCGCCGGGCGGCTGCCTCAGCCGGGGGTCATCGCAGCAGCCCGCGGGAGATGACGAGCCGCTGGATGTCGGAGGTCCCCTCCTCGATCTCCTCCAGCTTGGCGTCGCGCATCCATTTCTCCACCGGGTACTCCCGGCTGTAGCCCCAGCCACCGAGGGTCTGCACCGCGGCCCACGTGCACCACATCGCGGTTTCGGACGCGTGGAGCTTGGCCATCGCCGCCTCGGTCGTGGCCCGCTGGCCGCGGTCGAGCATCTGCGCGGCGCGCCACGTCAACAGCCGGGAGGCGTCGACGCGGAGCGCCATGTCGGCGAGGCGGAACGCGACCGCCTGGTGCTGCGCGATCGGCCTGCCGAACTGGACGCGCTCCTTGGCGTAGGCGACGGCATACTCCAGGGCCGCCCGGGCCAGCCCCGTGGCCGACGCGGCGAGCGTCACGCGGCTGCGGTCGAAGGTGTGCATGAGCCCGGAGAACCCGTGGCCCTCGGCGCCGAGCCGGCGATCCTCGGCGACGAACACGTCGTCGAGGAACAGCTCGGTGTTGGGGATCGCCCGCTGGCCCATCTTGCGAATCGGCGGCCCGCAGCGCACGCCCTCGTCGTCGTCCTGGACCAGGAACGCGGTGATCCCGCGGTAGCCGCTGCCCGGCTCCACGGTGGCGAACACCACGTAGTAGCGCGAGATGCCGCCGTTGGAGATCCACGCCTTCTGCCCGGACAGGACATAGCCGCCGTCGACGCGGCGGGCCCGGGTGCGGATCGATGCGGCGTCGGAGCCGGACTGGGGCTCGGTCGTGGCCAGCGCGGTGAACGGCGGGTCAGACTCGCACAGGGGCGTCAGCCACCGCCGGCGCTGCTCGGAGTCGCCGAGCGCGAGCACCGGCTCGGCGAAGAAGCCGTTGGAGGTGATGAGGTTGCCGATCCCGCTGCAGCCGTGCGAGAGCTCCTCCTGGACGATGCAGGACGTCAGGCAGTCGGTGAGCCCGCCACCCCCGTACTCCTCCGGCAGCATGAACGAGGTGAGGCCGAGCGCCGCCGCCTGGCGCCAGATCTGGCGGGGGACGTCGGTCTCGGCCTCGTCGACGGCCAGCGAGATCGGCCGGATCTCCCGGGCGGCGAAGTCGCGGCAGACCTCCTGGATGGCGCGCTGCTCGTCGGTCAGGGTCACGTCGCCGGCGCTCATGCCGGCCACCGCTCCGACAGGGCTCCGGAGGCGTCCTGAGTCTGGGCGAGCATCCCGTAGGCGATGCGTTCCAGCGCCAGCCCGGCGGTCCGGGAGGTCTCCGGGAGCGCGTCGATGACCTGCCGGGTGACGCTGACCGCCAGCGGCGGCAGGCTGCCGAGATGGGCGGCGAGCTCAAGCGCGCGGTCCAGGCCCCGGCCCTCGCCGACGACCTCGGTGACGAGCCCCAGGCGCAGCGCCTCGTCGGCCTCCACCTGCCCGCGCAGCAGGATGACCTCCTTGGCGCGGGCCGGACCGAGCAGCCGCACCAGCCGCTGGGTCCCGCCCCAGCTTGGCAGGATCCCCAGCGCCACCTCCGGCAGGCGGAAGCGGGCGCTGGGCTCGGCGATCCGGAAGTCGGTGGCGAGCGCCAGCTCAAGGCCGCCGCCGACACACCAGCCGGAGATGGCGCTGAGCGTCGGCATCGGCAGGTCGGCGACCCGCTCGGCGAAGTCGCCGGTCGCCCGGTAGGAGGCCATGATCTCCGCCGGGGTGTAGTCGCGCCACTCGCTCAGATCGGCACCGGCCGAGAACACCTCCGGGCCGCCGGTGAACACGACGCACGGGGCCTCGCGCACCTCCGGCGAGTCCACCGCGGCGCACAGCTCCTGCTCCATCTGCTCAGAGATCGCGTTGAGCTTGGCCGGGCGGGTGAGGCGCACGATCGCCGCGTGATCGCGACGCTCCACCGCCACCACCTCAGGCATGCGCCGTCTCCGGCAGGCCGGCGCCGTAGGTGAGCATCCCGTCCAGGCCACGCTTGCGCGCCTCGCCGGCGATGATCATGCGCTGGATCTCGGAGGTGCCCTCCCAGATGCGGTCGACGCGGATGTCGCGGTACAGCCGCTCGACCGGGTTCTCCCGCATGTAGCCGCGGCCGCCGAAGATCTGCAGCGCGCGGTCGATGACGCGCCCGGCGGCCTCCGACGCGGTGAGCTTGACCATCGCCGCCTTGGCGTGCACCTGCTTGCGCGGCATCCCGTTGTCGACCTCCCAGGCCACCTGGTGGGTGAGCGTGCGGCACAGCGCGATGTCGCAGACGCTGTCGGCGATCATCGCGCCGATGAGCTGATGGGAGGCGATCACCCCGCCGGACTGGACGCGGGTGTTGGCGTGGTCGTTGGCCAGGCGGAGCGCGCGCTCGGCGGCGCCGGTCGCCCGGGCGGCGATCATCAGCCGCTCCTCGACAAACCAGTCCCGTGTCAGCTCATAGCCGCCGCCGATCTCGCCGAGCACTCCGTCATCGCCGACGCGCACCTCGTCAAACACAAACTCCGGGTGCTCGAAGACGAACGTGTGCATGTACGCCGGGGTCCGCTTGACGCTGACGCCGGGGAGGTTCTTGTCGACGAGAAACAGCGTCGGCGCCCGCTCCTCGCCGGCCAGGGCCTGGACGATGAGGAAGTCGGCGACATCACCGACGGTGACAAACCACTTCTCGCCGGAGATCCGCCACCCGTCGCCGTCGCGCTGCGCGACGGTCTCGATCAGCGACGGGTCAGACCCCGCCTTCTCCTCGGTGACGGCGAAGCAGTCGCGCCGCTCGCCGTTGATGGCCGGGATCAGGTAGCGCTCGCGCTGCTGGGGCGTGCAGTGGCGCAGGGCGTTGGCCGGGCGCCACACGGCGTCCCACAGCGCGTTGGTGAGCTGGCCGAGCCGCTCCTGGACGATGACCTGATCGAGGATCGACAGCCCCTGGCCGCCCCACTGGGCCGGCATGTTGATCGCGTTGAGCTCATGCTCCAGCGTCAGCCGCCGGATCTCGCCCAGCGACTCGTCAGGCAGGCCGCGCCCCGCTTCGCACGGTTCCTCAAATGCGAAGATGGCCTCGGTCAGGCGCTGGGCGCGGTCGCGCAGGGCCAGTTGCTCAGGCGTGTAGGTGAACTGCATCCTCTCTCGCTCCTTGGGTGGGTGGGGCAGGGACAAAGCGCGCGTCGAGGGCGACGGCGCCGGCGGGGGTGACGAGCAGCGGGTTGATCTCCAGCTCGGCCAGGTCCGGATGGGCGGCGGCCACGCGGGAGAGCGCGCTCAGCGCGGCAGCGGCCGCGGCGAGGTCAACCGGCGGGCGGCCGCGGGCGCCGAGCAGGAGCGGGGCGATCCGCAGCGAGCGGAGCATCGCCTCGGCCTGCGCCTCAGTGACCGGCGCCAACGCGACGGCGGTGTCGCGTAGCACCTCGGTGTGGATCCCGCCCGCGCCGGCCAGGGCCACCGGGCCAAAGCGCGCATCCCAGCGGGCGCCGATCAGCAGCTCCACGCCGTCGGCCAGCGGCGCCATGGCCTCGACGCTGTAGGCCGGGGGCGCGAGCCGGCGCGCCATGTCGCGGTAGGCCCGCTGAAGCTCGGCCGCTCCGGGGAGGGCGAGCACGACGCCGCCGCCCTCGGACTTGTGCAGGGCACCGAGCGCCTTGAGCACGACGGGGTAGCCGATCGCCTGCGCCGTGCCGGCCGCCTCCTCCAGCGTCGTCACCGTGCGCTGGGCGACGAAGGGCACGCCGCCGGCGGCCAGGACCGCGCGGGCGGCGTCATAGCCCTCGCCGGCCACCGCCGGGTCCCGGGCCGGAAGCTCCGGCACCGGGGTGTGCCCGCGCGAGCCGGCGTCGGCCAGGCGCTTCACCGCGGCCGCCGCCTGCTCGACGGACTCGTACACGGCAACCCCGGCGCTGCGCAGCGCCGCTGCCGCGGGGCCATGCGGATACATGGTGTGCACGACGATCGGCCGCGCCGTCCCGGCCGCGACCTCGCCCAGCCGCGCCGCCACCCGGAGCTCCTCGTCCTGCACCGCCGGCCCGTACTCGGCGTAGCCGCCGAAATAGCCGGTGATGAGCAGGGCGTCGGCCTGGTCGTTCGCCAGCAGCGTCAGCGCGACGCGGTCGAAGGTGTGGACATCCTGCTCGGCGCCGCCGGCGAGATCGACGGGGTTGGTGACGCCGGCGGCGGCCGGCAGCTGGGCGCGGAGCTCGGCGGCGATCGGCGCCGCCAGCTCCGGCACCTCCAGGCCGACGTCGGCGGCCACGGCCGCGGCGATGCTCCCGTGGCCGCCCCCGTCGGCGAGGACGGCCACCCGCCGGCCCCGCGCCGGCGTGCAGCGCAGCAGGGCCTGGGCGGCGTCGATGAGCTCCCGGGGGGTGCGCACGCGGTGGATTCCGGCAGCGCGGCAGGCGGCGTCGATGGCGGCGCCGTCGGAGGCGAGCG
>DASSZQ010000225.1:0-2690 GCA_035702755.1 Solirubrobacteraceae bacterium | reverse complement strand
TTCCGGCGCCCAGCGGTGCGAAACGTCTTTGATCACTTCGAGCTGCTGTTCCCCAAGTACCCGCTGGTGCAGCTGCGCGGGGTGCTGGAGGATCCAACTGTGTTCGGCGGGGCGCTGCTGAGGGACGCTCGGACCGAGGTTCTGATCGCGGCGTTTGACATGTCGGTGCCCGGGCCGCGGCTGTTTACCCGCTGGGGACGCCCCGGTGCCGGGGCGCAGCCGAGCGCTCCGTCGGAGACGATGGTTGAGGTGGCGCTCGCCACCTCGGCCGCCCCCACCTACTTCGATCCTGAGGTGATCGGCCGCGCCCGTCTGGTCGACGGCGGCGTGTACGCCGGCAACCCGGCGCTGGCGGCGATCGGAATGGCGCTGCGCCGGACCGTCGACCCGGTGCCCCGCACCCCGGGCGACCTGTTCATGATCTCGCTCGGCACAGGAGCCTGGTCGCGCCCGCTTGACTACGGCTGGGGCGGCATCCTCGGCTGGCTTCGACCGCGAACGGGTGGCGAGTCGCTGCTGGAGGCCATGCTCAGCGGCAGCGCCGATCTCGCCAACGAGGTCGCCCACCTACTGCTCAACGGGGATTCCCCGCCACCGACGACATGGGAGCCGAGCCTCCCGCGCATCGAGATCGGCGGCGGGCCGCAGTTGTACCGCTACCAGCCGACGCTTCCCCAGCCCTACGCGCTGGACGACGTCACCAAGCTGCCCCAGTTGACCGGGATCGCCGACGCGCTCACGCAGCACTACGAGCGTGAGCTTGAGCGACTCGCCGCCCGGCTGATCGACGCCGGGCCCGTCCCCGGGTGAAACGAGCTCTCGCGCCCTGCCGGTGCATGGAAGGCGCCCCTGGTCATGCGAGCGGCCAGGTCATCTTGGTTTGCCAGGTCGCCGGATCCGGCTGAGCGCGCGGGTCTGTGAGATAGGACTCCCACATGTGAGCGGCGAGCGGGTGACCCTCAGCCGCCGCCCACTCTGTGAGTTCGCGGTAGGACGCCGCCAGGGTCTCATAGGGCCCGGTGTGGATGCCGGTGATGACGCGGCCGCCGGGCAGCTCAAATGGGCGCACGTCGCCATCGGGAGTAATGGCAGTCGACACGGGAAAGCCCACAGCCACCTCCACGGTGTCGGTGGGCATCCGGGGGTAGAACCCAAAGGGCGGCCCGGTGATGGCGACGCCTTGCGCCTCTGCCACGCGCATGACCTGGCGAAAGCCACGGTCAAAAACGGTCCGGATCTCGTCGATCGGCACCTCGGCGTGCACCACGGCGGCCGGCTGTCGATCGATGGTCTCGACGGTGAAGGTCGTCATGTCGCCCGCCTTGCTGAGATCCGTGACAGTGCGATTCGATCATACGGCCACAGGCCGCGCCACCCCGGATGGCGAGGGCCGGGTTCCCGTGCGATGATCTGGCCGGGTTGAGCAAACACACAGACACCGAGGTTGTTCGGCGGCTCTATCAGGCGCTCGCCGATCACGACCTCGACGCGGCTGGCTCCTGCTTTGCTCCGGACGCCGTATGGGTCCTGCCCGGTCGCAGTCCTATCGCCGGTCGCCATGAGGGCTGGCAGGCCATCCGGGACGAGTTCCTCACAAAGCTCGCGCCGCTCTCGGGTGGCACGTTCCGCGCTCGCCTGATCGACGTAGCGGTCGGCGATGAGTACGTCGTCGCCGTCCAGCACGCAACCGGCGAACGTGAGGGCCGGCATCTCGACATCACCGGCTGCCAGCTGATGAGCGTCAAGGACGGCCTGATCGTCGAAGTTCACGGTCACTACTCCGACCAAGAGGCGCTCGATCGCTTCTGGACATGAACGGTGGCGGCACGCGGCCGCTCAAACATCCAAGAACAGGTGGACGCATGGCTTGGTTTGCAGAGTTACGCGCCGATCCTATTGCCGCCAGTGATTAGTCAGGACATGTGAGGGATCCCTAAACGGTCGCGCCGGTATGCCTTTGCGTCCGCAGTGCGTCTTACGCTCGGCAGATGCCGACGCTTGAGCTATCCAACTGGAGGCCTCGCTTCGCTATCGACGCGCCGGACTTCTACGCCGAGCTATATGACGAAGCGGCCGCTGAGGCCGAAACGGACACTCTCGGCTGGCTGGTCTCCGCTGCATACGGTTATCACAATCTGCGCCGCGCGAACGCGCACCGAGTGAGGATCATGGGCGGCCTCTTGACGCTCCTCGGCGGCTTGATGGTCCTGCAAACCCTCTTTTGGCTAATCGCCCTCCCATAGAATTTCTCTCAATGGCACCTCGCCCCGTCCCACCAGACCAGATCAAGACCCCGTCTATCCAAATCGGGATCCAGGAAGGACGCGGTGGATCGCCTCCTCCACCGCGCCCCGGCGGTCAGCAGTAGCGAACCGAAGCGGGGGTCCACCCGTGGCGCACTGCAGCCGTGGACGGTAGTCGAGGATTTCGCTCTTAAAGGAGGGCCGTGTGGGAAGCCTTTGGGGAGCCTCCGCTGCGCCGTTTGCTGGGCCCGCCGGGAGCAGTAGAGCAGTAGCCGATTTGCAGCTATTTCCAGTGGCCCGGGCAGGACTCGAACCTGCGCGCGACGGATTATGAGTCCGCTGCTCTGACCAACTGAGCTACCGGGCCGCGCTGCGCAAGCTATCGCGTCGGAGCCGGGGGAGACAGGGCCGGCGGCGACCGGCAGGGGGTCGTCCCGTCGGCGCCGC
>DASSZQ010000222.1:0-4852 GCA_035702755.1 Solirubrobacteraceae bacterium | reverse complement strand
TCGAGCGCGCGGAGGAGGTGGCGCGCGTCGCTGCGCTGCTGGAACGCGCCCGCGCCGGCCAGGGCGCCCTGGTCACCGTGGAGGGCCCCGCCGGGATCGGCAAGAGCTCGCTGCTGCGCGCCTGCCGGCGCCGGGCGCAGGCCCTCGGCATGCGCGTCCTGGAGGCGCGCGGGGACGGCGTGTCGATGGAGTCGCCGTTTGCGGCGGTGCGCGAACTGCTCGGACCGGCGGTGCGCGAGGCGCGGGCGCCCGGTCTGTTTGAGGGATCGGCGCGCCTGGCCGCGCCGGTGTTTGAGGGCGACGTCGATCCCGGCGAGGACCACGAGCGGGCGGTCGCCGTCCTGTACGGCCTGCACTGGCTGGTCGCCGATCTCGCCGAGCGCGGTCCCCTCGCGCTGCTCGTCGACGACGGTCACTGGCTTGACCCGGCCTCGGTGCGCTTCCTCGCCTACCTCGCCCGGCGGATCAGCACGCTGCCGGTGCTGCTGGTGGTGGCGGTGCGCCGGGGGGAGCCGACGGGAGCGGGTCCGGCGCTGGCCGAGCTGGCGGCGCCCGCCGTCCGTCTCGCCGCCCTGAGCGAGACCGCCAGCGCCGAGCTCGTCCGCCGGCGCCTCGGACCGCGGGCCGACGGTGAGCTGTGTCGCTCCTGCCACGATGCCACCGGCGGCAACCCGTTCTACCTCGGCGAGCTCGTCACCGGGCTGAGCGAGCAGGGGGAGCGGCCGTCGGTGGAGGCGGCACGCCGGGTGCGGCGGCTGGGGGCCGGAGCCGTCGGCCGCAGCGTGCTCATCCGGCTCGGCCGCCTCGGCGGTGATTGCGAGCGCCTGGCCCAGGCGGTCGCCATCCTCGGTCCGGGCGCGCCGCTGCGCCAGGCCGCCGCGCTGTCTGAGCTTGCCCGCGAGGCGGCCGAGGCGGCTGCGGACCGGCTCCGGGCCACCGATCTGTTCGGTCCGGGCGCGCTGCTCTCCTTCGCGCATCCGATCGTCCACGAGGCGATCCGGGCCGAGATGCCGCGCTCGCGCCGGGCGGCGCTGCACGCGCGGGCGGCGGAGCTGCTGCTGGCTGAGGGCGCTCCCGCCGAGCGGGTCGCCGCGCACCTGCTCTCGGCCGAGCCCTACGGGGAGGCGTGGGTGGTGGAGGCGCTGCGCACCGGGGCGCGGCAGGCCATGGGGCGGGGTGCCCCGGAGACCGCGGTCTCGCTTCTGCACCGTGCGCTCGCCGAGCCGCCGCGGGCGCAGACGCGCGTCGAGGTCCTGCTGGAGCTGGGGCGGGCCGAGGCCATGCTGCCGATCAACCATGCCTTCGCCTCACTGCGCGAGGCGCTCGCCCTGGCCGGGGATGAGGCGGAGCGCGTGCGGGTCGCCGAGGTGCTGGCGGCGGCGCTGGTCGACAGCGTCCAGACGCGGGCCGCTCGCGCCGTGCTGGAGGACGTGCTGCGCGACAGCGACCATCTCGACGCCGGCGTGGTGGAGCGGCTGGAGGCCCACCTGCTCGGCGCGGGGGCGTCTGACCTGACGGCCACCCGGCGGATCCTGGCGCGGACCGAGCGCCACTTTGCGCGGGCCCGCCGCGACGAGGTCTCAGATCCGCTGATGCTGGTGGCGCTGGCGGGGACGGGGGTCCTCACCGGATTGCCCGCGGCGCAGGCCGCGGAGCTGGCGCGCCAGGCGCTACGCCACCCGCGCCTGCTCGATCACCTCATCGCCTACAACAGCGCCACCCGCACCCTCGCCTGGACCGACCAGCTCGACGAGGCGGCCGAGGCCCAGGACGTCGGCATCGCCGAGGCCCAGCGCCGCGGCTCAGCGCCGCTGTTCATGCACGCGTCCACGGTGCGGAGCATCACCGCCCTGCGGATGGGGCAGCTCGGTGTGGCCGAGGATCATGCCGAGCGCGCCCACGAGGTGGCGCGCGAGATGGGGGCCGAGCACTTCGCCGCCATGTTCCTCCTCCCGGTGCTCATCGAGCGCGGGCGGCTGGAGGAGGGCCGCGCCCTGGCCGAGTCGCTGCGCCTGGACGAGGCCGACCTGCGGCTGTGGCAGGGCGCCGTGGTGCTCGCCGAGCGCGGCCGGGTGCGGATCGGCCTCGGCGAGCTCGATGACGGCGTGGCCGACGTGCTGGAGGCCGACCGGCGGATGACGGCGGCGAGCTGCGATCTGAGCGTGTTCACCAGCTGGGTTCCCACCGCGGTCCGCGCCCTCGCCGGCCTCGGACGCACCTCCGAGGCCCGGCAGCTGGCCGAGCGCGAGCGGGCGATGGCCGAGGCGTTTGGCGCGTGCGGCCGGCTGGCGATCGCCGTATCGCTGTGCGGAGAGCTGACGCCGGGCAAGGCCGGGTTGGCGAGCCTGCGCGAGGCCGTCGATCGGCTCAACGCCAGCCCGGCCCGGCTGGAGTGGGTGCGCAGCCTGGTGGCGCTGGGCATCGGCCTGCGCGACCGCGGCCAGCTGCCCGCGGCCCGCAAGACGCTGGCCAAGGCGCTTGATGCCGCCCACGCGTGCGGTGCGGCGGCGCTCGCCCAGACGGCGCGGGCGGCGCTGGTGACCACCGGGGCGCGCCCGCGGCGGGCGTCGCTGCACGGGCCGGAGGCGCTCACGCCGGCCGAGCTGCGGGCGGCGCAGATGGCGGCGCGCGGGCTGAGCAACCGCGAGGTGGCCCAGGCGCTGTTCGTGTCCACCAAGACCGTCGAGGCACAGCTGTCGGCGGCCTACGGGAAGCTCGGCATCCGCTCCCGGGCGCAGCTGGGGGCCGCGCTGCGACTCGGCGCGGACCCGCCGGCGACGGACTCGCCGGTGCCGCTGCGTCCGGCGGCTGCGTCCGGCGGCATCTAGCTCTGAGGCTGGCGCGAACCTGTGAGTCGGTGCCGGCGGGGACTGGGTTGACGACGGCGATGAGGGGGTGCCCGGGGGCCGGGGCGGGCGGAGCCGAGCACCCCGGTTTGTTCGAAACTCGGATCGCGCCTTCGGATTTCGCCCGTGAGGGGCGTATGGCAGCGCTCTGGTTCGAGATCGTCAGCCCGGATTTGGATTTCGCACGGATGTGACGCTCCCGGGCGGGTTCTCGCCGGCATTCCGGCCCCCGCCAGCGCTATCTGGCCGTCGGCGGCAAAGCCAAAACATAAGGGAGGGGCAGCCAGAACTTCAGGGTCGGCACCGATGCCGAGAAGCCCGGCGCTCGCCACGATTCGCCTTGGGACCGGGGGGACCGGGGGCCCATCGGGCGAGGCGAGCGGCTCACTGACTCGCTACCGGCGGCACGGCGCCACACCATCTCCAGGCGCCGGCTGCCGGCTCCGCCCGCGGGGGCCGCCGGCGGGACACCAGCTAGGCCGCCCGCTGGCCGCCTCCCAAGAACGACTCGATGAACTCCGGGCTGGAGGACAGCTCCTCCGGGGTTCCCTCCATCTGCAGCCGGCCCCCGCCGAGCACATACGTGCGATCGGAGATCTCCAGCACCGCCCGGGCCCGCTGCTCGACGATCAACACCGAGGCGCCGGTGGCCGCCAGCTGGCGGACATGCTCATGGAGCACGGTGTGGGCGATGATCGGCGCCAGGTTGGCCGTGGGCTCGTCGAGGACGACGAGCGCCGGGCGGAGCATGAGCGCGCGGCCCATGGCGAGCATCTTGCGCTCGCCGCCGCTGAGCTTGCCCGCCCGGCGACCCGCCATGCGGCTGAGCTGGGGGAAGACGGACATGACGTGGTCGATGCGGGCGGGCAGTTCCCGGGACTTGAGCAGATACCCGCCCATCTCAAGGTTCTCGCGCACGGTCAGCGGGCCGAACACGTCGTCGACCTGGGGCACGTAGCCGACGCCGGCACGGGCGATGTTCTCCGACGGCCATCCGGTGACGTCGCGCCCGCCGATGAGCACCCTGCCGGACAGCGTCTCGACGACGCCGACGATGCTCTTGAGCAGCGTGCTCTTGCCCGATCCGTTCGGCCCCACGATCGACACGATCTGCCCGGGGGCGACGGCGATCGAGACGCCGTGCACGACGGGGCTCTTGTTGTAGCCGGCGGTCAGCTCCTCGGTGTGGAGCTCGACGCCCTGAACGCTGTCCTCAAGAAGCGCTCCGGCGCTGACCGGCTCAGCCGACAAGATATGCCTCCACAACTTCCTCCTTGGCGCGCAGCGCGGCCATCGTTCCCTCGGCGAGCACCTTGCCGTCGGCGAGGACGAACACCGGGTCGCAGAACTCGTCCATGATCGACAGCTCGTGCTCGACCATGATGACCGTGGTCCCCTCCTCGCACAAGCGCACCAGCTGCATGCCGAGCTGGTGGGCAAGGCGCGGATGGACGCCGGCCATCGGCTCGTCGAGGAGCAGGACGTCCGGCTCGGCCATCAGCGCCCGCATGATCTCGACCAGGCGGCGCTGCCCGCCGGAGAGGTCACCGGCGTAGTTGTCGGCCAGTGCCAGCAGGCCGAAACGCTCAAGCATCGCCTCGGCGCGCTCGATCGACGCCCGCTCCTCGGCGCCCCAGTAGCGACGGCCGAGCATCGCCCCGCGGAACGTCTCGCCGCGCTGGTTGGGGATGGCGGCCACCAGGTTCTCCAGCACGGTCAGCCGCTTGAACTCGCTGGCCAGCTGGAAGGTGCGGACCAGGCCCTTGCGCGCGCGGCGGTACGCCGGCAGGCCGGTGACGTCCTCGCCGCGCAGGAGCACGTGGCCGCTGGTGGCGGGCAGCGTCCCGGCGAGCATCGCCAGGACGGTCGACTTGCCGGCGCCGTTGGGGCCGATGATGCCGGTCAGCCGGCCCCGGGCAAACGCCATCGAGACGCCGTCCACGGCGGGCACGCCGTTGAAGGTGCGCACCAGGTCGCGGCACTCGAGGATGGTGTCGGTCGCCGTC
>DASSZQ010000311.1:0-4105 GCA_035702755.1 Solirubrobacteraceae bacterium | reverse complement strand
CGTCAGGGTCCGCGGAGGTGTGCGCGTCCCGTACATGAAGACGACGTCGCCGACCTCCAGCGCCGTGAGCAACTGGTCGTCGTTGAGCTGCGTGCGGTCGGCGGTCACCGGCTCCGGGACGTGCGGACCGCTCGTCGGCGGGGTGGAGTCATAGGCCGGCACGGGCTGGCCGGGGCGCAGGTGGGCGTCGCCCAGGTCGCGGAAGGCCGTCCCCGGCCCGGTGTCGGATCCGGAGATGCCCGGGGTGTCGTTTCCGGCGACCAGGCCCCCGGAGAGCAGCGCGATGACGCCGATGGCGATCGCCAGCGCAGCAGCGACGATCAGCAGCCATTCGATCCAGCGAGGCATCCGCGGGGAGTGAGCCGTCCGGCGGTCAGTCCACCGCGCGCACGGGGCTGCTCGTGGGGCGGGAGCCGTTGCGCGCCTCCTCGCCGGCCACGGCGACCAGCTCCTCGATCGCGGCGCGCAGCTCGTCGGCGAGCGCCTCCAGGTCTCCGAGCGCGTCGTAGTCGGCGTTGAGGCCGAAGTTGAGCTGGCCGTCGTAGCTCATGATCGCGATCCCCAGGGCCTGGTTCTCGGCGAGGGGAACCATGGGGTACATGGCCTCAAGGCGGCGGCCGAGCATGTACAGCGGAAACTGGGGGCCGGGGATGTTGGTGACGACGAGGTTGAACAGCCGCTGGCGGGCCTGGAGCCGCGCCGCCTGAGCCATGATCGTGGGCGGAGCGAAGCCCGTCAGCTCGGTGAGGACCTGCGCCCCCACAGCCTGCCCGGATGACTTCAGCCCGTCCATCTCGCGGCTGATCGTCACCAGGCGTTCGACGGGATCGGTGATGCCGACCGGCAGCGGCGCCCACATCGCGGCCACCCGGTTGCCGAGCGCGCCGCGCTCGACGTCGGCCCGCACCGAGACCGGGACCATCGCCCGCAGCACCGTCTCGTCGGTCGCCTGGCCGTGCAGGCGCAGGTAGCGGCCGAGCGCCCCGGCCACGGCGGCGAGCACGACGTCGTTGACCGTCCCTCCAAGCGCGTTCTTGACCGACTTGAACTGCTGCAGATCGCCCTGCACCCAGGTGAAGCGGCGGTGGGGGCCGATGCGCACGTTCAGCGGGCTCGGCGGCGCCGTCTGCAGCCCGGCCCGGGCGATGGCGCTGATCCCGCCCAGCGCCCGTCCCAGGCGCTCGGCGACGTGACGCGGGCCGCGCAGGGCGGCCTTCACGCCGCGGACGATCTCGGCCGGAACCGTCGCCCGCTCCAGCAGGGCATCGGCAAGCAGCTGGGCCTCGCTGGGAAGCGGCCGCGGGACCCACTCGTGGTCCGGCGGCGCCACCGGCATCGGATCCGGGGTGGTGTCAAACAGCACGGTGGCGATGTCGACGCCGGAGATCCCATCCACAAGCGCGTGATGGGTCTTGGACAGCAGCGCGAACCGCTCCTCCGAGAGCCCCTCGACAAGCCAGATCTCCCACAGCGGGCGGGAGCGGTCCAGCGCCTGGGAGAAGACACGGCCGGCCAGCCGCCGCAGCTGGTCCTCGCCGCCCGGGCTGGGCAGGGCGGTGTGGCGCACATGAAAGCCGACGTTGAAATGGGGATCATCGACCCAGACCGGGCGCCCCTGGCCGAGGGGGACGAACGCCAGCCGCTGGCGGTAGCGGGGCACCAGGTGCAGGCGGGACATGATCTGATCCACCAGCTCCTCATAGCCCGGCGGGTCGCCCTCGAACACCATGCAGCCCGCGACATGCATGTGGGCCGCGTCCCGCTCCAGGTGCAGAAACGAGCTGTCCAGCCCCGTGAGGCGGTCCGGATTGGGCACGTGATGATTCTGACACGCGCCCCGGTGTGTGACGCTGCTCACTTAAAAACCCTCAAGGCGCTGCGACGCTCGCCAAGTTTCCATAAGCGCCCTGCCGAATCGTCTCTGCCCGGTGCGGAGACGGGCGGGGGACCCACTGCCGGGCGGCCCGTACCGCGTCCGGCCGGGGCGAATCGGCCGCCTGGCACCTGCCAGCCGCGACCGTAGCGACCTTCTCTCCAGACGCCTGCCACCCACAGGGAGCGGCATCTGGCGGCCGCGAGCCCGTCAGCTAACCCCGTAGGCGCCCAGGTCGCACGTACCCCAGGAGGTCCCTGGTCTGATGTCTAGATCGAGGCTGCGCCGGATGCGCTCAGTTCATGTGATCATTGCCACAACCCTGCTTCTGGCACCGGTGGTCGCGTTGACGCTCACTCACGTCACCGCGGCGGCCGGACAGACAGTTCCGACACCCCTGTCCCTCAACCTGACCCCGCGCACGGTCCGCTTCGGCCACCGGGTGAAGGTCAACGGCCGCGCCCCGGCCGCCGATGCCGGCAAGCGCGTGGTCCTGGAGACCGCGCCCTCGCCCGATGCGTCCTGGAGGACGGTGGCCAGCGCGCAAATCAACCGCCGTGGCCATTTCCGCTTCCAGCTGTGGCCGCGGCGCTCCGGCGTCATCCGTGCCGTCCAGGCGGCGCCCAGCGGCGGACCAACCGCGTTTGTGGCGTCTGCGGGCTCGGTGCCGGCACCGAGCGCCACGGTTCCCTCCAGTGCCCCGGCGCCGCTGACGGTCGCCGCGCGATTCGCCGTCGACCGCCACCAGTTCGCCATCCTTGACCGGGGCCGGATCCGGGTCAGCGGCCACCTGCTGCCGGCCATCGCCGGACGCCGGGTGCGCCTGCAGGCCCGTATCGGCCGTCGCTGGCGCGCCGTCGCGGCGAGCCGGACCGGCCGGCGTGGCGGCTTTGGCCTGCGCTACGCCCCCGGTTCTGCCACCCAGCGTGATCTGCGCGTCGTGTTCGGCGGCGACGGCGGCAACGGACGCGCCGTCGGCTCGGCCGGCACCGTGTCGGTCTTCAGCCCGTCGGTGGCGTCGTGGTACTACGACGGCGGCGCGACCGCCTGCGGCTTCCACGCCGGGCTGGGGGTCGCCAACCGCACGCTGCCCTGCGGCACCAAGGTGACCCTGCACTACGGCGGGCGCACCGTCACGGCCACGGTCGACGACCGCGGACCGTACGTCGGCGGGCGCAGCTGGGATCTGAACCAGGCCACGGCCGCGGCGCTCGGCTTTGCCGGCGTGGGCACCGTCTGGGTCAGCGGCTGAGTCCTGTACGGCGGCCGGCGACGTCGCGAGGCGCCGTCGGCCGCCGCCGGGTCGGACGGGCGGTGGGGTTCATCGCGCCACCGACCGTCCGCCCCCTGGCCTAACGTGGCCTGCGTATGCCCGGCCGCTGCATCGCCCACGTCGACATGGATGCGTTCTATGTCTCGGTCGAGTTGCGCCGGCGCCCGGAGCTGCGGGGACGGCCCGTGATCGTGGCCGGCACCGGACCGCGGGCGGTGGTGACCACCGCCTCCTATGAGGCCCGGCGCTTTGGCGTCGGCTCGGCGATGCCCGCCGCCCGTGCCCGGCGCCTGTGCCCGGACGGCGTCTACCTGCCGCCGGACTTCGCCTACTACCGAGAGGCGTCGCAGGAGGTCATGGACCTGGTGCGGGCCTGCGCGGACGAGATCGAGGTGGTGGGCCTCGACGAGGCGTATCTCGACCTCTCAACGCTGCCCGCGCCCCACGCCGAGATGCGCCGGCTGGCGATCGAGATCCAGCGGCGCACCCGGCTGGTGTGCTCAATCGGCATCGGCCCCAACAAGCTGGTGGCCAAGGTCGCCTCCGATGCCGAGAAGCCGCGCGGCTTTGTCGTGCTCAGTCGCGAGCAGGCGTGCCGCCGGTTCGCGGCCGCGCCCTGCGGGCTCATCCCCGGGATCGGCCCCAAGACCGCACAGCGCCTGCAGGACTGCGGACTGGAGACGCTCGGCAAGCTGCGGGCCGCGCCGCTGGAGCTCCTGGCGGAGCGCTTCGGGCTGCGGATGGCGAGCGAGCTGCGGCGCCGGGCCTGCTTTGAGGACGACAGCCCGGTCACCCAGGAGCGCAAGGTGGTCTCTGAGTCCCGGGAGACGACCTTTGACTACGACATCCGCGATCCGGCGCAACTGGAGCCGGTGCTCACGCGCCTGACCGAGCAGCTGTGCGCCGCGCTCGCCGCCCAGCAGCGCCGCGGCCGCACCGTCGGGATCAAGGTCCGCCTG
>DASSZQ010000182.1:0-35519 GCA_035702755.1 Solirubrobacteraceae bacterium | reverse complement strand
CGGCGGGCGACCAGCACCGGCCCGGGCCTCACCGCCGACGGCCACGCCGTGCCGCTGCTGGTCAACATCGGCGGCCCGGCGGACGTGGCCGCCGCCACCCGCCACGGCGCCGAGGGCGTCGGCCTGCTGCGGACCGAGTTCATGTTCACAGACCGGGCCACCGCCCCCAGCCGCTCCGAGCAGCAGGCGGCGCTGCGCGAGGTGTTCGACGCGTTTGGCTCACGGCGCGTCGTCGTGCGCACGCTCGACGTGGGCGCCGACAAGCCGCTGGCCTACGTGCCCCAGGATGCCGAGCCCAACCCGGCGCTGGGGGTCCGCGGGCTGCGCATGCGCCGGACCAACGGCGCGCTCCTCGACGAGCAGCTGCAGGCGATCGCCGCCGCGGCCCGCCACAGCGGCGCCGAGGTATGGGTGATGGCGCCGATGGTCGCCACCGCCGCCGAGGCGGGCGAGTTCGCGCAGGCCGCGCGCGGCCACGGGCTGGAGCGGGTCGGCGTGATGGTGGAGGTTCCGTCGGCGGCGCTGTGCGCCCATGACGTGCTCGGTCCGGTGGACTTCGCCAGCATCGGGACCAACGATCTCGCCCAGTACACGCTGGCCGCCGACCGGCTCGCGGGCGGGCTGGCCGAGCTGCTTGACCCGTGGCAGCCCGCGCTCCTGCGCCTCATCGCGATGACCGCCGACTCCGGCGCCCGGCTGGAGCGTCCGGTCGGCGTCTGCGGGGAGGCGGCCAGCGATCCGCTGCTGGCCCTGGTGCTGGTCGGACTCGGCATCCGGAGCCTGTCGATGGCGCCCGCCTGCCTGGCCGACGTGCGCGCCGCACTGGCCGAGCACACGCTTGACGAGTGCCGCTCACTGGCCGAGGCGGCGCTGCGCGCCGGCAGCGCGGTCACCGCCCGGGCGACCGTCGCCGAGCTGGCGGCGGGAGCGGCGGCAGAAGCGGCGGCGGGAGCGCCGACGGCATCGTAGGCGGCCGCCGATCCGCTCCAGACCCGCGCCAGAACGGGCCGCTGCACCGGGCCCCCGCCCATCGGTGGACGGGCTCGGTGGCGCGAAAAACGGCAGCCGTGAAGAAGGGTTGGGTGGCGGGGGCGCTCCGGATGGGGGGCGAGAACCCGCCCGGGAGCGTCACATCCGTTCGAAATCCGAATTGGGGCTGACGATCTCGAACGGACCTGCCGCTATAGGTCACTCACAGACGAAATCGGACGGCGCGATCCGCGTTTCGAACAAACTGGGGGTGCTCTGCCCCCGCCCCAGCCCCCCGGCTCCCCATCATCGCCGTCGTCAACCCACACCCCGCCGCCACCGACTCACGGCAGCCGGACCCGCGGCGCCGGCGGCTCGGCGCCGGCGCCCGGTCAGCGGCCGAGCACGTCGTCGAGGAAGGCAACCGCCTTGGGGTAGGCATCGAGGCGGTTGGCCAGGCGGGCGAGGCCGTGCCCCTCGTCCTCGTAGATCTCCAGATGGCAGCGGACGCCGCGCCGGGTCAGGTTGTCGACGAGTTGCTCGGTCTCGCTGACCGGGACGCGGGGATCGTTGCGGCCGTGGATGACGAACAGCGGCGCCCGGATGGCGTCGGCGCGGCGCAGGGGCGACGCTGCGGCCAGGAACTCACGGTCGTGCTCCAGCGAGCCGTATTCACGTTCCCGGTGGGCGCGTCGGTAGGCCGAGGTGTTCTCCAGGAACGTGACGAGGTCGGAGATGCCCACGATGTCGACGCCCGCCGCCCACAGCTCCGGCTGAAAGGCGAGGCCGGCCAGGACCATGTAGCCGCCATAGGAGCCGCCCCACAGCGCGGCGCGGTCCGGGTCAAGGCCGGCCGCGGCCAGGAAGCCGTGGACGGCGGCCAGGTCGCGGACCGAGTCCAGGCGGCGGGTGGTGTCGTCCAGCACGGCGTAGCGGCGGCCGTAGCCCGTCGACCCCCGCACGTTGGGCACGACAACGGCATAACCGGCCAGGGCGAGTCCCTGGACGACTGGGTTGAACGCGAGCACCGACTGCGATTCCGGGCCGCCGTGGATGAGAACCACCACCGGGGGGCGTCCCGCGGCCGCGGACGGGCGGAACACAAACAGGGGGATGGGCTCGCCGTCGAAGCTGGCCACCTCGGCCGTCTCGGCGGTCACGAGCTCATCCGGCGAGACGGGCGCCGGGCTGTGGGTGAGCCGCCGGGTCTCCCCCGTCCGACGATCATGGGCGAACACGTCGCCGGCCAGCCGCGGGGCGGTCAGCGTGAAGTACACGCGCGACCCGTCGCCGGACAGGCGTGGATGGGCGACGGCGTGTGAGGAGACCACGCCCGGCTCCGGCACGTCGATGATCGACCCGGCGCTCCCGCCGTCGGCGTCGTGGCAGCGCATCTGGCTCACGCCTCCCCGGTTCTCGACGACGAGCAGCGTCCGGCCGTCGCGGGCGGCGGTCACCTCGGCGTCCGCATCCTCGCCCGCGCCCGCCAGCGGAGTGGTGGCGCCGGTGGCCAGGTCATGGCGGTGGATGGCGGCAAACTCCCGGCCGGCGTTGGACGGCGCATAGAACACCGTCGGTCCGATCCAGGCAGGCGCTCCGACGAGCGCCGCCTCGCCGGGATGCTCCAGGACCATCTCGGCCTCGCCGGTCTCGATGTCGACCAGGACCAGGTCAAGGTCGAGCGGGCGGTCGCCCGGAACGAGCACCGAGACGAGGCGGCCGTCCGGCGAGAAGCCGGATCCGGGCTGGCAGTAGGCCCCCGGCGCGTAGCAGCAGCGGTGCTCACCGGTGGCCGGATCGCACACCCAGAGGTCGAAATCGACCCCGTTGGCCCGGTTGGAGACGTAGGCGATCAGCCCGCCGTCCGGCGAGACGCCCGCCAGGTGATGGCCAAAGCGCGGATCGGCGGTCAGGGCGGGCACATCGGCGAGGCTGGTGACCGGAGCCGCGCCGGCGCCGTCGAGATCGAGGAGGTAAAGCTGATGGCGCTCGTTGCCGCCCTCGTCGACGGCGATCACCGCGCGGCGGCCGCCCGGCACATACCCGGCGTCGGCCACCGGCTCCGGCAGCGCGGTCAGCGCTACGAGCTCCGCCCCCCGCAGCTCGTAGAGCTGCATCGTCCCCTCCAGATCGCTGCGCACGAGCATCCGCTCCGCGTCCCCGGCGTCGAGGTCGACGTCGGCCAGCAGCGCCGCGCGGGTGCCCAGGAGAGCGCGCATCAGCTCCGGTGAGGTCAGGGTCTTGGACATGTCGTCCGTGCCGGCCGTCAGCTGGGGCCCGCGTTGGCGCCGAGGGCGTTGAGCCATCTCCGGATGCTGCGCCCCGCCGCGGTGACCTGCCCCTCCTCGTAGCCGGTCGTCGCCACGGCCAGCGTCACCCCGCTCAGCGTCGACCAGCCGTACTCGATGCCGGTGCCCGAGGCGGCGTAGCGGGCGATCGGCTGCCCCTGCGCAAGGATGCTGCCCGGCCGGACGATGCTGGTGATCTCCTCGGCGACGTACTGCACGCTGCCCGCGTCCGGGCCGTCCAGCAGCTCGAAGTAGACGAGCGGCTGACCGGCATACCAGTTGGGAATGATGGCCAGGACCTTGACGGTGGAGGGAGCGAGGATCGGCGCGCCGACGGGCATGTTGGCGTCCACGCCCTGATCGGTGCGCTCCCACACGGTGACGTACTGGAGCGGGTCGATGTACGTGGCGCTTGACTTGCGGGCGGCGACGAGCTCCAGCCGCAGCTCGGAGCGGACCTCGGCCAGCGATGGGGCGTGGGCATTGGGGTCTCCCACGGGGGTCGCATCGGCGGCCGCGCCACCGGCGACCGCGGCCGCCTGAGCGCCCGCCGACGGCTCCACCACCTGGGGCCGGGCCCGGGGAATCGTGGTGGGATCGTTCGCCGTCGTCGCGCTCGGGCCCCCGCCCGCCCCGCCCCCGTGCGCGGCGCCGGCGCCCCCGCAGCCGGCGAGCCCGGCCATCACGGCCAGGAGCGCAGCGGATCTCATCATCGCTCGGCGAGGCAGCGGCACGTGACGCAATCTAAGCACCGCCCGGGGGCTTCCATTGCCACACGGGCACCTGCGGCCCGGGTCGTCGGACAGAATGGGCGCGTGAGCCGGCCGCGTCGCATCGCCGTCATCGCCAGCGCCAGCGGGAACGGCAAGACGACGCTGGGACGCGAGCTGGCGGCGCGGCTCGATGTCCCGTTCGTCGAGCTTGACGCGCTCGTCCACGGCCCCAACTGGACCGAAACACCCGACGAGGTGCTCCGGGCCCAGGTGGAGCCGGTCCTGGCCCGTGACGGCTGGGTCGTCGACGGGACCTACCGCCACAAGCTCGGCGACATCGTCCTGGAGCGGGCCGAGGTGGTCGTTTGGCTCGATCTGCCGATTCGGGTGTGGCTGCCGCGGCTGGCGGCGCGCACGTGGCGGCGCCTGCGCGGGACCGAACCGCTCTGGAACGGCAACCGCGAGTCTCTGACGACGGCGGTCTGGGGCCACGAGTCGCTGTTCGCCTGGGCCCTGCGGTCGCATTTCCGGCGCCGCCGGGAGTGGCCCGCGACGCTGAGCGCCTACCCAGTCGTCCGGCTGCGCAGCGACGCCGAGGTCAGGCGCTTTCTGGCGCAGGCGTGATCAGGCGTCGCCGGCGGGCCCGGCGGAGCCGGCGAACAGGGCGGCGAGCCGCTCGGCGCTGCGGGCCATCTCCTGCGAGCTGACGGCGATCTGCTCCACGGAGGCCGACGTCTCCTGCGTCGAGGCCGAGACCTGCTCGGTCGACGCCGAGGCCTCCTCGGCCACCGATGCCACCTCCACGATGCTGTCCTTCATCACACTGGCGCGCTCGGAGATGTGCTGGGCGGCGGCGGCGATCTGCTCGATGCGCTCGGTCATCTCGACGACGACGTCACCGATGCTCTGAAACGCCGCCCGCGTCTCCTCGACGGTCGCCACGCCGCGCTCGGTCCGGGAGGCGCCGTCCTGGACGATCCCCACCACCGCCCGGGTCTCGGTCTGCATCGTCTCGATCAGGGCGCCGATCTCGCCGGCGGCTCGCTGGGACTCCTCGGCCAGCTTGCGCACCTCCTCGGCGACGACGGCGAAGCCCTTGCCCTGCTCGCCGGCGCGGGCGGCCTCGATGGCCGCGTTGAGCGCGAGCAGGTTCGTCTGGTCGGCGATGCCGGTGATGGTGGCGACGATCGTGCCGATCTGCTCGGACTTGGAGGCGAGCGCGGCGATCGCGGTGGTGATCTGCTCCGAGCTCTCGCGCATCGTCACCATCGCCGCGGTGGCCTGGGTGGCCGCCTCCACGCCCTCCTGGGCGACCCGGCGGGCCTCGGCCGCCTGCTCCGAGGTCCGGCCGGCGTTCTCGGCGGTGCTGAGGATCGTCGCGGAGACCTCGTCGATGGCATCCCGCGCGGACTCGACCATGCGCACCTGGCGCTCGGCGCCCGCGGCCACCTCGCTGATCGCCGTGGCCACCTCGATCACTGCCCGGCGGGCCTCCTCGGAGCTGAGCGCGACCGCCTGGGATGACTCGCGCACGCCGCCGGAGACCTCGGCCACCGCGTCCAGACGGCTGCTCACGGCGTCCTTGAGCCGGGCCGCCTGATCGGAGAGATCCTGCTCAGGACCCACGGTGGGGATCTGCTCCAGGTCGACGCCCATGGTGGCGAACGTGTCGTAGTAAAAGGACTCGACCACCGCCTGGCTGTCGAGGTTGAAGACGGCCAGCAGCGCGCGCTCGGCGCGCCGGCGCAGCCGCGGCCTGGCGGCGAAGTCGCGCCCCAGGCGCTTGGCGAAGAGATCGAACCAGGTCATGTAGCTGCCGAGGTACCACTTGAGCGGAAGATCGATGGTGTTGTGGACCCGGCCGATCTTCAGGCGCGTGTCGAAGTACGCGGTGCCAAACTCGCCGCCCTCGGCGGCCTCGCGGAAGATCTGGTGCAGGTAGCCCTGCTGCGCGCGCTCCAGCGCCGGGCGCAGATCGGCGGGCGACACCCCCCGCTTGCGAGCGTGCGCGACGAAGAACGCCATCGTCGGCCCGAACGCGAACTGATGGTCATAGAAGTCCGAGACGATCGCCGGAATCGCCTTCTCAGACCATGGACGCAGGCGCGCGAGCACCTTGACGTCGGAGGCCTCGAGTCGGATGAACTCACGCCTGGCCCTCAGGTTCACGTCCTCGATGCGGTACAGCTCATGCAGGGTCTTCATCCCCAGATCCTTTCCCGGCGCTTGGTCAAGAGCGCTCACTCGGTGCCCCAAATGCGAGCCTCGCCCGGTTAGATCGGCAGCCGGCAACAGATCCTTAGCCGCCGCCGGCGCCGTTCCTAGCTCGGCGTCACGGGCTCCCAGACGGGCGGCATGAGCGCGGCAAGGTCATCGATGTGGATCTCGTGCTCGGCTGCGGCCACCGGGACGGAGGCGCCGGGTGGTGAGACGCATGGCGGCGGGGCCGGCTCGTATTCGCCGACCTCCAGATACGCCTCGATCCCGGCCACCCGGGTGGGATCCGCCACCGGATCCATCGTCTGCCTGTCCGCGTCCACCTCCACGGCGCGGGGCACCGGCGCGGGCTGGACCTGCCACGGGCGCGGCTCGTCCTTGGCCCGGAAGTGATCGCCGCTGGGCGGGGCGTGCCCGGCGCTGCCGGGAAGGTGGGCCAGGATGGGGATGTGCTTGGAGCAGTGGATGTAGGCCTCGACGATGTCGACCAGCACCCATCGCTCCGGCGTCTTGCGCTTGCCGGAGACGACGTCGGAGAGTTCGCCGATCCCGGCCATCCGCCGGAGCACCGGGGCGAACGCCTCGACGGCGGCGTGGTCGATGATCCGGGCGCGGCCGTTGATGTGCAGGCCGACTCCGCTGTGGAAGAAATCGACGAACAGCAGCCCGATGTGGGGGTTCTCGGCCAGGTTGCCGAGGCTGGCCATGACACCGTTGCCCCGGTACTCCGGGTACATGAGCGTGCGGTCGTCGAGCACGCGGACGAACCCCGGTGGGCCCGCCCGGAACGATGCATCGCACTCGCCGTTGCCGTCGGAGGTGGAGATGAACGCCATCTCCTGGCGCGCGAGATATTCCTTCATGAGCGGGTTGAGGTGGTCGAGCATCTGCTTGTCGTAGAACGCCGCGGCCCGCTTGAACGTGCCGTAGCGGTCCTGCAGCGCGTGCTCGCCCGCTGATCCGGGACGGTGGTCGCTCATCTGGCCAGCGCTCTCCCCTCGGGCTGCGCCACCGCGGCGGGCATGGCCGAGAACTCCTCGTCGACCGGCCGCGGGCGCCCGTGGTAGTAGCCCTGGGAGTAATCGACGCCCTTCTGATGGAGCATCTCGGCCGTCTCCGACGCCTCGACAAACTCCGCGATCGTCTTCATGCCCATGCCGCGGGCGATGTCGACCATCGACTTGACCACGAGCTGGTCGGTGACGCTGCTCGTCAGCCCCCGGATGAAATCGCCGTCGATCTTCAGGTAGTTGAGCGGCAGGTACTTGAGGTAATAGAAGGAGGAGAAGCCGGCGCCGAAGTCGTCAAGGGCGAAGCGGCAGCCGAGTGCCGTCAGGCGGTCGGCGAACACGCGCGCCTCCTCCATGTTGGCGATGGCGGCGGTCTCGGTGATCTCGAACACGAGGTTGGCGGGGTCGACGCCGCGCGCCGTGATCTCCGCCTCCACCAGCTCCAGCAGCCCGGGATCGCTCATCGACTTGCCGGATACGTTGACCTCGAAGCGCACACCTCCCGGCCAGTCGCGGTAGGCATCGAGCATCTCGATCGCGCGGCCCACGACCCAGCGGTCGATCTCCTGGATGAGACCGAACCGCTCGGCGGTCGGAATGAACACCGCGGGCGGGATGAGCTCCCCGTCATCGCCCCGCATGCGCAGCAGCAGCTCCCACTGGGTGACCGTGTTGGAGGCCAGATGCATGATCGGCTGGCAGTAAAGGACGAGGCGGTCCTCGTCGAGGCCCCGCCGGATCTGGTCGACCCAGCCCAGGCGGGCCTGCATCCCGGACAGCTGCTCGCCGTCATCGTCGGCGACCTCAAAGCGGTTGCCGCCCGCATCCTTGGCCGCGTACATGGCGACATCGGCGCTGACGAGCAGGTTCTCGGTGACAACGTCCTCGTCAAAGACGGCGATGCCGATGCTCGTCGTCATCGTCGCCCGGCTGCCGGAGAGCGGCAGCTCACGTTCGCGGACGGTCTTCAGCATGAGCTCGGCGACGCGCTCGGCCTCGACGCGGTGCACGTTCTTGAGCAGCACGGCGAACTCGTCGCCGCCGAGGCGCGCCACGACATCGGTCTGGCGGACGCTCTCGCGCAGCGCCGCGCCGACGGCGCGGATGACCTCGTCCCCCGCCTTGTGGCCGTGGGTGTCGTTGACGTACTTGAAGCGGTCGAGGTCGAGCAGCAGGACGGCTCCCGTCTCCTTGTAGCGCCGGACGTACTCGCCGTATTCGGTGAGCTCCTCCTCGAACCGGCGCCGGTTGAACAGCTCGGTCAGCGCGTCGTGGTCGGCGAGATGCTTGAGCTGGGTCTCAAAGCGCTTGCGGTCGGTGACGTCCCGGATGATGCTCGTGATGACCGGACCGTCGTCGGTCAAGACCGTGCTCACGGTGACGTCGACGGGGAACTCGGTGCCGTCCTTGCGCTGCCCCCAGAGGTCCTGACCGAGTCCCAGCGAGCCGGCCGCGTCGGCGCCGGCGATGATCGCGTGGAGGCGCTCGCTCACCCGCTCGCGGGAGCGTTCGGCGAACAACTTCTCCACCGGCCGCTTGACCATCTCGGATCGCTCGTAGCCGAACAGCGCATCGGTGCGGGCGTTGGCGAGCACGATGCGCCCGTCGCAGTCGATCTCGACGATTGGGTCCGGCGCCGTCTCCAGCAGCGCCCGGATCTTGTCCTCGTTCTTCTTGCGCTCCGAGATGTCGCGGATGATCCCGGAGAAGAAGCGGCCCTTCGGCGAGTCCCACGTGGCCAGGGAGAGCTCCAGCGGGAACTCGCGGCCGTCCTTGCGCAGGCCGACCACCTCCACGGTGGAGCCGATCAGCCGCGATGCGGCCACGCCGCCATCGACGACGCGCTGGATGCCCGCGTCATGCAGCTCGCGGAAGCGCTGGGGCATCAGCATGGACAGCGGCTTGCCGACGACCTCCGGCTCGGTGTAGCCGAAGATCCGCTCGGCGCCGCGATTCCAGGAGATCATCACGCCGCGCTGGTCGGCGGCGACGATCGCGTCGGTGGCGGATTCGGCGACCGACCGAAACCGCGTCTCGGAGTCGCGCAGCGCCAGCTCGGTCTCCATGTTCCGGATGACGCGCCCCAGTTGCCGGCCGATGTGAGCGGTCACCTCGAGCAGGCGCAGATCAGGTCGCACCGCCTCGATCGAGAAGCACTCGACGATCGCGTACACGCGATCACCGGTCGTCACCGGGAACGAGAAGGCGCCGCGCAGGCCGACCTGTTCGCACACCGGTCCCCGCGGGAAGTTGGCGTCCTTGGTGACGTCGACGATCCACGCCGGGCGTCCGCTGGCCAGAACGCGGCCCGGGAGGCCGACGCCGGTCGGCATCGGCGTCTGCTCGGTGACGTGCCGAAATGCCGCAAATCGCTCCGGCGGAGCCAGATGCCACACCGTCGAGGGCTGCAGCGGCTCCTCGATCCTGGTGCTGGCCAGGTAGACATGACCGACGGGCCATCCCGTCCACTGGCAGATCCGCCCCAGGGCGGCGAACATCGCCTCAGGAATGGAACGGGCCTGGGCGGTGGCGGCGGACACGCTCTCGATCAGTTCGACGAACGACGCGTCGGTGGCCAGCTGATCCTCGTGGGTTTCTCGGCCGCGCCTCACCGCCGGCCAGAGCCGGCGAGGCCGGGGCACCGGGGCGAGCTTTTGTGAGGTTTTGCCGTCTCGGCCCATGGACCGGTTATCGGCGTGTTGAGGGACGGCTTGAGGTGCCCGGATATGACTGGACGGTTGGTTATCAACCCAGGCTCGGCGCGAGGTGACGGTTAAAGGTTGTGACGCCGGGGCGCGATAACCCGTCTGATGACACCGCTTCGTTACACGGGCCTGCGCGTCGCCATCGTCGGCCTCGGCCCCTCCGGCGCGTACGCGGCGGCGCACCTGCTCAGCAACGCTGAGCTCGACGTGCGGGTCGACGCCTTTGAGCGACTGCCCACGCCGTGGGGCCTCGTGCGGGCCGGAGTGGCCCCGGATCATCCGAACATCAAGAGTGTCACGCGCGTGTACGAGAACACCGCCGACCATCCCCACTTCACCTACTTCGGCAATGTGCACCTGGGTCGCGATCTCAGCCGGGAGGACCTGCTCGCCCGCTATCACGCGGTCATCTACGCGGTGGGAACCCCCGGCGACCGGCCGCTGGGCATTGCCGGCGAGCACCTGCCGGGCAGTGTGTCAGCGTCCTCGCTCGTCGCCTGGTACAACGGCCACCCCGATCACCGCGACGACGCGTTTAACCTCCGCTGCCGCCGGGCCGTCGTCATCGGCAACGGGAACGTCGCCGTCGACGTCGCCCGCATGCTGACGCTCAGCCCCGCCGATCTCGCTCGCACTGACATGGCCGACCATGCCGTCGCGGCGCTCAGCGCCAGCCGCATCGAGGAGGTCGTCGTCGTCGGCCGCCGCGGCCCGGAGCAGGCAGCGTTCACCCATCCGGAGCTCCGCGAGCTCGGACAGCTCGCCGGCGTGGAGATCGACGTCGACCCGGCCGAGGTCGTCGTCCCCCCGGCCCACCGCGAGCTTGCCCCGGGCAAGATCACGCAACGCAATCTCGCGCTCCTGCAGCAGTACGCCGCCCGGCCGCGCCCGGACCGTTCTCGGCGGATCGCGCTCCGCTTCCTGCTCTCCCCCACCCGCATCATCGGCGAGGACCGCGTGCAGGCCGTCGAGCTTGTCCGCAACCGCCTCGCCCGCGACGATGCCGGGAGCCTGCGGGCCGAGCCGACATCCGAGCGCGCGGCGCTGGCCGCCGGGCTGATCGTGCGGGCGATCGGTTATCGCGGCGAGCCGATCCCCGGCCTGCCCTACGACGAGCGCCGCGGCATCATCGCCAACACCGACGGCCGGATCCTGTCCGCGAGCGGCGGTCCCGGACGCGAATACGTCGTCGGCTGGGCCAAGCGCGGACCCAGCGGCGTCATCGGCACCAACAAGAAGTGCGCCCTGCAGACGGTGCGGGCGCTGCTTCAGGACATGGTCGCCGGGCGACTGAGCGTGCCGATCCACCGGGAGCCGGCGATCGAGCCGCTGCTGCGCTCGCGCGGCGCGCAGCCCGTCGCCCTCGCCGGCTGGCGCACGCTTGACCTGTTTGAGCAGGCCCGCGGCCGGGCGGCCAAGCGGCCCCGGGCAAAGCTGACGCGGGTCGGCGACATGCTCGGTGTCATCGAGGCGCAGCGCCGCCTCAGCGCCTGACCGAGCACGCGATCCACCGGGGCGTTTTGCCCTACGGGACCCAGCGGTCCCCGGCCGGGGTGACGACGAGTTCATGGGTCAGCGCGCGCTCCCTCTGGTTGACGAGGAAGGCGACGGCCTCGGCCACCTGACCCATGTCGGCCAGGGCCTCGCGCGGCTGCCCCTCGGTGAACGCCGCCGTCTTGGGCGACTCGATCGTCGCGTCCACAGCCAGCAGGGCCGCGTGGATGCCCTCGCCGCGCAGTTCCTGCGCCGCCGCCTGCACCAGCGCCCGGGTGGCGAATGCGCCCGCCGCCCACAGTCCGCGGCCGGGCATCGCCCGGCGCGATGACCCGCCGGTGATCTGGATGAGCGAACCGCCGCCCGACTGCCGCAGTGCCCGGCTCCCCTCCGACAGGAACACGAAGGCCTGCTCGGCGACCGTGGCCGTCCACGCTCGGAACGCCGCCAGGTCGGCCTCGGCCAGCTCGCCGCCGCCGAAGGGGCGGCCGGGAGCCAGGTCAGGGCGGGACGCGGTGACCGCGTTGACGATGGCATCCGGTCCGCCCAGCTCGTCGCGGACGGTGCGCAGCGCCGCCGCCAGCGCCTCGGCGTCCGCGGCGTCGGCGGCCAGCGCCAGTCCGCCCGCCGCCCGCACGCGCTCCAGCGTGTCCGCGCTGCGGGCGACCGCAGCGGTCCGCCAGCCGAGGCCGGCGAAATGCTCACGGATCGCGCCCCCCAGATTCCGGGCCCCCAGCACGACAATCGTCTTGGCCATCGTCACTCCTTCTGTTTCTGGTCGGTGATGAGGTCGTTGCCGACGGTGGGTGGCACCCGCCGCCGGTGCGCCCGCCGCCCGTGCTCGCGCTGGCGTCGGTGGGCGGCGGCGACGATCTCCAGCACCTGCTCCGGCTCGGCGGCGAGGCGCAGCGAGTCCACATCGGCGGCGTCGATCCGCCCGTCGGCGAGCGCGCGCCGGCGCAGCCATTCCAGCAGACCGTCCCACTCCCCCCGGCCGAGGAGGACGACCGGGAAGTGGCGAATCGTCCGAGTCTGGATGAGGGTCAGCGATTCAAACAACTCGTCGAGCGTGCCGAATCCGCCCGGGCAGATGACGAACGCGCACGCGTAGCGGACGAACATCACCTTGCGGGCAAAGAAGTGCCGGAACTGAAGGCCGATATCGACGTAGTCGTTGAGCCGCTGCTCGCGCGGCAGCTCGATGTTGCAGCCGATCGACAGCGCACCGGCGTCGCGGGCGCCGCGGTTGGCCGCCTCCATGAGCCCGGGGCCGCCGCCGGTGATGATCGCGTAGCCGGCCTCACCCAGGCAGGCGGCGACCGCGCGCACCAGCGTGTAGTCCGGATGGTCCTGGGGCGTGCGGGCCGATCCGAACACGGTCACCGCCTGCGTCACCTGCGCCAGCGCGTCAAAGCCACGGGCGAACTCGGCGGCGATCACGTGCAGCCGGTCGGTGTCGGCGGCGCGCACATCCGCCGGCTCGTCACCGAGCCACAGCAGCAGCTCCTCGTCGAAGGTCTGTCGGTCGGCCACGCGGGGTCTACAGCTCGGTGATGACACGCGCCAGGTGACGCAGCATTCGCTCGGTGTGGCCGCGTTCCTCCGGGGCGATGCTCGCAAACAGACGCCGGCGCTGGCGCGCGATGCTGCGCCGCTTGCGTTCCACCTCCTGGCGGCCGGCGTCCGTCAGTGTGATCGTCACCGTCCGCCGGTCCTCGGAGGCGCGCGTGCGCTCGATGAAGCCCAGGCGCGCCAGCCCGTCCAGGATGCCGGTCGCCGTACCGGGAGCGATTCCGAATCGGTCGGCCAGGTGGGTGACCTGCATCCCGCCGGCGCCGCGCAACGGGCGCAGGAACTCATATTGGGAGAGCGTCAGGCCGTCACCGCGCTCACCGCTCCGCGCCCGGGCGCGGCGCACCGCCACGATGAACTCGTCCCACGCCCGCTCCAGGCGCTCCAGCTCCTCGTCGCCGATCTCCTCGCGGGACACGTTGATCGGCCGGAGCTTACGCCTTCCCACCGTCCCGGCGGGGGCGTCAGGACGGCTACCCGCCGCCGAGCTGGACGGCCTTGACGATCAGCAGGGCCACGGAGACCACGAGGTATGCACGGAGGGTCAGCATGGCCACCTTGCGGCCCGTCGACCACTGGGGGCGGCCGAGGAGCGCCAGCGGCGCCATCGTCCACTGCTCCCGCGGGATCTGCGGCGCCGGCCGCGCGGGCGCCGGCGCCCGGCGGCGAGCGTTCCACAGGCTGACGAGGCCGAACCCCAGCAGCCCGGCGAACAGCACGGCGCCGCCGATGAGCGCGAACGACGTCACGTTGATGTGGGGAAACACCGTGGTGGCCATCAGGATCAGCGACAGGAGCACGAGCACGGCGACGATCACGCTCGCCAGCGCGTTGAGCCACGGCCGGTTGCGCCACGGGCCGAGCACCTCAGGGTCATTGCACAGCAGCAGCAAGAAGACGCTGGCGCTCGGCAGCAGCACCCCGGCGAGCGCCTGGACCGCCTCGGTGATCACGCCCAGCGGTGCTCCGGGGATGAGCACGATCGCCGCCGCGCCGGCGACGAGCCCGGTGAAGATCGCATAGAACTGCTTGGCGTCCCGCCAGCTGCGGTGCAGCGAGCTCTTGGTGCCGAACACGTCGCCGAAGGCGTAGCTCGTCGACAGGGTCAGCGCCCCGGCGCCGATGAGCGAGGCGTTGAGCAGCACAAGTGCGAAGAAGGCCCCGGCAACCCGACCGAGGACATGGTCAAGCGCCGACGCGGTGGCGCCGGCGTTGGTGAAGCCGCCGGCGTAGGACGTGTGGCCGAAGGCGAACGCCGAGATGCAGATGAGCGCGGCGGCGCCGATGACGACCACGAAGGCGCCGATCCACGTGTCGAGACGCTCGTAGTTGATCCACCGGGGGGTGATCCGCTTGTCGATGATGTTCGACTGCTGAAAGAACAGCTGCCACGGCGCCACGGTCGTCCCGACGATGGCGATGATCAGCAGGACCGAGGTCGACGTCGCGCCGCCCTGGATGCCGGGGACGACGAAGTGATGGGCGATGTTCCCCCAGCCGGGGTGGGCCATGAAGAACAGCGGGATGACGAGCAGGTTGGCGAACACAAACACAAACATCCCGCGCTCCCAGGCGCGGAAGCTCCCGGTGGTGGTGATGGCGATGAGCGCCACGGCGGCGAGCGGGACGGCGATGTACTGCGAGACGCCGAAGTAGCCCAGGGCAAGGCTGACGCCGATGAACTCGGTGACGATCGTCAGGAAGTTGAGCAGGAACAGGTCCCCCACCGAGAACCAGCCCCAGAAACGGCCGAAGCGCTCGTTGATGAGGCGGGCGTGGCCGACGCCGGTGACGGCCCCCAGGCGGACGACCATCTCCTGGTTGACGACGAGGACGGGGATGAGCAGCAGCAGGACCCACAACAGGCTGGTGCCGTAGTTCTGGCCCGCCTGGGAGTAGGTGGCGACCCCACCGGCGTCGTTGTCCCCCACCATCACGATCAGGCCCGGGCCGATGATGGCGAGCAGCGCCAGGGCCCGGGAGCGCAGGCCGCGGTGCGCCTCCTCGTGCTGGCCGATCGTGCCGAACGCGCCCTGGATGTCGCCGACGTGGGCGGAGTCCAGCACAAAGCGCTCGCGGACCGGGGGCGGTGCCGGTGCCGGTGGCGGTACCGCCGGGGCCGTCCGCCCGGCTCGGTTCTCCGTCATGTCGCTCGACCTCCTTTCTCACGGCCTCAGGCGGCCGGGGCGGAGGGAGCTCAGGGCTGAACGCTCAGGCGTTCAGCGTGCCCTGAGGCCTCACCGCAGCCGACCGCAGACGACTACTTCGAGGTAGCTCGCCGTCTTGATGTTCGACTGGGTGGTTCATGCTCAGAACGTGTCAGGCCCGTGTAAACGGGCAGTTCGAGGGTACCACCGCGCCGGGGCGCCAGTGCTGGAAGTCTGTTAGTCGCGGGCGATTCCCGCGCGCCGCCGCCACTGCTCCGGGAGCAGTTCCTCCAGGATGTCGTCGACGGCGATGATCCCCACCGGCCGCCCCTCGCTGTCAAGCACGGGCATCGCGACGAGGTTGTAGTCGGTCATCAGCGTCGCCACCTCCGGCAGGTCGGCCTCCGCGGTCACCGCCGGGTCCCCGGTCTCGATCAGGTCCGCGACGGCGCGGGACTCGTCGGCTCGGACCAGCTCAGACAGCGCCACCGCACCGGCGAGCACCCCGTGATCGCCGACGACCACGATGATCGACACCTGCTGCGGGCCCAGCTCGCTGGCGCGGACGCGGGAGATCGCCTCGCCGACGGTCGCCGTGGCGGGCACGGACACAAAGTCCGGGTTCATCAGGCCGCCCGCCGTTGACGGGTTGTGGCCGAGGAGGCTGCGGAGCTTGCGCTGCTTGGCCGCCGGGAGCAGCTCCAGCACCGGCAGGCGGCGGTCCTGCTCCAGCTCCAGCAGCAGGTCGGCGGCATCGTCTGAGGCCATCCGCGCCAGCACCGCCGCCACGTCGCGGTCCGAGCGCTCGCGCAGGAACTCCACCTGGTGCTCGTCGTCGAGCTCCTCGAACACGTCGGCCTCAAGCTCCTTGTCCTGGCCGACCGCCTC
This sequence comes from Solirubrobacteraceae bacterium, assembly GCA_035702755.1. Lineage (GTDB taxonomy): Bacteria > Actinomycetota > Thermoleophilia > Solirubrobacterales > Solirubrobacteraceae > Palsa-465. The sequence goes on along the minus strand of DASSZQ010000182.1, from coordinate 19,516 downwards.
CATGATCTCCTCCCCCTCCTCATGGGAGGCGGCCTCGACCAGATCCGCGATCTGTGCCGGGTGCATGCGCAGCAGCCGACGCGCGGCCAGCTTCAGGCGCGAACTGGGGACGTGAGCCACCAGTGGCTCCAGATCGGCCCAGGCGATGAACTCCCGGTGCTCGCTGTCGTGGCCGCGGAAACTCCGCGGCAGCAGGCGCCACAGCCGCGGACGCAGGGTGGGGTCGATCCCGGCCACCCGCCATCGGCCGTTGTCGCAGATCAGCTCCACCTCGCGCGCCCTGACCAGATGAGCCGTCGTCACGTTGATCAGCGTGTGGTCCAGCACGTCGCGGCGCAGCAGCACCTCGCCCGGCCGGCGCTCGAACTGGGCGAGGTTGAGCTTTGTCGTCGACGTCCGGGCCGCGGCCGGCTCCAGCGCCTGCACCCGGTCGATCGGCACGAACGCCTCGCGGCCGGCGATGCGGGCCTTGAGACCGACGACGGGTGGCGGGCCCTCGCCGTGGTCCAGATGGGCGACCACATCATCGATCCGGCCCAGACGTGCGCCGGCGGAGTCCAGCAGGGGACTGCCGGCAAGGGAGGATACGTGGACGATCGCTTCAGGCATCGTCGGCTGGCCTACAGCGTAGCCGAGCGAACCCCCGCCGCCGGTTTGAGGAAGACGGGCTATCCACTCCGCTCCACCTCTTGAATGATGGGTGGCCCCAACCGCGCACCGCCTTCTGGGGGCGCCCTGACGCGGGTGAGGAGCTCCGGCCCCGCCGGCCGGCACCCACGCGCCAAGCGCCGCCGGCCCGGAGCTCGCGGTCATCCGGTCTGCGGGACCGTGGACCATCATGGTGGAGCCGTGGTTTGAGGCGCGCAACGCAAAAACGCCGGCCGTGAAGAGGGCCCAGCCGGGCTCCGGACGCCTGCGACGGCCCGCCAGAACAACCGATTTGTGCGAGATCCGGATCGGCGCTGAGAATCTCGAACACGACCGCCGCTCTACCGCACCCACCGGCGAAATCAAAACGCCAGGTGCGAATTTCGCACACAACAGACCCCGCGCCACCACCCACGCTCCCGTCATCGCGCCGAAAACACCACGATCCCGCCGGCCAGCACCCACGCCAGGCGCCGCAGGCCCGCAGCTCGCCGTCATCCGCTCTGCAGGACCGTCGACCCGCGGTGGGGGCGTGGTTTGAGGCGCGGAAAGGCACAACGGCGACAGCGAATGGGGTCAGCAGCGCCCAACCGCGCACAGGCTTGCGGGGGGCGCCCCTCGCGCCGGGCAAGGACCTCCGACCCCGGGCAAACACTCAGAGAATCAGAAGCCACAGCAAGCCGCAGGGGGCCGCAAACGCCGGAGGTCGAGCGAAGCAGATAGCCCGTTTGAGGTAGATCCGGTTTGGCATGCCTCAAAAGCGGTAACACGTGCTCCGGGACATCTTCGTGATGCGGGCGGGCAAGTGTTGTGCGGCGAGGCGTTGGGAGCCTGCTGCATGAACCGTGACTTGTCCGCTCGCGTTACCGAGGCCGAGAGGGCGGCGCCGAGGCACAGGGGGATGGCGGCCGCGGCGACCACGCGCCAACTACGGATGCGGTCCCGGGGTCTGACTCGATGTGCCGCCCGCTTCGGCCGCCTAGCGTGGCGGCCATGTCAGCCAGCAGCGAAACCGGCACCCCCCGCCGCCGGGGTTCCCCCGGCCAGATGTACCGCGTCCTGCGCGAGCAGGCACTGCAGCAGCAGCGCCGCCGTCAGCAGAAGATCGAGCGGCTCGTACGCCAGCACGGGCAGCGCGCGCTCAAGGAGTTCCGCCACCCCAGCCGCTGACCCGGACTTCGTCCGGGTTTCCGAGTTCGCCTGCGGCGAACTCGCGGGGTGCAGGGACCCCTGCGCCCATTTGGACGCTGCCCTATTTCAGTGAGAGCAGGTCGACGACGAAGACGAGGGTCTCGTCCGGGCCGATGACGCCGCCGGCGCCGCGCTTGCCGTAGGCGAGCATCGGCGGGATCGTGATCCGCCGGCGTCCGCCGACACGCATGCCCTGAACGCCCTGATCCCAGCCGGCGATCACCTGGCCCTTGCCCAGGGCGAACTTGAACGTCTGGCCGCGGTCCCAGGAGGCGTCGAACTGCTTGCCGGTCTTCCAGGAGACGCCGACGTAATGGACCTCGGCGATCCGCCCGGCGACCGCCTCCTCGCCGTCGCCGACCTCGATGTCCTCCAGCTCCAGCTGGTAGGAGGGCCGCTGGTCGGCCGGCACCTCTACCTGGGGCTTCTCGGCGGATGCCATCAGCTAAACGCGTTGATGCCGGTCAGCGCGCGGCCGACGACGAGGGCGTGCACGTCGGCGGTCCCCTCGTAGGTGACGACCGACTCCAGGTTGTTCATGTGGCGGATCACCGGATACTCCAGCGTCACCCCGTTGGCGCCGAGCACCTGGCGCGCCGTACGCGCCACCTCCAGGGCGGCGTTGACGTTGCCCAGCTTGCCCATGCTGACGTGCTCCGGGCGCAGCCGGCCCTGATCCTTCATCCGCCCCAGATGCAGGGCGAGCAGGATGCCGCGGTTGACCTCCAGCGCCATCGTGGCCAGCTTCTGCTGCTGGATCTGAGTGGCGGCGATCGGCTTACCGAACACGATCCGCTCCTTGCTGTACTCAAGGGCCGCCTCAAGACACGCGCGGGCGGCGCCCATCGCCCCCCACACGATCCCGTAGCGCGCCTCGTTCAGGCACGACAGCGGACCCCGCAGCGACGTCGCCTCTGGCAGCAGCGCCGAGGCCGGCAGCCGCACGTCGTCAAGCAGCAGCTCCGAGGTCACCGACGCGCGCAGCGACAGCTTGCGATGGATGTCCTGGGTGGTGAACCCCTTCGTCCCCTTCGGCACCAAGAAGCCGCGGATGCCCTCGTCGGTGCGGGCCCACACGACCGCCACCTCGGCCACCGACCCGTTGGTGATCCACATCTTCTGACCGTGCAGGATCCAGTCATCGCCGTCGCGCCGCGCCCGCGTGCGCATCGACCCCGGATCCGAGCCGGCATCCGGTTCGGTCAGGCCAAAGCAGCCGATCGCCTCCCCGGCGGCCATCCGCGGCAGCCACTCGTTCTTCTGCTCCTCAGACCCCCAGCGATGGATCGCGAACATCGCCAACGAGCCCTGCACAGACACCAGGCTGCGCAGCCCGCTGTCGCCCGCCTCCAGCTCCAGGCAGGCCAGCCCGTATGCGGTGGCGCTCGCTCCGGCACAGCCATAGCCCTCCAGATGCATGCCCAGGACATTGAGCTTGCCCAGCTCGCGCGCCAGCTCCAGCGGGATGCGCGCCTCCTCAAACCAATCGCCCACATGCGGCAGCACCTGATCGCGCACGAACGCGCGAACGGTGTCCCGGATCATCAGCTCCTCGTCGTCGAGCCGGTCGTCAATCGCGAGGAAGTCGGTTGGTCGGATCTCCCGGGGAGAGGTGGCGGTCATCGCTGGGACTGCTCCTTTGAGGATCGGCGTGCCCCTGCATCCAAGCAGACGCAGGACGATCCGTCAGCTGCGCCGAGCGAGCACGCCCTCCAGGAAGGAGAGCACGTCGTAGTAATGGGTGGGCATGACGCGCGCCAGGCCGTCGAACACGTATGCGTCAGGACCGACCAGGATGCGGCTGCGACCGGCCTTGACCCCCTCATGGATGATCCGCGCCGCCTTGTCCGGCGTCGTGAGCGCCATGGCATCGAACTCGCGCACAAACTCGTCGTGCTCCAGGTCGGCGCGTACCGGATGGCCGTGGTAGCGCGCGTTGCGGACGATGTTGGTCTTGATCCCGCCGGGATGCACGGTGACCGCGTCGACGCCGGTCCCGCGCAGCTCGTGGCGCAGCGACTCGGTGAAGCCGCGGACCGCGAACTTCGAGGCGCAGTAGGCGCTCTGATACGGGATGCCCACCAGGCCGAACACGCTGGAGGTGTTGACCATCACCCCGGAGTCCTGGCGCAGGAGGATGGGCAGATACGCGCGGACGCCGTTGATGACGCCGCCCAGGTTGATGTCGACCACCCACTCGTCGTCCTCGACCCCCCCGTCGGCCACCCCCTGGGTCGTGGTCACCCCCGCATTGTTGAACACCATCCCGAGCGGGGCCGGCGCCCACTCGGCCACCTCGGCGGCGAATGCCATCTGGGCCTGCCGGTCGCGCACGTCGAGCGGGCGTGCCAGCACCGGGCCGGCGATCATCTCCGCCGTCTGGGCCAGCCCGCTCTCGTCCTGGTCGGCGATCGCCACCGGACACCCGTGCGCAGCCAGCCGCAGCGCGAGCGCCCGGCCGATTCCCGACGCCGCGCCGGAGACGAACGCCGTCCGCCCGTCGAGGTCAGCTCTGCGCTTTCTCATCCGCATCTCCTTCAGGGGGCTGGGGCTCAGGCGAGCGCCGGCTCGTGGGCCGGGGCCGGCCGCGGCAGCTCGGTGGCGTGGTAGTCGCCGATCTCAAACCGGGCGAGACGGCGCTGGTATTCGCGCACGCTACCGGGCCACAACGTTGAGTTGCGGCCGGTCCGGTCCACGTACCAGCTCAGGCACCCGCCGGCCGTCCAGACGCTGCCCCGCGTCCCGCGGTCCACGTCGGCGACATAGGCCGCCTGGGCCGCGGCGGTCGCCTCCAGCGTCGCCAGTCGGTGCTCGGCCCGGTAGCGGAGCGTCTGTCTCAGATAGGCGATCTGCGCCTCGATCATGAGCAGGACCGAGTTGTGGCCCAGCCCCGTGTTGGGGCCGAGCAGCATGAACAGGTTCGGAAAGCCGTGAACCGCCATCCCCAGATGGGCCTTGGGGCTGCCCTGCCAGGCCTCGGCCAGGGTCTCGCCGGAGCGACCGCGCACCCGGTCGGCGAACGGCATATCGGTGACATGAAAGCCGGTGCCGAAGATGATGGTGTCCACGTCGTGATGGACGCCGTCAGCATCGACGATCCCGGAGGCGGTGACCTCGGCGATCCCGGCGGTGATGACGTCGACGTTGTCGCGGCACAGCGCCGGATACCACGCATCGGAGCCGAGCACGCGCTTGCAGCCGAGGCGGTAGTCGGGCATCAGCTTCGCCCGCAGCTGCGGGTCGGCGACCTGCCGGGCGATGTGGGCCCGGGCCCGCCGCTCGACGAGCTTCATGACGGCCGGGTGCTTGAAGCCGACGTGGAAGGACTCATACAGCGAGAAGACACCCTGGCGGACGAGCGAGAGCAGCCGCGGATGCCGGGCACACAGCCGCTGCCAGCGGGGCGGCACGGCCGGGTTGCCGCGGGGCAGCACCCACGGGGGGGTGCGCTGGAACAGGCTGAGCCGACCGACTGCCGGTGCGATCTCCGGCACGAACTGGATCGCTGAGGCGCCGGTGCCGACGACGGCCACGCGGCGGCCGGCCAGATCGTGGCCATGATCCCAGCGCGCGGAGTGAAACACCCGGCCCGCGAAGCGCTCCAGCCCGGGCAAGTGGGGGATGGCCGGGTCGGCGAGCGCTCCGGTCGCCGACACCAGGATCTCGGCGGTGAGCTCGCCGCGCCCCGTGACGATCCGCCAGCGGTCGGTGTTCGCGTCCCAGGACGCGTCGAGGACCTCGTGGTCACAGCGCAGGTGGCGGGCGACGTCATGCCGGGCGGCGACCTGGCGCAGGTACGCCCAGATCTCCGGCTGCCGCGCGAAGGCGTGGCTCCAGAACGGGTTCTGCTCGTCGCTGTAGGAGTACAGGACGCTGGCGATGTCGCACGCGCAGCCCGGGTAGCTGTTGTCCCGCCACGTGCCGCCAAGGTCGCCGGCGCGCTCCAGCACGACGAAATCCGAGATCCCGGCGTCGCGCAGCGCGATCGCCATGCCAATGCCGGCGAGACCGGCACCAACGACGGCTATCTGCACGTCCGCTTGGTACATCTCCGTACCCATGGTACGCGACCATACCAGACCCGGGCGAGGGGCGCCGCGGTCGGCCGGCCCGGCCGCGACCGGTCAGTCGAGCAGCGAGCCGCTGAGGATCGCCTTGATCGTCTCGGCGGCGCTGACCTTGAGCTCGCGCATGTCGCGGCCGCGCTGGAGCGAGATGACGAGCAACTCGCGCAGGCCGCCGACGATGATGATCGCCGTGTCCATGGCCAGCGGCCGCAGCCCCAGCTCCGGCTGGGCGCGGCGGCCGGACTCGACGAAGCCGACGAGCATCCCGGCAAAGCGCTCAAGCGTTGCCAGACCCCGGTCGGCGCCCGCCTGCCCCAGCCCGGGCAGCTCCCGGACGAAGCTGCGGTACAGCGCCGGCTGGGCCATGACGTTGTCGATGTAGGCGTCGACGGCGCCGTCGACCTGCTGGACGAGCGGCTGATCCGGGTGCACGGCCTCGGAGATCTGCTGCATCATCGCGTCGTTGGTCGCGTCAAACAGCGCCAGAAAGCACGCCTCCCGGTCGCTGAACTGCTCATAGAAGTTGCGGCGCGACGTCCGGGCGATGCGGACGACGTCGGCAACCGTCGTGTCGCGGTAGCCCTTCTCCTCGATGGACGCCGCCATCGCCGCGATCAGCCGCTCGCGATGGCCGGTCGGCTCCGACAGCGTTGAGATGGCGGATCGTGGCACGGACACGGTCGCCACCTTAGGCGACCTCAGGCCGAATGGCTATGCGCGACCGCCACCAGGCACCCGCCGCGCGGGATCATCGTCACGTTGCGCATGCGGGGCGACTCCGGCTCCGGTGAGGGGGCCGTCAGGTCCGTGCGGCGGGCGATCGCCTCCAACACGACGCGCTGCTCGGCCATGGCCAGGCTGGCCCCCAGGCACCGCCGGATCCCGCCGCCAAACGGGATCCACGTGTACGTCCCCGGCTTGACTCCGACGAACCGCTCCGGGGCGAACACGTTCGGCTCCGGATAGACGTCGGCGCGGTGGTGCAGGGCGATGATGCTGACCGCGACCGGCGTGCGGGCGGGCAGGACATGGTCGCCGAAGCGCCACGGCCGCGTGACCAGCCGCACGATCATGGGGATGACCGGGCGGTTGCGCATGCCCTCGTGGATCGTGGCCTCGATGTAGTCGCGGGCCGCCGCCGCATCCGAGCCGCGGACCAGCTCACGCAGCCGGCCGTAGGCCTGCGGGTAGCGCACCAGCCGCTCAAAGATCCACGCCAGCGAGTTGGCGGTGGTCTCATGTCCGGCGAGCAGCAGCGACATGAGCTCGTCGCGCAGCTCCTGATCGGTGAGCAGCTCGCCCGCCTCGTCGCGCGCCTGAAGCAGCAGCGAGAGGACGTCGTCGCCCCGGCCCCGGCCGCCCCCGGCCCGCCGTTCACGGATGACCGCGTAGAGGTGGCGATCGGCGGTGGAGATCATGCGCGCCAGGAGCCCGCGGGCCTCGGTCGCGCCGGCGTTGCGCATCTCCAGCAGCTGGTAGAGCGGGTGGGTCGACATCGCCAGCAGGCGCCGGATCGTCTCGCGCATCCGGTGCTCCACGGTCCCTGGGCGGGGACTGCCCTCGATGCCGAAGACGCCGCGCATGATCACCTCCAGCGTGATCGCCTGCATCCGCGGCGCGAGCGCGAACGGCTCGCCGGACGGCCACGTGTCGATCTCCCGCTCGGCCACCTCCGAGATCATCTCGACGTAGCGCTGAACCGCCTCCCCGTGAAACGCGGGCAGCAGCAGCTTGCGCTGGCGCATGTGCCGCTCCCCCACCGAGGTCAGCACCGAGTTCGGTCCCAGGATCGGCCGCAGCGGAGATTCGCCGGTGAGCGACGGGGCATCGGCCGGCCTGGCCTTGAGCAGCGACTCCAGATGGTCCGGGTGGCAGCTGACGACAAACCCGGCGCGCCGCGTCGGCAGCCGCAGCGTCCACACGTCCCCGTAGCGCCGGTGCGCCGCCACGTGGAAGGTCATCGGTCGCAGCGCGAACCGCAGTCCCTGGAGCAGGGGCGGGATCTCCGGGCCCGGCGGCGCCGGCGTGACGGCGGCATCCTCGGCCGGGCCGGCCGGCGACGGCGGCGCCCCGGGGGCGGCGCCCACGGACGGGACGGCGACGGCGGCGGCGGTCCGTTCGGTGACGGCGGTCACGGTACGTAACTGTACCAGGGTGGTGGGTGGGGCGGGGCCCGGCTCGGTCGTGGGGGGTCTGCCGGGTGGCCGGTGCAGGGGGCCCGGGCGTACCGGCATTGGCAGTGAACAGGGAGGGGGCTTGGAGGCGCAGGGCTCGCCGGGGAACCCCCAGCGCGCTCGAAATCCGCCCGGCCGTCGCCGGTCACGAACAGATCGGCTGCCCAGCACACCCAACGGGCGCAATCCGCGGGACGAACCCTGATTTCGAACAAAACTCACGCAGAAATCAGGTGCAACGACCATGGGGAGGCCACGGACGCCCGGCCCTCCCCCTGTTCATCACCATTGTCGGTACGCCCGGGCCCCCTGCACCCGCACCACGGCCAGCCTCCCACGACCGAGTCGGGTCGGGGGCCGAGCCGAACTACGGGCCCGTGTACGCGGCGGCCTCCCGGCGCATGACGGTGAGCAGGTTGCCCATGGCGACGTTGGCGTCGATCAGGTGCAGTCCCCACGCCGGCGTCGGCGCCGGGGTCGGCATCTGCGCACCGCCCAGCGGGGCGATCTCCAGGACGTGGGCGCCGCCCGTTGCCGAGCAGCGGGCCCGGTAGGCGCCGGGCAGGGAGACGAACTCGGTCGGCGGGGTGGGCAGCGTGATGTGCAGCAGGGCGTTGCCGACCGAGATCAGGGTCCCGCGGGCGAACGGCGCCGACGGGAAGACGGGGTCGATCCGCGCCCAGCCGCCCGCCAGTGCCGCGGGGTTGGTGCACAGGACCTGCTCGCCGGGCACCGCCGTGCGGCCGAACACGCTGTTCGGCGGCGGCGTCTGGCCGAAGGTGGAAAACGCGATCACGCAGTGCAGCTGGGTGTCTGACCGGCAGGCGGGGATGCGTTGGAATGTGCCGCCGACGCCTCGGCCGCGGCGCACGAGCACGTTGCCGCCCAGGAGCATCGCCGACACCAGTCGCCGCCGGAGCGCCGGCCGGCGGTCGATGACCCGCGCGATCAACTGCTCAAGCACAAACGACCCCTGCGAGTGGCCGATCAGCACGAAGCCGCGGCCGTGGCTGTACTTGTGCAGGTAGGTCTCAAACGCCTGGGTCACGTCCCGGACGGGGATCCTCAGCTGGGCCGGCGTCTCGCGGGTGCCGGAGTTCAGTGCGGTCAGCGTCACCTGGCGGTACATCGGCGCAAACACCCGGCAGTACTGCGAATAGCGCGCCGCCTGCCAGCGCGCGATCGAGCGCTCCTCCGGGTCGATGTGGCGGTTGGCCAGAACCGTCTTCTGGTCAGAGACGGTTGGGTAGACGTAGAAGCAGTCGATCTTCGGATGTCTGACCAGCACCGGATGGACGACGCGCAGCTTGCGCAGACGAGGGCTGTAGATCGTTGTCGACAGACCCACGTGGCAGGGGTTGGGGTGCGCCCCGGGACGGCACAGCCAGACGACCCGGGCCGATGCCGACGCCGAGAACGCCGCCAGGACAAGCGCCGCCGCCGCGGCGGCGAGGACGAGGGCGATCAGACGCTCGCGAAACCGCACAATCACCATGAGCGGCCCCCTACGACACCGGCGGGCGCCGCTGAGCCCACGGTGCCGCCTGCTCGATCTGTCCGGCGAGCGAATACAGCACATCCTCGGCGCCGGGACGGCCAACGAGCTGCACGCTCAGCGGCAATCCGTCGGACGCCAGTCCGGCCGGCAGGGCCAGCGCCGGCTGGCCGGTGATGTTGAACGGAGCGGTGAACGGCGAGAACCGTCCGGCCGTGTCGATGGCCGCCGGTGCCGAGCGGCCGAAGCCGCCCTCGGCATCGATCGGCGTGGTGGCCAGCCCCGGGGTCATCAGCACGTCGCACTCGTTCCACAGCCGCATCATCCGGGCAATCGTCTCCGGCCGCCGCGCCAGCAGGCGCCGGCGGCGGGCCGGCGGCACCAGATACCGCCCGCCCTCGGCCATCTGGCGGCTGCTGCGCTCCAGGGTGGAGCGGTCCGGAATGCTCAGCGACTCCTCATAGACGCCGCGCAGCCAGTACTGGAGAAACTCCACCTGGATCAGCCCGTACTCCGGGTCGCGCTCCACCACCTCGTGACCGAGGCCCCGCAGCGTCGTGGCCATCCGCTCCCAGGCTCCGCGCTGATCGTCGGAGACCCGGCCCAGCTGCGCCGGCGGCAGCTTGCGCGAGACGGCGATCCGCAGGCGGCCGGGGGTGCGCGCGGCGGCCGCCGCGTAGCGCGGACCGTCATGGCCCGGGTAGATGACGTCGAGCAGGAGCGCTGAGTCACCGACCGTCCGGGCCAGCGCGCCGAACACTGTCAGCCCCAGCCAGCCGGTCGTCAGCTCGGCGGTGACCTGGCTGCGCGACGGCTTCATGCCGACCAGGCCGCAGCACGCCGACGGGATCCGGATCGAGCCCCCGCCGTCACCGGCGGTCGCCGCCGCCACCATCCCGGAGGCAACCGCCGCCGCCGATCCGCCGGAGGACCCGCCCGGGGTGCGGGTGGGATCCCACGGGTTGCGGGTGACGCCGTTGGCGCGGCTCGCCGTCCACGGGAAGATGCACAGCTCCGGCGCGTTGGTGATCCCCACCGGGATCGCCCCCGCCGCCCGCAGCCGCCGCACCACCTCGTGGTCGGCGGCGGCCGGGGCCCCGTAGCTGCGGGCGCCGCGGGTGGCCACCTGGCCGGCCACCTCCATCTCGTCTTTGACCGCGATCGGTACGCCGGCGAGCGGGCCGGTGCGATCCACCCGGTCGGCCTCGGCCAGCGCCTCGTCGGCCAGCACCACCCGGAAGGCGTTGAGCCGGGGATCCAGCGATTCGATCCGGCGCAGGTAGAGCTCGACCAGTTCCCGGGGATGGATCTGGTTGTCGCGCACCATCGCTGCCAGCGCGCCGGGTCCGGCGAAGGCGAGGTGCGTGTCGGCGGTCAGGCTCATGAGGCTCCTTGTGCGATCCAGATCATTGCAGCGCCACCACCAGTTCCCGGATCGCGCCCGGGTAGCGGTAGGTGATGCCTCCGTGCTTGCCGTCGAACAGCTCCAGCGTGTGCTCGATGTGCAGGCGGGACAACTCATCGGAGAACGCCTGCGCGCCGAGGTCGAGGAAGAACTCGTCCTGGCGCCCGGCATCGAGGTAGATGCGGCGCATGCCCCGCAGCGCGTCGGCGTGCGGCTCGGCCATGCGGACCGGATCGAGCGCCAGCCAGCGCTGCCACACCTCGTCGACCAGCCGGCCCGTGCGGATGTCGAAGGGCAGCAGCGCCTTGCCCGGCCGCGCCGGATCCGGGGTGTAGGCGCAGGCGTAGGCATACATGGAGAGCGCCTCGCCGTACCGATCCCAGTTGAACGTCGGCTCCTCACGGCGCCGGCGCAGCAACTCGTCGTAGGAGCCGCCGAAGTCGTCGCGCAGCCGGCGGGCGATGACCGGGAAGTCGCGGACGTAGCAGCACTCAAACAGCGCGTCGCCGGCGTGTGAGGCCAGGCCGCCGAACACGTCAGGCCGCAGCATCGGCACCACCATCGCCCCGTATCCCCCAGACGACTTCCCGGCGATCCCGCGGTGCTCCGGGCCGGGCAGCGTGGGGTAGCGCTCGTCCACGAACGGGACGATCTCGTCGCACAGGTGATCCAGGTACGGGCCGGTGCTTGACGAGTTGAGAAATTGCGAGCCGCCGAGCGACGTCCAGGCGTCGACGAACACGACGATGGCGTCCGGGCAGTCGCCGGCGGCGAACAGCGCGTCGAGTCGCTCCACCATCGTCGGCTCAAACGCGCTGCGGCCCAGCCACATGTCGACCTGCCCGGAGTACCCCTGGATGACATACACCGACGGGAAGCGCCGGCGTCCGCTGTCGACGGCGCCCGGCGACCGGTAGACGTACAGCGGCCGCCGCGCCGGATCGCCGAGCGGGTTGTCCTCCAGCAGCTCTGAATGCACCGTGATCCGGTCCAGCATTCCAGCGAGCGGACGCTCCCACGGCGCCCCCGGAAGTCCCTCCACCCTGCGCAAGCTCATACCTGCAACCTACGGCAAATCGCGATCTCAGCGCCAGTCGGTCGGACCGCGAGCGCGGGGGTATAGTCGAGATCAGGGGTTAGTACCGATAACGCGCATGAGTGAGAAGGGCCAGATGCAGCTTCAGACCACCAACGGAGACGGCGCCGGTCCAAATGCGACCGATCCCGATGCGGTAGAGACGACCGAGTGGCTGGAGGCGCTGGACGCCGTCGTCTCCCATGACGGCGTTGACCGGGCCCGCCACCTTCTGACGCGCGTCATCGAGCGCGCCCAGCACGCGGGCACGGGGCCGATCGCCAGCCTCAACACGCCGTACGTGAACACGATCCCGCGCGAGCTGGAGCCGCCGTTCCCGGGCGACCCGGCGATCGAGCGGAGACTGCGCTCGATCGTGCGCTGGAACGCGATCGCGATGGTGATCCGCGCCAATAAGGAGTCCTCGGAGCTCGGCGGGCACATCGCCAGCTTCCAGTCCCTGGCCACCCTGTACGAGGTTGGCTTCAACCACTTCTGGCACGGGCCGGCGGCGGAGAACGGCGGCGACCTCGTCTACTTCCAGGGCCACTCCTCGCCCGGCAACTACGCGCGGGCCTACCTCGAGGGGCGCCTGACCGAGGAGCAGCTCGACAACTTCCGCCAGGAGATCAACGGCAACGGGCTGTCCTCCTACCCGCACCCGTGGCTGATGCCGGACTTCTGGCAGTTCCCCACCGTGTCGCTGGGGATCGGCCCCATCACCTCGATCTATCAGGCGCGGTTCATGAAGTACCTCCAGGCCCGCGGCCTCGCCGAGACCGGCGGCCGCAAGGTGTGGGCGTTCCTCGGCGACGGCGAGATGGACGAGCCGGAGTCGATGGGCTCCACCGCGCTTGCCGGGCGCGAGCATCTCGACAACCTCATCTGGGTCGTCAACTGCAACCTGCAGCGCCTCGACGGTCCCGTCCGCGGCAACGGCAAGATCATCCAGGAGCTGGAGTCCGACTTCCGCGGCGCCGGCTGGAACGTCATCAAGGTCATCTGGGGCAGCCGCTGGGATTCGCTGCTGGATGCCGACGTCGACGGCGCCCTGGTCAAGGTGATGGAGGACTGCGTCGACGGCGACTACCAGACGTTCAAGTCCCGCGACGGCGCCTACGTGCGCGAGCACTTCTTCGGCCGCGACCCGCGGCTGCTCGAGCGCGTCGCCCACATGTCCGATGATGAGATCTGGCTGCTCAACCGCGGCGGGCATGACCAGCAGAAGGTCTACGCCGCCTACGACGCCGCGGTGCGCCACACCGGCCAGCCCACGGTCATCCTGGCCAAGACGATCAAGGGCTACGGGATGGGCGTCTCCGGCGAGGGCCAGATGATCACCCACCAGGCCAAGAAGATGAACGAGGCGGCGCTGCTCGCCTTCCGCGACCGGTTCGAGCTGCCGCTGACCGACGAGCAGGTCCGCAACGCCGAGTACTACAAGCCGCCGGAGGATTCGCCGGAGATGCAGTTCCTGCGCGAGCGCCGCGAAGCCCTGGGCGGGCCGCTGCCGGTGCGCCGCCGCCGCTCCGAGGCGGCCCTGCCGGTGCCGGAGCTCGACGTGTTCAAGGGCCAGCTGGAGGGGACCGGCGAGCGGGAGATCTCAACGACGATGGCGTTCGTCCGGGTGCTCGCCGCCCTACTGCGCGACAAGCAGCTGGGCCCGCACCTCGTCCCCATCATCCCGGATGAGTCGCGGACCTTCGGCATGGAGGGCCTGTTCCGCCAGGTCGGCATCTATTCCCCGTTTGGGCAGCTCTACCAGCCCCAGGACTCCGAGCAGCTGATGTTCTACAAGGAGGACGAGCACGGCCAGATCCTTGAGGAGGGGATCACCGAGGCCGGGTCCATCTCGTCGTTCATCGCCGCCGGCACCTCGTACAGCGCCCACAACACGCCGATGGTGCCGTTCTTCATCTACTACTCGATGTTCGGCTACCAGCGCGTCGGCGACCTCGTCTGGGCCGCGGGCGACAGCCGCACCCGGGGCTTTCTGCTCGGCGGCACCGCGGGGCGCACCACCCTCAATGGCGAGGGCCTTCAGCATGAGGACGGCCACAGCCATTTGCTCTTCTCCGTCGTGCCCAACATCCGGGCCTACGACCCGGCATTCGGCTACGAGGTGGCGGTCATCATCCAGGACGGCCTGCGCCGGATGGTCGCCGACCAGGAGGATGTCTTCTACTACATCACCCTGATGAACGAAAATTACGTCCATCCGGCCATGCCGGACGGGGCGCAGGAGGGAATCCTGCGCGGCATGTATCCCCTGCGCGAGGCGCCAAAGCGCACCCGCAAGCCGGTCGTCCAGCTCCTGGGCTCCGGGACGATCCTGCGCGAGGTGATGGCCGCCGCCGACCTGCTCGAGCAGGACTTCGGCGTGCTCGCCGACGTCTGGAGCGTCACCTCGTTCTCGGAGCTGCGCCGCGACGGGATCGAGGCCGAGCGCTTCAACATGCTCCACCCCTCCGAGAAGCCGCACGAGGCATATGTGACGTCTGCCCTGTCCGGCCGCCGGGGCCCCGTCATCGCGTCGACCGATTACCTGCGCGCCGTCCCGGACCAGATCCGCCAGTGGGTTCCCGCTCCCTACCGGACGCTCGGCACCGACGGCTACGGGCGCAGCGACTACCGCCGCGCGCTGCGGCGCTTCTTTGAGGTCGACCGCCACTACGTCGCGGTGGCCGCCCTGCGCGAGCTCGCCGCACAGGGTGTGGTCAAGCCGGCGGTGGTCGCCGACGCGATCGCCAAGTACGAGATCGACCCCGGCGCGCCCCTGCCGACGACCGTATGAGCGCCACGCTGTCCAAGGTCGAAGTTCCGGACATCGGGGACTTCTCCGACGTACCGATCATCGAGATCCTCGTCTCCGAGGGCGACACGGTCGCCGCCGAGGATCCGCTGGTCACGCTCGAATCTGACAAGGCCACGATGGACGTCCCCGCTCCACTGGGTGGCGTCGTACGCGAGATCCTGGTGTCGGTCGGCGACCGCGTGTCGGAGGGCAGCGCGCTCATGAGCATCGAGGCGACCGACGGCGACCCGGGAGCCGGCGAACCGGCCGAGCAGGCCGCGGCCGCCGATCGCGCCGCCGAGCAGACGGTCGCCCCGGCCGAGGCGATGGAGACCCCGGAGCGGCCGGAGGAGTCGGCCCCGGCGTCGCCCGCCCCGGCCGCGTCCGGCCCGGCCTCGGCACCGCCGTCGGCCCAGCCCATCCAGGAGCCGGGACGGGAGTCCGCTCCGCCCGCCGCCGAGGCACGCGGCAACGGCGGAGGCCCCATCTACGCCTCACCGTCAGCTCGCCGGCTCGCCCGCGAGCTTGGCGTCGACCTTCACGACGTCCAGGGAAGCGGCCGCAAGGGCCGGATCACCAAGGAGGACGTCCAGCGATTGGCCGAGGCCGGCCCACCCGCGCCGGCGGCCCCAGCCGCACCCGCCGGCGCCGTCGCCGCCGGCGCGGGACTCGAGCTCCTGCCCTGGCCATCGGTCGACTTCGAGAAGTTCGGTCCGGTGCAGCGGGTGGCCCGTTCGCGGATCCAGCGCATCTCGGCGCCGAACCTCGCCCGCAACTGGGTGATGATCCCTCACGTCACCCACAACGACGAGGCGGACATCACCGACCTGGAGGCATGGCGCAAGCAGCTCAACAAAGAGCATGAGCGCGAGGGCGTGAAGTTCACGATGGTGTCGTTCCTCGTCGCCGCCAGCGTCGCCGCACTCAAGGCCTTCCCGGACTTCAACTCCTCGCTGGACGGCGAGGAGCTGGTGCTCAAGCGCTACTACAACATCGGCTTTGCCGCCGACACCCCCGGGGGGCTGGTGGTGCCGGTGATCAAGGGCGCCGACACCAAGGGCCTGAAGGAGATCGCCTTGGAGCTCACCGCGCTGTCGGGCAAGGCGCGCGAGGGCAAGCTGGGCCCGGCCGACATGAGCGGCTCGACGTTCACCATCTCCTCGCTGGGCGGCATCGGCGGGACGTCGTTCACGCCGATCGTCAACGCCCCGGAGGTGGCCATCCTCGGCGTCACCCGCGCGGCGATGAAGCCGGTCTGGAACGGCTCGGAGTTTGTGCCCCGGCTGATGGTGCCGCTGTCGCTGTCCTATGACCACCGGGTCATCGACGGGGCGGCGGCGGCGCGGTTCGTCGCCTATCTGGTCGGCGTCCTTTCGGACCTGCGCCGGGTGCTGCTGTGAGCGCGCCTGACTTCGTCAGGCGGGGCGAGTATCGGCCTGGCGGCCGAACTCGCGGCCCAGGAGGCCAGACGTGAGCGCGACGGCCACCGAGGTCACCGTCCCGGATATCGGGGACTTCTCCGATGTCCCGGTGATCGAGATCCTCGTCTCCCCGGGAGACACGGTCTCGCCGGAGGACCCGCTGGTCACGCTCGAGTCCGATAAGGCGACGATGGACGTTCCCGCGCCCTTGGGCGGTGTCGTCTCCGAGGTGAAGGTGTCGATCGGCGACCGGGTGTCCGAGGGAAGCGTGCTGCTGACCATGGAGTCCTCTGAGGGGGCCAGGGCGTCGTCCGAGAACGGCGCCGGTGCCGAGCGCAAGGAGGCCGTCGCCGCCGCCGTGGCCACCGAGCCTCCGCCCCCGCCGGCTCCGGGCGGGGAGCGTGATTTTCAGGTCGTCGTGCTCGGCTCCGGGCCGGGCGGCTACACGGCGGCGTTCCGGGCCGCCGACCTCGGCCTGCGGGTGGCGCTGGTTGAGCGCTACGACACGCTCGGCGGCGTGTGCCTCAACGTCGGCTGCATCCCGTCCAAGGCGCTGCTGCACGCGGCCCGGGTGATCGCAGAAACCGAGGAGATGGCCACGCACGGCATCTCGTTCGGCAAGCCGCAGATCAAGCTGGAGAAGCTGCTGGAGTGGAAGGCGTCGGTCGTCGACCGGCTCACGGGCGGTCTGAGGGGGCTGGCCAAGCAGCGCAAGGTGGAGGTCGTGACCGGGGTCGCGCGGTTCACCGGCCCGTCGTCGCTGACCGTCGGCGAGCGGGACATCACGTTTGAGAACTGCATCATCGCCGCGGGCTCGCAGGCGGCCATGCTCCCCGGCCTGCCGGAGGACGAGCGCATCATCGACTCGACGGCGGCACTGTCGCCGTCGGCCATACCGGGGCGGCTGCTCGTCATCGGCGGCGGGATCATCGGGCTGGAGATGGCATGTGTCTATGACGCGCTCGGCGCCAAGGTGACGGTCGTCGAGATGCTCGAGCAGCTCATCCCCGGCGCCGACCCGGACCTGGTACGCCCGCTGGCCAAACGGATCGGCGGGCGCTACGAGGCCGTGCTCACCGGCACGCGCGTGGAGAGCATCCGCGCCCAGAAGAACGGCCTGAAGGTGGAGATCGCCGGCGTCGGCTCGCGGATGTTCGATCAGGTGCTGGTCGCCGTGGGGCGAATTCCCAACGGCCGGGCGGTGGACGCCGGGGCCGCCGGCGTCAACGTCGACGAGCGCGGCTTCATCCCCGTCGACCGCCGCATGCGCACCAACGTGCCCGGCATCTATGCGATCGGCGACATCGTCGGCGGGCCGATGCTCGCCCACAAGGCCACCCATGAGGGCAAG
The DNA here is from genome assembly GCA_035702755.1 of Solirubrobacteraceae bacterium. Taxonomy (GTDB): domain Bacteria; phylum Actinomycetota; class Thermoleophilia; order Solirubrobacterales; family Solirubrobacteraceae; genus Palsa-465. Next base: position 1,895 of record DASSZQ010000182.1, on the reverse strand, counting down.
GTCGCCGCCGAGGTCATCGCTGGCCACGACGTGCAGTTCGACGCCCGCACGATCCCATCGGTCGCCTACACCGACCCGGAGGTCGCCTGGATGGGCCTGACCGAGACCGCGGCCAAGGCCGACGGTGTCGAGTACGAGAAGACGGTCTTTCCGTGGGCCGCGTCCGGGCGAGCGCTGGGACTCGGCCGCGACGAGGGGCTGACCAAGCTGCTGGTGGGGGTGGGTGGGGACGGGTCCCGACGGGTGCTCGGCGCCGGGATCGTCGGCGTCGGCGCCGGCGACCTCATCGCCGAGACCGTGCTGGCGCTGGAGATGGGCGCGAACGCCGAGGACATCGGCCTCACCGTCCACCCCCACCCCACCCTGTCGGAGACCGTCGCCTTCTCGGCCGAGATGGCCGAGGGGACGATCACCGACCTCATGCCGCCGCGGACCGCCCGGTCGCGAAGCTGAGGACGGCGCGCAGCTCGGCGGCGACCGCCGCCGGCTCGCGCTCGATGCGCCGCGACGTGTAGCGGATGACCCAGTAGCCGGCGGCGACGAGCTTGGCGTCCCGCGCCCGGTCGGTCTCAAACGCGCGGCGGGTCTTGTGCGTGCGCCAGCCGTCGACCTCGACGACGACCCGGCGCTCCGGCCAGAACACGTCGACGAGTTCGCCCTCGACGTACTGGTTGAACAGCGGGGTGGGCAGCGTGTGGGTGGTGGTGAACGCCAAGAAGCGTCGCTCCAGCTCGGACTGGGTCCACGGAATGTCTTCGAGCAGCGCGTCCATCGCCGCCTGCAGCGGCCTGATGCCGTGACGCCCCGGATGGCGGGCGATCATGGCGGCGATGCCACGGCCGTCAAGGCGGTCGTCGCGCTGCGCCTGCTCCAGCGCGGCGGCGAACATCCGCGGCGAGAGCACCTCGGCGACGTCGAGCAGCGTTCGCTCCAGCGTCGTCACCGGGATTCCGTCGATGGCGGTGACGTCGCGCGGGTCCAGGTTGGGGCTGGCGTGGCAGCGGATCCCGGCGATGTTGTGCCTCCGGGGAGCGGTGACGTCGATGTCGCCGCTCCCGGGGCGGCGCAGGCCGTCGAGCGCGGCGGCGTCCCGGTGGCTGAGCACCGCCTCGGGGCCACACGCAAGAACGGCGGCCATCCACTTGCCCTTGAGCGTCAGCTTCGGATGGCCGACGGCATAGACGCCGCGATATACGCGGTGCAGCCGACCCGTTTCAGCCCGCCGCTGCACCGCATGGCGCCCATATCCGAGCGCGTGCAACTGCCCCATGGCGACCACGCCGTGCTGCCGCGCCGCGAGGTCGGCGAGACGTGTGTCATCTGACGCCGCGTGGAGGGGCTTAGAAAGCATCCACGTCGGAGCGTGACGCGCCCGGGCGTCACGGATCAAGACATACGTGTGCCTTAAGTGCGGCGGCTGCGCCACAGAAGAGCAACAAGTGCCCCCAACGCGCCGGCGACCAGCAGCGCTGCACGGCTCCGACCGCGCTGAGCGGTGTGTGGCGCGTGCGCCCCGGGGCGCGGCGCGGGCATCGCAAACTCCTCGGCGGCGAGCACGTCATGGGGCTCGGCGATCCCCGTGGGATCCGACGGCAGCCGCACCGGGCCGTGGTGCAGGCCGGGATCCGGGGCGGGAACGACAAATTCCTCGGCGGCCAGCACGTCATGCGGCTCGTCGCGATGCAGCGCCGGGTCAGGCGCCGGCATCCCAAACTCCTCGGCGGCGAGCACGTCGTGGGGCTCGTCTTGGCGACGGCCCCGCGGGTCGTCCTGGCCGGGGCCGTGGGGCTCGTCTCGGCGGTGGCCGTCCGTGTCGTCCTGCGGGCGGGGTCGGTGCGGTGCCATCCCTGCCGATGATCCCAGAAGCCGCCCGCCGGCGCCAAGCCCAGCCGGCC
>DASSZQ010000065.1:0-9521 GCA_035702755.1 Solirubrobacteraceae bacterium | reverse complement strand
GGGCGGGCGAGCGCGGCCGAGCGCCATCTGCGCCCGGGCGGGCGACCGGCTGTCGGTGCCCGTCCGCGTGCGGCGACACCGGCAACGGCCCGTCCCCATCCGCGTCCGGCGACACCTGCGACACCGGCGAATGCCCGTCCCCATCCGCCTCCGGCGACACCGGCAACACCGGCGACGGCCCATGCCCATCCGCGTCCGGCGACGGCCCGTGGCCATCGCGTGCCTGCTCCGGCTCCGGCGCCGGCGCGAGCGTCGGATCCACCGCCCGTCGCCGGGGCGCGCCCGCCGCCCGGGCGTCCGAGCCGGCCCAGGGCGGGACCGACAACCCCACGGCGGAGGCCGCCTCGACTGCGAACTGCTCCGGGGTCTGCTGGCGGTCGGCCGGGTCCTTGGCCATCGCGCGGGTGACGACTGTGTCGAGCTGCTCCGGGAGGTCCGGGCGCTGCGCCCGCAGCGACGGCGGAGCGGTCGACAGGTGCGCGTACATCTTCGCCGCCGGCCCCGCCTTGGGGAACGGCACCTCGGCGGTCAGCGCCTCATACAGGGCGCATCCCAGTCCGTAGATGTCGACGCGCCCGTCGATCTGCCGTCCGTCGATGTACTCCGGGGCCACGTAATCGTAGGACTCAAACAGCTCGTCCTGCGAGGTGAGGCCCGTCATGTCCGCGTCGTGGCGCGCCAACCCAAAGTCAGTGAGGTAGGCGTGGTCGGCCGAGGTGACCAGGATCGTGGACGGCTTGACGTTACGGTGCATGATCCCCAGGGCGTGCGACGCGTGCAGGGCGTACGCCGCCTGGTTGACGATGCGCACGGCGCGCACCGGGTCAAGCGGTCCCTCCTCCTGCGCAAGCTCGCCGAGGTTGGGACCCTCCACCCAGCGGCTGGCGATGAAGATCCGGCCGTCGGCCTCAGCCGCCTCGTAGATCGGAGGCACGTTGGGATGATCAAGCGCAGCCAGCGCGGTGGACTCACGGTTCAGGCGAGCCCGGGTGACGGGGTCGGCGGCCAGATCGGCGGCGACGATCCGCAGCGCCACTGGTCGGCGCAGCCGGATGTCGCGCGCCCGGTAGATGACGCCCATCCGGCTCTCGCCGACCTGCTGTTCAAGTTCATACGCGCCGATGCGCTGGCCGGTTTGAAGCACCTTCTTCGCCTTCCCCCGCCGCGGGACGCGTAATCGCATTTGTGGATTAGCGATTTGCTAATCGACGGCACGTCCGGGATTAGCGACAGTCGCCCCGGGTAGGCACCCACCATGGCCTCCGCGGCCGCGGACCGGATGTGAAACCGCGGACGCTGCGAGGTCGTTCCCCCTGCCATGTTCTCTGCTGCATCCGTCAAATCCCCAGTGCCCCGCGTGCGCAATCGGCGCGCCGAGACACCGCCTGACCCGTTTCCCATAAACCGCCGCGCCCGCGCCCGGCTGCCCTTCAAGCGCGAGATGCGCCCGGCGACGGTCGCCGTCTGGCTGGTGGTGGCGATGCTGGCCGGCATCGCTCTGCGCCTGGCGGTCAACCGGGGCATGTCGGTGGACGAGATCATGAACGTCGACCAGGCCCGCCTCGGCTTCGGCGCGCTCATCTCGCAGCTGACGCACGGAACGCACCCGCCGCTGCATCCGGTGCTCGAATGGTGCGCGGTGCATCTCTTTGGCGACGGCCGGTACGCCGTGCGGATTCCGTCGCTGGTCGCCGGCATCCTTCTCATCCCGGTCGCGGCGTGGCTGGCCGGCGACCTCTTCGACCGCCGGACCGCGGTCGTGGCCGGGCTGTTCACGTCGGTGGCGCCCATCCTCATCTGGTACAGCCAGTCCGCCGACCCCTACGCCTTCGTCGCGCTGTTCGGCACGCTGGCGATCATCGGCGCGCTGCGCGCCCGGCGGCGCGGCCGTCCCCTGGACTGGGTCCTGCACGTCCTGGGCGCCTCCCTGGCGGTGTGGTCGAGCTGGTCCGGGGTGTTCATCGTGGTCGCCACCGAGATCCTCCTGCTCCTGGCCGCGCTCCAGCCCCCCCCGGAGGGCCGGCGACAGATGCCGTACCTCGCCGCCTGGGCCCTTGACTCGCTCGCGCTCGCCTGCCAGTTCGTGCCCCTGGGACTGCTGTTCGCATCGCAGATGCACAGCAACGGCGGGGTGGCCGGCGTGATGAGCGTGGGCGCCGCCGGGGTCACCTTCTACACGACGGTCTCCAACCTCTCCTGGGCCATCTTCGGCTTCCATCCGGGTACGGTGACGAGCGCGCTCTCGGCGGTCTGGCCGTTGGCCATGCTCGCCAGCCTGGTTGTGGTCGGCCGCGGCGCGGGGCGGCGCGCGTGGCTGCTGTTGATCTGTGTGCTGGTGCCCGCGCTGGGGACCCTGGCGCTCGGACTTGCCGCGCCCAACGCGTTCGACGTGCGCTACGCGATCGCCGGCGTCCCCCCGCTCATGGTCGCCCTGGCGCGGATGGCGACCGGCTGGCCCCGCGGCCGGCTGGGACGCGGGCTCGTGGTGGCGGGAGTGCTGATCGTGCTCCTCGGCGCGCTCGCCGATCAGCAACTGGATCCGAACAACCCGCGCCGGTTCGACTACCGCGCCGCGCTGACGCAGGTCCGCCGTGACCAGGGCCGGTCCAGCGCCGTGTTCTATGAGCCCCGGAACCTGAACTACGCGGTGGGGCGCTACACGCCGGGCCTGCCCGCGAAACCGCTGAGCCGGACGCTGCCCCCCCGCGCCCAGGCCGGCAGCGTGTTCCTCATCACCTCCTTCACCGATCGCAGCCAGGTCCACAAGCTGCTTGACCGGGAGCTGGGGGCGCTGAAGGCGACCCGGCGGCTCGTGCACTTCCGCAGCTATCCCGGCGTCGATGTGTGGTGGTATCGATGAGCGCCTCCCCGCTTGACATCCGGCTGCGGCGCCCCCAATGGGACCCGCTGCCCGGCGGGATGCCGGTGCGCACCCGGGTCCGCCTGGCCGCGCTCATCGGCCTGCCGCTCGTTGCCTGGTATCTGTCCTGGCTGCTTGACCCGGTGCGCATCGGCCAGCCGGTGCTCTACGGGCTGCTCGTCGTCTCCGAGCTGCTCAACGTCATCCAGGCGGTGGGCTTCTGGTGGACGTGCGCGTTTGAGCGGGTTCGCACGCCCAGGGCGCCGACCCAGCCGGTCGCCGTTGACGTTCTCATCCCGCGCTACGACGAGCCGCCGGAGATCGTTGAGCTCACCGTCGCGGCGGCCGCCGGGTTGCGCGGGCATGACGTCCGCGTGTGGTTGTGCGATGACGGCGACAGCGATGAGATGCGGCACATCGCCGAGGTGCACGGCGTCGGGTACCTGCGCCGCCCGGTGCACGATCACGCCAAGGCGGGCAACATCAACCATGCGCTCGGTCGCGTCGACGCCCCGTTCGTCGCCATCATCGACTGTGACCACGTCGCCTCGCCGGACTTCTTGGAGGCGACCCTCGGCCACTTCGAGGAGGACGAGCGGCTCGCCTTTGTGCAGACGCCGCAGTACTACGCCAACGGCGATCAGCCCGGCGTTCCCGGGGCTGCCTGGCATCAGCAGACGCTCTTCTTCGGAGCCATCGCCCGCGGCAAGGACGGGCTCGGTGCGACGTTCTGCTGCGGCACCAACGTCGTCTTCCGGCGCGCGGCGCTCGATGAGACCGGTGGCTTTCCCACCCATTCCATCACCGAGGACTTCGAGCTGTCGATCACGCTGCACGAGAGCGGCTGGCGTACCGCCTACCTGCCCAAGGTCCTGGCCTCCGGACTGGGCCCGGAGGACATGGCGGCCTACACCACGCAGCAGCTGCGCTGGGCCCGGGGATGCCTCTCCGCCCTGCCCCGGATCCTCCGCGCGCGCCTCCCGTGGCGGCTGCGCGCGCAGTACCTGCTCTCCGGCCTGTACTGGCTGTCCGGGTGGACGATCCTGTTCTACATGGCGTTCCCGCTGGTCCGGATCCTGTTCGGCGTCCAGCCCCTCGCCCACCTCACCGCGCCAGAGTTCCTGCTGCACTTCGCGCCGTACTTTGTGATCGCCCTGTCGACGGCGGCGCTCGCCGGCGCCGGCTCATACACGTTCACGGCGCTGGCGCTGGCCGCCACCTCCTTCTGGGTGTTCATCGTCGCCTCGCTGCTGACGCTGGCGCGGCGGCGGGGATCGTTCAAGGTGACCCCCAAGACCGGTGCCGACAAGCGCCAGCCGCGGGCGGTGGCCCCGGCGCTGGTGGCGGTGGCCATCCTGGCGGGCGTCTCCATCTACGGGCTCATCCACAGCCATAACTCGGCGACGTACAACAACGCCGCGTTCGCGCTGTTTCACATCTGCATCCTGATGACGGGCTGCTGGCCTGCGCTGCGCCGGCCCAAACCGGCCGCGGTCGCGGCCGGGGCCGCGTCAGCCCCCGTCGGCGTGCGCGTCTCGTGAGACTGCGGAGTCTTGTGCTGGCGCTCGCCCTCAGCCTGTGCGTCGCATCGTGCGGAGGCGGTGCCGGCTCCTCGTCCTCGTCCTCGTCCTCGTCCGGCCCGCCGCCGAACGCCAGCCCGGACCAGCTGGCCACGTCCGCGGCCCACGCCTTCCTGAGCACCTATGCCAACAGCGATGGGCGGGTGCAGCGCACCGACCAGGGCGGCGACACCGTCAGCGAGGGGCAGGCCTACGGCCTGCTGGCGGCGGTGGCGGTGGGCGACCGCAAGCGCTTTGATCAGATCTGGTCCTGGACCCAGCACAACCTGCAGCAGCCCAGCGGCCTGTTCGCGTTTCACTGGGCGGGAGGCAAGGTCGTCGATGCCCAGCCCGCCTCCGATGCCGACCTTGACATGGCCCGCGCCCTCCTGGTCGCCTCCTGCCGGTTCAACGAGCCGAACTTCAAGCGGGCCGCGGTCCGCATCGGCAACGCGGTGCTCGCCCACGAGACGGCCAAGGCCGGCCCGCTGCAGGTCCTGCTCCCCGGGCCGTGGGCCAACAAGGGCGGGTACGTGGTGTTCAACCCCAGCTACCTCGACCCCACGACGCTCCAGGCCCTGGCCAAGGCCACCGGCAACGCCCGCTTCAGCGCTCTCGCCACCGGCGGCACCCAGCTGGTCAACGATCTGACGCGCCCCCTGCCCCCGGACTGGGCGATCGTCAACACCCACACCGGGCAGCCGACACCGGTCTCAGCCGCCTCCTCCACCAGTGGCCCGGGCATGTTCAGCTTCGACGCGCCGCGCACGCTGGTGCGCTTCGGCGTCGACAGCGATCCGGCGGGCCGCGCGGCGGTGGCGCGGGCGTGGAGCGTGTTCAGCCAGACCGCGCCCCAGGACATCGTCACCCAGCACCAGCTGAGCGGGGCTCCGGCGGGCAACTCCCACAGCCCGGTCACGCTGGCGGCCGTGGCAGGCGCGGCCAAGGCGGCCGGGGACACCTCGGCGGTGCCGGGGCTGCTCAAGCAGGCCCAGCAGCTCAACCAGCAGCACCCCACCTACTACGGCTCGGCCTGGGTGGCCCTCGGCCGGCTGCTGCTGACGACCAACCGGCTCGCCCCCTGCACCGGATAGACGAAGCGGCCCGGTGCGCGAACGCGCGCACCGAACCGCGACGGGATGAAGCGTGAGCTGAGCGGGCTACGCGAGCGCCGGCTCCAGCTCCTCCTCGATCTTGCGCTTGGGATAGGCGCCGATCACGGTCTTGGCCACCGCGCCGTTCTTGAACAGCATCAGCGTCGGGATCGACATGACGTTGAACTTGACCGCGGTCTGCTGGTTCTCATCGATGTTGAGCTTGACCACCTTGAGCGACTCAGCGCGCTCGGAGGCGATCTCCTCGACGACCGGCGAGACACGACGGCACGGCCCGCACCACGGCGCCCAGAAGTCGACGAGCACCGGCTTGTCTGACTCCACCACCTCGGCCTGGAAGTTGTTGTCGGTTACGTCCGTCACCGCGCCTGCCATGTGATCTCCTTGTCGTCGCTTCCTACTTCAGAAAGTATAGCTAGCGGGGGCGGGGCCTTCGGCCCACCGCTGGCTCCGCTCCGCGCCGGGGCGGCGGGCTAGATTGCGCTGACAGCATGGCCGAGCCCACCAACTCCGAGATCGCCGCCGCCCTCGATGAGCTCGGCGACCTCTACGAGCTCGACGGCGCGATCATCCACCGCGTCGTCGCCTATCGCAACGCCGCCAAGGCGGTGCGCGACGCGCCCGTGTCGGTCACGGGGCTGGCCCGGCAGGGCCGGGCCACCGAGCTGCCGGGGATCGGCGCCACCATCCAGGAGAAGGTCCTGGCCCTCGCCGACGACGGGGCGATCCCGGCGGCGGTCAAGCTGCGGGCGAAGTTTCCCGCGGGCCTGCTGGAGATGACCCGCCTGCCCGGCCTGGGCCCCAAGCGGGCGCGGCGGCTGTTTGAGGAGCTGGGCATCGACTCGCTGGCCGCGCTGGAGGCCGCCGCCGCCGCGCAGCAGATCCGCACGCTCAAAGGCTTCGGCCCCAAGGCCGAGGAGAGCCTCCTGGCCGCGGCGAGCGTCGCCCGCGCCGCCGCCGAGGCCGGAGACGCAGACGGCGGCAGCGGCCGCTTTGTCCTTGACCGCGCGCTCGCGGTCGGCGAGCAGCTGCTGGCGGCGCTGCGTGACCACCCCGCGGCCGAGCGGGTGGAGCTCGCCGGCTCGGCACGGCGCATGACCGACAGCGTCAAGGACCTCGACATCATCGCCACCGCCTCTGACCCGCTGGCCCTCGCCCGCGCCGCCGCCGAGCTTGAGCTGGTGGAGGCCGCCCAGACCCCCAGCGACTCCGGCGTGCGCCTGCGCACCCACACCGGCCTGCGGGTCGACCTGCGCATCGTCGCTCCGGATCAGTTCGGCAACCTGCTCCAGCACTTCACCGGCTCCAAGGAGCACAACATGGCGCTCCGGGACGCGGCCGTGCGCCGCGGGCTGCACGTATCCGAGTACGGGGTGCACAACGACGCCACCGGCGAGACGACGCGCTGCAGCACCGAGCAGGAGGTCTACGCCCTGCTCGGCCTTGACTACATCGAGCCCGAGCTGCGCGAGAACCGCGGGGAGCTGGAGGCCGCCGCCGGCCACCTGCTGCCGGCGCTGGTCACCACCGATGACCTGCGCGGCGACCTGCACTGCCACACCCACGCCTCCGACGGCACCGCCTCGATCGAGGAGATGGCGCTCGCCGCCCGTGACGCCGGCTATGAGTACCTGGCGATCACCGATCACTCGGCGTCGTTCGGCTTCGGCAACGAGGTCTCACCGGCCCGGCTGCGCGAGCAGATACACCGCGTCCGCGAGCTCTCCGGATCAGACGCCGTCGGCGGGATGACGCTGCTGGCCGGGTCCGAGGTCAACATCCTGCCCGACGGCTCGCTGGACTACGACGACGAGACGCTGAGCCTGCTCGACTGGGTCGTCGCCTCCGTGCACTCCTCGTTTCAGATGGACGCCGCCGCCATGACCGCGCGGATCATCCGCGCCGCCGCCAATCCGCTGGTCGACGTCATCGGCCACCTGTCGGGTCGCAAGATCGAGCGCCGGTCGCCGTACGCCTTCGACTTCCCCGCGGTCGTCGAGGCGGCGGCGGAGACGGGGACGATGCTGGAGATCAACGCCAGCCCGGATCGGCGCGACCTCAACGACGTGCACGCCCGGGCGGCGGCGCGCGCCGGGGTGCCGATCGTCATCAACTGCGATGCCCACCGGGTCGGCGGCTTCGCCGTCGCCCGCTATGGGGTGGCGACGGCGCGCCGGGGATGGCTGGGACCCGAGGCGATCGCCAACACCCGGCCGTGGGGCGAGCTTGAGGCGATGCGCCCGCGGGCGCGCGGCTGACCGACGCCGCGCGTCAGCGCCGTCGCCGTCTCTGGCCTGAGCCGGACCGCGTGCGCCGGGGCGGCGGGGCGCCGGAACCGGGACGCGGCGCCGTCCCGGACCGCGCGCCGGCGCCCGCGGTCGCCGATGCCGGGCGCGGGAAGCCGATGCCCCGCGTGGGGCCGGCGGCGCGCACCGCCTCCGGGACCGGTTCGGCGGGCTCGACGCCCCAGCCCCGCCAGCCGCGCTGCACGGCCACAAACCACAGGAGCGCGAGCAGGCACAGGACCGAGGCGATGAAGAAGTTCACGCGCAGCCCCAAGAAGTAATTGGAGTAGTCGATGCGCTGGGTCTCCTCAAAGATGCGAAAGCCCGAGTACCCGGCGACGTACAGGGGGAACAGCCCGGGCGCCCGGATCCGCCGCCGGTTGCCGAGCCACACCAGGAACGCGGCGAACAGCAGGTTCCAGATCAGCTCGTAGAGGAAGGTCGGCTCAAACGTGGGGTAGCGCAGGTAGCCCGGGGGCCGGTGGGCGAGGGAGATCTTCAGCGCCCAGGGCAGCGACGAGGGCGCGCCGAACAGTTCCTGGTTGAAGTAGTTGCCGATCCGGCCGATCGCCTGGGCGACGAGCAGCCCGGGGGCGACGGCATCCATCAGCCGCAGGACGTCGTCGTGGCTCAGGCGCCTGCGGGCCCGCCACAGGCCGACCGCCGCCCCGGCGGCGACGCCGCCCCAGATGCCCAGTCCGCCGTCCCAGATCGCGAACACGCCCCACCAGTGGGGCGGGATCTTGGCCGGGGTGGTGATGTCGAAGTAGATCCGGCCGCCGATGAGCCCGGCCGGGAAGGCCCACATCGCGATCTCGTAACACAGCTCCGGGTCGCCGCCCACCTTCGCCCAGCGCCGCCGCGAGATGTAGATCGCCGCGGCCACCGCGAACACGTACGCGATCCCGTACGCGTGAAAGAACAGCGGGCCGATGCTGAAGCCGTTCCGGGGCGGACTGGGGATGTAGGCCAGGGGGCTCACGTCATAAATCCTGGCATCAAACGGGGAAGCACGCGTTCGCTGATGGTTAGCGTCACGGCATCCCGGCTGAAGGGCCGGACAAGCGCCGCCGCCCGTTCAGCGTAGTCGACCGCGGGCGCGTCCAGGGCGGCGCGCAGGGCGGGCGCCAAATCCTCGGCAACCAGCCGCGGGTCAAGCCTGCGGGCCAGCTCCAGCGCGGCGTACGGCCCCGGCGCCGGCGTGGTCACCAGCATGGCGCCGTCGGCCAGCGCCTCCAGGGGGGCGATGCCAAAGTCCTCACGCCGGGGCGCGGCGACGAACACGCGGGTGCGCCGCAGCAGCGCCCGGTACTCGTCCGGCGCCAGGCGGCCGAGGAACCGCACGCCGGGGACCGCCCGCCCCGCGGCCGACGCCCGCTCGGCCTCGATGCCGGCGACGAGCAGGGTCTCCTCATCCCGCCGCGCGCGCCGCCACGCCTCCAGGATGAACTCCAGCCGGCGCTTGACCGGGTCGGCGGCGTAGGCGAGCACGTCGAGGTCGCGGACGGGCGCCGCGGGCCCGGAGGCCTCCACCGCCACCGGCACCTCGACCGCCTCAGCGTGCCGTCGTCCCCGCAGCGGCGCCAGCGACTGCGGCGCCATCGTCAACAGCAGCGGGGCGTGGGCCGCCCGGCGGCGCTCGACGCGTCGTTGCCAGAGCCCGTGGCGCCCCGGCCGGTTCTCGGCGGCGAGCGTGTCGAGC
>DASSZQ010000047.1:0-17485 GCA_035702755.1 Solirubrobacteraceae bacterium | reverse complement strand
CCTCATAGGCGTCGGCGTTGCGCGCCGCCGCGGCCGGGATGCGCAACTTGAGGAACTCCTGGGTCTGGCGCGCCGGGGGTGTGTGGGGTGTGATCACGCTGACCAGGCTGGGCGACGGCGCGGCGATGAACAGCAGCCCGTGGACGTGGGCGGCGCGGGCGGCCAGCCGGTAGAAGCGGCCCGGGTTGCGCTGCTGGTTGCGCGGGGTCCGGCGCGAGGCCGAGTCGGCGTACACGACGGCCTCGGTCCCGGGCCGCAGCCGGCCGGCGTTCAGGGCCCGGGCGAGCCCCACCTCGTTGGTGAACGTCTCGGTGGGGATCGCGGTCTGAAGCCCGGTGGCCGCCAGTGACTGCGTGCTCGCGCCGCTCACGAACGTCCGCGGGGTGTTGAAGAAGTGCCCGGTCAGCCCCGGGGCGAGCTGGTGCAGGCGGTTGAGCGCGCCGGCGCTGACGATCCACCCGGGGGCCGGGTTGGGCTGGCTGCCGTCGCCCGCCTGCGCCTCGGCGGCGAAATCGGAGAACAGCAGCTGGCCGGGGCCGCCGCCGTAGGCGCCGCAGGCGAAGGCGCTGTAGCTGGTGGGGGTGTATGACCAGTCGGCGATGATCGTCCCGGGCAGGTCGAAGGCGAAGCCGACGATGCCGATCTGCTTGCTCGCCAGGTAGTCGAGCAGCAGCTGGGCCTCGAGGGGGGCGTTGACCAGGCAGTTGGTCGTCGAGTTGGCGTCCCATTCGGTGACGATCACCGGCGCCCGGGCGGTGACGGCGCCAAACGCCGTGTCCCACGCGCCGATGTTCTTGACCAGCGTCGGATAGTGGATGCCGTAGGCGAGCTGCGGATCGTCCGGGTTGGCGGGATCGGTCACCTGCGGCATGCCACGCAGCGTCTGCTCGCCGCGCAGGCCGGGCACGACGATGACGTTCTGCGGCGCCACCGCACGGATCTGGTCGATGAGCGGCTGCATGCCGACCGACTGGCAGGAGCCGCTGGGGAAGCTGACCTGGCCCCCGTTCAGCCACCGGTCCCAGTCGACCTGGGTCGGCGGCGGCGCGGGCTCGTTGTAGAGCTCAAACATGACCCCCGGGTCGCCGGCGAACATCGGCGCCAGCTGCGCCCACGCCCGCGCGGCGCCTGAGTCCGGCAGCGGGCACCGGTTCATCTCGCCGGCCGGCCCCTCGGCCTGCACGGAGACGATCACAGCCAGGCCAAGGGCGCGCGCGGCCTCGATCCCGTTCTGGACCTCCTGGACATAGGCCGGGGAGTACAGCGGGCCCTGCGGATCGATGCCGAACTGGCTGACCTGGAAGCGGACGACGTCGGCGTGGTCGGCGACCGCCGCCTGCAGTTCGGCGGCGCTGAAGTGCTGATGGGCGGGGATGTACTTGCCGTTCAGGGCCCCGTCGGGCGCCACCAGCCCCACGATCTGCACCCCGCGGGGCACCCACGGGACCCCGTTGCGCATCAGCTGGTTGCTCTGGACGCTGATCGCCGGCGATGCCGCCGAGGCGCGGGCCGCCGGCAGCGCCAGCGCAACCAGGCACGCCGCGGCGACGGCGGCGAGCCCGAGGCGCAGGCCGCGGGCGAGCGCCGCGGTCAGGCCCGGGACGGGTCCGGCGGGGCGGGGGAGAGCCGGCCCACGGCCGGAGCGGGAGGTGATGAGAGGCACCACTCGCCAAACACGCGCATGGCCCGGGAAGTTGCGCGCCGCCGGCGCGCGCTGGTGGCCGGTGGCGGGTGGTGGGATCATCTCCGGCATCGGGTCATGAGGGGGACGCCATGTCAGACGAAGAGCGTCGGATGCAGGCCGCTGAGGGCGGGGCCAGCGTTTCTGTCGAGGCGGTGGGGGCGCTGATCGGCCGCGTCCAGCAGCTGGTCGATTCCCGGGCTGAGCGTCCGGATGCGCTCGCCTGGCACGTCGAGGCGGCATATCTCGGCGACCTGCCGGCCCTCGCATCGCTGGCGGCGCTGGCGGCGCGCCGGGCTGAGGAGCACGTGTGACCGATGCGGCGGGGATGACCCCGCGCATCCATGTCATCACCCTGGGCGTCGGCGACCTGCAACGGGCGCTGACCTTCTACCGCGACGGGCTGGGGCTGCCGTCGCCGGGCATCACCGGCACCCAGTTTGCCGGCGACGAGGAGCATCCGGCCGGGGCGGTGGCCATGTTCCGGCTCGCCGACGGCCTCACCCTGGCCCTCTATCCCCGCTCCGAGCTGGCCAAGGACGCCCACGTGGGATCGGAGATGACCACCGGCTCCGGGGTGAGCATCGGCCACATCGTCGACAGCCGCGCCGAGGTCGACCGCGTGCTTGACCTCGCGCGGCAGGCGGGCGGGCAGGTGCTGGGACCGGCGCACGAGCGCCCCTGGGGCATCTACTCCGGCTATTTCAGCGACCCGGACGGCCATCTCTGGGAGATCCTGCACGTCCTGCCGGACTGACGGCGGCGGCGGCGACGAGCGTCACGGCCTAGGCGACGATGGGCTGCGTCAGCGCCTTGACGAATTCCTCCAGCTGGTCGGTGCGCCAGCACTCGAACACCGTGATTCGCAGTGCAATTCGGAAGGTCAGCATCCGGTGGCCGCCGCGAGAGCACGGCAAAGGGCATCGAGCTTGATGGAATCGAGGCGAGTGATGGGCTTGGTGAGGAGGCTCTTCGGGATGGTCCGCAGGTTGTCGAGGCTGATGGCGCATTCGACGGGCATCCCGTCGCCTGGGCCGAGCGGCACCTCGGTCGGGATGCCACGAACGGTGCGGGTGACGAGCGCGACGACGACGTTGCGGAGCGCCGGCAGAGCCTCATCGCGCGTGAGCACGACGACGGGTCGGCGGCCCTCCTGTTCGAGTTCCAGCCAGCGGACCTCGCCGCGCGCTACCACGGCTCTTCGCGGACCGCCTCGCGGGCGTTGGCCAGCGCCCACGCATCCTCCGTGCCGGTCTCCTCGCCCTGCGCCCACCGCTGGACGGCCTCACGTTCGACGCGCAGTCTCCGTAGGGCGGCTTCCGCCTCGTCCTCGCTCAGCTCGTCCACGAAGCGGTGCAGCTTCTCGCGGTTGGTCACTGCCTTGGACTCTACCTTCGCGGGCAGCGTCTTCCTACGCTACGACCGGCCGCGCTAGCGCCTTGACGAACTCCTCCAGCTGGTCCGTTCGCCAGCACTCAAACGCCGTGCAGTGTTCGGCGTACGCGGCGATCACCGAGTCGCCGTAGTTCCAGTACAGCCGCGGCTCCGGGTTGAGCCAGAACGTCCGCCCCGCCTTGGCGGTGATCGCCGCGAACACGTCGTCGCGCGGGGGACGGCCGTTGGTCCGGGCGTCGCCGAGCACGATGACGGTCGCCCGCGGATGCAGCTCGTCCTCGATGAGCGCCAGAAACTCCGTCCACACCCGGCCGTAGTCGGTGTAGCCGGAGATGTCGGCGACCCCGGCGTCGCGGGAGACGGCCTCGCTGGCGGCGCGGAAGTCGCGCTCGCGCTCAAACACCTCCGTCACCTCCGAGATCCGCTCGATGAACACGAACGAGCGCAGCTTGCGGAACGAGTCATGGAGCGCGTGCAGGACGCTGAGGAAGAACGTGCTGGCGCTCGTCACGCTCGTCGAGACATCGCACAGGACGAAGATCTCCGGGCGCCGGGGCCGGAGCGGCCGGTACTTGAGCTCGATCGGCACCCCGCCGGTCTGCAGCGACGCGCGCATCGTCCGCCGCACGTCGACATGGGCGTGGCGCTTGCGCCCGCGCAGCTCGTGGCCCTGGCTGGCCAGGCGGCGCTTGAGCTGGGCGACGACGCGGTGCACGGCGGCGAGGTCCTGGATGGGGCCGGTCGGCAGCGCCCGGTCAAGCTCGGTCAGGGGGCGCTTGGGCGGGAGGCTGGCCGTCCGCTCGATCAGCGCCCGCTCCAGCTCGCGGCGCAGGTGCGCCTCAAAGCGGCGCAGCTGGTCCCGGGGCACGCCGTCGCGGCGGGGGTCGTCGGCGGGTAGGTCAGGCTGGGGCTCGGTGCGCAGGCCGAGCGCCCGGCGGATGCGCTGCACGTCGACGCCGAGCACGCCGGAGCCCTCGCCCTTGCCAAACGCGGCGATGGCCAGCCGCGCCAGGTCGCGCATGGCCGCCTCCGAGCCCTGCTGGAGCGCGGCCGCGATCTGCTGGCGCAGCGCCTCGAGGTCGATCTCCAGCGACTGGCCGACGGCACCGGCGTTGCCGGCCTCGCCGATCTCCTGGCGCGCCGCCTCCGCCTCGGCGGCGCGAAAGAAGAACCGCTCAAACACCAGCTCGAACGTCCGCCGGTCATCCGGGGACTTGGCCAGCGTCGCGGCGATCGCCTCCTTGAAGTCGGTCTGGTCGCCCCAGCCGATCTCGCCGAGCGCGGCGAACGCATCCAGCAGCTCCGAGGTGCCGACCGCCATCCCCTCCTCGCGCAGCTCCTCGGCGAAGGCGAGCAGCTGCCCGTCAAAGCCGCCGGGGCCCCGGTCCGGGATGCGGGCGTAGAGCTTGCCCGGGGGCGTACCGTTGGGGGGTCCGGGAGGACTCATCGGCCTGATGCGGCGGGCCCGCCGCGTCAGGCCGCGGGCTGCGCGTCGGTGGCCGGCTCAAGCTTGACGCCGACGCGCGCGGCAACGGTGTCAAGGTCGGTCCGGTGCTTGACGATCACGCTCATCGTCTGCCGGAAGACATCGGCGTCGATGTCGTTGGCGCCGAGCAGGATGAGCGCGCGCGCCCAGTCGATCGACTCGGCGATGCTCGGCGGCTTCTTGAGGTCCAGGTCGCGCACCTGGTTGACGATCTCCACCAGCTTGCGGGCGACGGTCTCGTCCAGGGTGGGCGAGTGCAGGCGAACGATGGCCAGCTCATGCTCGATGTCCGGGTAGTCGAGCCACAGGTACAGGCAGCGGCGCTTGAGCGCCTCGGTCAGCTCCCGGGTGTTGTTGGAGGTCAGCAGCACCACCGGCTGCGTCCGCGCCTCGATCCGCCCCAGCTCCGGGATCGAGATCTGAAAGTCAGACAGGAGCTCCAGGAGCATCGCCTCAAACTCCTGGTCGGTCTTGTCGATCTCGTCGATGAGCAGGACGACGGGCTCGGCGGAGGCGATCGCGGTCATCAGCGGGCGGGGGAGGAGGAACTCCTCGCCGAAGATGTCGTCCTGGACGTCCTGCCAGCCGGCCTCGCCGGATTCGGTCTGGATGCGCAGCAGCTGCTTACGGTAGTTCCACTCATACAGCGCCTTGGCCTCGTCCAGGCCCTCGTAGCACTGCAGGCGCACCAGCGTCCGGCCCAGGTACCTGGCCAGCGCCTTGGCCAGCTCGGTCTTGCCGACCCCGGCCGGCCCCTCGACGAGCACGGGCTTGCCCAGCTTGGCCGCCAGGAAGCTGACGAGCGCCGTCGCCTCGCCCGGGAGGTAGCCGACCGCGCGCAGGCCGGTGGCGACGTCGTCGACGGAGGCGGGCTGACCGGGTTGGCCGGGTTGGCCGGGTTGGCCGGGTTGGGAGATCGTGTCAGGCATCACTGGGGCGAGGTGGGGGTGCGGTCGCGCACGGGAGCACGAGCGGCGTGCACCCGGGACTTCAAATATAGGGTTCTGCTCCGTGCGCCTCCTCATCGCCTCCCAGCAGTCGCAGCTGCACGCGTTCCTGGCGGTCATGCTGTTTGGGCTGGTGATCGGTGTCTTTGGCCACATGAGCCGGTCGCGCACCCTGATCGTCACCGGGATCCTCATCATCGGTCTGACCGGCGCCTACTTCGCCTGGATCGTCCAGCCGCATTAGAGCCGCCGGGCGCCGGCCCCGGAGGGGGCGCCGGTCAGACCCCGCCCTGCCTGCGTCCCCGCCCCGGGAGCCGTCGCCGGCACCCGCCCAGTGTCAGTGGGGCGGGTCGAGCCGCATCGTCAGCTGATCCTCCGGGGGCTCGGCGTCGGCCCGTGGCGGCCGGCCGCGGCCGATGCGGCTCGTCGGAGCCTCGGCGCGGCCGCGCGGCGGCCGCTCTCCGGTGCGGAGCGTCGGTGCCTCGGATCCGGGCAGCGGCGCGCCGGCGTCGGAGCCGACGAGCGTCGGAGCCTCATCGCCGGAGAGCCGCACCGTGTCCGCGGCGTCGGCGGCCGCGGGTGTCGGCCGCCCGGGATGTGTGTCGTCGCGCCGCGGGGTCGCCGGCCGCGACCGAGCAAGGGGGGAGGTGGGCGGATCGGCGATGTCCAGATCGCCGACGTTGAAGTGGTACGCGCCGGTGGCCGGCTGCCCGAGTTCGCCGTCCCCGGCGATGCTCCGCGGGCGGGCGCGCGGCGTGGGACCGGCGCTCTGAGTCCACGTCTCGTCGGCATCCATCTCCGGCGCGCGGGCGGAGCGGACGTGGTCGCTCGCTGCGGCTGATGCAGCCGGGCGGGGACGCCGCGACGGCGGCCGCGGCGGCTCCCCGGCGGGCGGCCCAAACGCTTTGCGGGCGGCCCGCTCCCAGAAGCTCAGGCGGTTCTCGGCGCGGCCGGCGGTCACCCGTCCGCGGGACGCCGCTCCGGCGGATGCCCCTCCGCCAGCCGCGCCTCCCGGGGTCACCCCTCCGGCGGCCGCTGCACCCGCAGCCGCTCCGCCCGGGGCGCCCACGGGACCGGCCTCGCCCGGCAGCGGCGGCTCCGGGTCATGGGCCCGGCGGATCCGCGTGCCCGCGTAGGTGAGCACGCCGGCAAGGACGAGCGCGATGAAGATCCCCCACTCGATCCCGGATGTCGTCGCGTACTCGCCGTGCCCCGTCGTCCCCGTCTTGTCGAACATCCGCCAGACGATCAGGACGCACGTCCAGAACCCGGCGGCGGTGATGATCCCGCCGTCGCCTCCGGGGACGTGAAAGGCGCGTCCCTGCGCCCGCATGTACACCAGGACGAGCACGCCGGCGGCGACGAGCAGGACGGCCGCCTCGACGAACGAGAACGCCGCCCACCCGGTGAGCGACTCGGTGATCGAGGCCAGCCGGGTCACGCCCTGGGCGATCACCGTCTCCTGATACCAGGGCAGGAAGAGCGCCACAAACAGGCCGAGCGCCGCCCCCGCCGCCAATCGCCGCTCCGATGGCAGATCCCGCCAGGTACGGGCCAGCCGTGCCGGCGCGGTACCCAGGGTCGAGGTGCGGGCCACGCGTCGATTGTAGGCGTCGGGGCGGCCGCCCCCGCGATCTACAGAATTGGGATGTCCTGGACCTCGCGTGCGTCCTTGGCGCGCCGGTCGGTCCGCTCCAGGTACCAGTCGATCAGGGCCCGCACGGCCAGCAGCACCTCCCGCACGGCGTCCGCGAGTCGCTGCTGGAGCTCTGGCGGGATCCGGTCGCGGACGGCGGCGAGCAGGCCCAGGAGAACATCGGCGTCGCTGCCGAACAGCGGCGCCTCGCCCTCGCCCGCGGACGGCTCCTGCCGGCGGCGCTGCCACCCGGCGGCCGGAGTCCCGCCGGCCACGTGAGCGGCGGCGTCGGCGAACAGCCGCTCGGCCGCCTCCGACGCGGCATCCAGCCGCTGCTCCAGCCGGCTGAGCACGTCCTCGGCGGAGCCGCCGGGCTCCTCTGGGGACCTACCGCTGTGACCGGGGTCGTCGTTGCTCACCATCAAAACTGATCTGCAGCGCGCCGCCTTCGAAGGTGGCCGCTGCCGGCCGCATCGCGGCCATCGCAGGCGGGAGCATGATAGTCCGGCGCTGTCCGTCGACGCCGACGATCAGCTCCAGCCCAATCTGCTTGAGCGAGATATCCCCCTTCTCGGCAAACGGGAGATCGAGGCGCAGTCGCGCGCCGCTGTCAAGCACCTCCAGCTCCTGCGCGAGCGTGTTCCACAGGATGGCCGCCGGCTCCACCCCGGCAAACAGCGCGGCCGCCAGCCGGTCGAGCATCTCCGGCCCCACCACCTCCTGCTCAAAGTACGGCGCGCACAGCACCGGCACGGGGGAGAACGCCGAGTGCACCCGCGTCAGATGCTCCTCCTGAACCGCGCGCCAGCCGGCGAAGTAGCTGCCGACGTCGGCCGGGAACACCCGGTTGACGACAACGGCGTCGGTGAGGTAGCCGTACAGGTTCAGGTAGGTGAACGTCCGCATCGCCTCGCCGATCACCATCTTGTCCGGGTTCATGACCAGCCGGATCGTGCACCGGCTCCGGTCACGGAGGATCTCGTTCATCGCGATGAGGTTCTGCGACAGCCGCTCCATGTCGGCGAACACCGCCTGGCCCGGCAGCGAGATGTCGAGCAGCGAGCGGGCGATCGGCCGGGCGGCGGCCAGGATCTGGCGCTCGAACGGGAACACCTTGTCAATCCACCAGCGGGCGACGTCCGGAAAGGACAGCAGCCGGAGCGTCTCCCCGGTCGGTGCGCAGTCGACGACGATCGCGTCCCACTCGCCGGACTCGTTGTGGGACTGCAGGCGCAGGAGCGCGAACAGCTCGTCCATCCCGGGCGGGACGGTCAGCTCCTCGGCCGAGATGCGATCGACCCCCCGCTCCACCAGCAGCTCCCCCAGCCACTCCTGGACGCCCGCCCAGTGGCGCTCCATCTCGTCCTGGGCCCGGACCTCCTGCCCCCACAACCGGTCCCCGGCCGGCACCGGCTCGGCGCCCAACTCAACGCCCAGTGACTCCGACAGGCTGTGCGCCGGGTCGGTCGAGATCACCAGCGTCCGCAGGCCGGCGGCCGCGCACCCCCGGGCGGTGCAGGCCGCCACCGAGGTCTTGCCCACGCCGCCCTTGCCGGTGTAGAGGATCGTGCGCGGACGCATGATCCGGCCGAGTCTAGGGGTGATGTCGCTTCCGGGGCGTAACCGTCAGGGTGCCCGTGATGCGGGCGAAGTTGCCCGCCAGGTCGGTGCCGTCGAGGACGATCCCATAGGTGCCGGCGCGCTTGATCGCCGGGACGTAGAACCGGTCGACCCCGTACGGGAAGCTGGCGCTCGTCGCGAACACGGTGTGTGATCCCTGGCTGATGACGATGCCGACGTGCGAGACCTTCGAGAGCCGGAAGCGCATGGTGAGCGGCCGGCCCGCGGGCGCGCGCATCGTCAGCTGCTGCAGGACGGGCGGGGTCTTCAGGTCGGACTGGAAGTGCTGGGCGGCGGTGCAGTAGACGGGCGCGCCCACCAGCGAGCACAGCTGCGACAGAAAACCGGTCACCAGCTCGTGGTAGCTGAGATCGTCCTCGACCCCGGGCTGATACAGCGACCAGGCACCGGTGTCGTAGTGCGGGACCTCGGCGATGGCCTCGGCGTTGCCCTGTTGGAAGAGTCGCTGCGCCGTCGGGTTGCCGCTCGCCTGGGCGTAGGCGTCCAGCCCGATGAGCGTCTGCAGAAACGCGTTGATGATGTCGGTGTGGGGCGCGAACGTGTACTGCATGAAGCGCACGCCCCGGCCGGTCGGCTCGGCGACCCCGGCGTTCGGCGGCCGGGTGAAGATGGGCAGGGCCCGCTGGGCGACGTTGAGGTAGTAGCCGTCGTTGGTCGCCGTGTACGCGCGGCTCAGGGCCTCAAGCCCCGTCGCCTGTGACATCGCGCTCGTCCACGGGGGCGACCCGCCGTCGAAGTGGAAGTAGTACTCCCAGGCCAGGCCGCCGGCGCGGCGGGCCGCCATGGGGATCATCTCCGAGAGCAGCTGCTGGAGCGCCGGGTAGTCGGAGGGACCGCCGGTGTACAGGCCGTCGGCCTTGCCGAACGTGCCGAGGACCTGGAGCTGGATGCCCTGGCCGGGGTAGTACTCCCACACCAGCTGGGAGCCGGCGATCTCCACCCGCTGGTAGGTCGACAGCAGTGGCCCCGTCGTCCACCACTGCTGATTGACCGCCAGCGTGGCGAACAGGACCGGCAGCCGCGGGGCCGTGAGCTGGTGGGCGGCGGCGATCTCGTGGATGGTGGAGGTCACCGCGGCCAGTTCGGCGCGCCGGGTGCCGCTCAGTCGCCGCTCGGTGGCCAGGGCCTTGCGGAAGGCGGCGACGTAGCCGTGGTACTTGGCGGCGCTGATGTGGTGGTGGAGGTAGATCCCGCGCAGCGTGCCCGCCACCGTCACCTGCTGCCGGCGCCGGCGGCGCTGCCCGTGCCTCACCCGGCGGCGTCCCGCGGTCGTCAGCACCGTCGGCTGCGGGGTCACCGCGGGCCCGGTCACGAACGGGTCGTTGCGGACCGTCGCGTGGCCGTGATGGCCGAGCACGACCACGCGCGCCGCCAGCGCGCTGGACGGAAGGATGGCCATGACGACCGCAACCAACAGGCTCAGGCGGATGGGTGCCGATGCTACATTCGCGCCACGGGTCGGCCCAGGATGAGGAGGACGTTGCATGGACAATGAGAACAGGGCTCGGGGCTCGAAGTTGCGTGTGGTCCTTGTTTTCGGTGCGCTGCTGTGCGCGCTCGCGGTGGCCGCCTGCGGCTCCAGCAGCGCCACCGGCTCGTCCTCCGGCAACGCCCAGACCCTCCTGGCGCAGACGTTCTCCAGCGGCCACACCGTCAAGAGCGGCGTGCTCGGGTTCACCCTGAGCATCGACCCGTCCGGGTCCAGCACGCTGACGACACCAATCGTCTTCAGTCTCGACGGCCCCTTCCAGAGCCGCGGCACGGGCAAGCTGCCGGCGTCGGCGTTCACCGTCGGCATCAGCGCCCTGGACAAGCACGGCTCGCTCGGCGTGATCTCCACCGGCACCGCCGGTTACGTGACCCTCCAGGGCAACGCCTATCAGCTGCCGCAGGCCGACTTCCAGAAGCTGGAGTCGAGCTTCTCGTCGGTGGGAGGCTCAGGCTCCGCCGCGGGTCTCGCCGGCCTGGGCATCAACCCCCAGCACTGGCTCGAGCACCCGGTGATCGTCGGCAGCGACACCGTCGGCGGCGCCCAGACGACGCACATCCGCTCCGGCGTCAACGTCGGCGCGCTCCTCGCCGACCTCAACACGTTCCTGGGCAAGACGGCCAAGACCACCGGTAGCTCGTCGAGCATCCCCAGCCAGATCCCGGCCGCCACCCAGCAGAAGATCGCCGCGGCGGTCAAGAACGCCACCGTCGACGTGTGGACGGGCAAGAGCGACCAGACGCTGCGCAAGCTGACCCTGTCGCTCACCATCCCGGTCAGCGGGCAGACCTCCGCCCAGCTCGGCGGCATGACCGCCGCGGGCGTGGGCCTCACCATCCAGTACGCCCACCTCAACCAGCCGCAGACGATCAGCGCACCGAGCCACGTCCTGCCTTACAGCCAGTTCACCACCAAGCTGCGCGCGCTCCTTGCCGGGGTGCAGGGCGCGGTGGGCTCCGGAGCGGGCGGGTCATCCAGCGGCTCGGCGAGCTCGTCGAAGGTCGCCAAGTACAGCGCCTGCATCCAGAAGGCCGGCCAGGACGTGGCCAAGATGCAGAAGTGCGCGTCGCTGCTCAACGGCGGGTAGCCCCGCCTACTCCCGTCCTGCCTCCTGGTCGTCGAGGGCGAGCTCGTCGGAGGAGTCGGTGAGCTCCTCCTCTTCCTCCCCCTCGGCCGAGCCGGCATGCAGGCGGACCTGGAAGGCCTCGAGCAGCTCGTCGCGACGGTGCTCGTCGACGGGCACCTCGTCGGAGATCTGCACCCAGTCGGCGCCCTCGAACTCCTCCATGTTGAAGATCTCGGAGTCAAGCTCCGGGGAGTCGTCGACGACGATCAGAATCTCGGTCTGCGGGTTGAAGTAGGTCCCGGGGCGGTTGACGAGCTCGTCGAGCTCAATGCGACGTGGATCGGCCATGGTCCGCGCAGCCTAGCGCCTGCGCCGCCCGGGCAGGTGGTCAGGGCTGCGTCAGCCGGGCGATTTCCCGCTCGACTTCGGCGCTGACATCGAGCGGCGGCTTGCCCTGCCGCACCCGCCGGTGGTTGCGGGCGACGACGAGGTCGCGGATCTCGGCGCGCAGCTCGTCGTCGACCAGGGGCGCGGTCAGCCGGCCCAGCTCGGCGTCGAGATCGAGCTCCGGCTCGCCCCGGCGCTGGCGCCGGGCGTTGCGCGCCTCCAGCATCTGCCGGATCTCCTCGTCGCGCTCGGCGTCGGCCCCGGCCCCGGCCCCGGCGGCGGGCGGCCGCACCGGGCGGGCGCCCGAGTCGCTGTCGCGCACCAGCTGGTTGCGGCCGTACTCGTCCCAGGTGCGGCGGTTGAGCAGCAGCGCCGCGACCGCCCCCGCAACCCCGACGGCGCACACCACCAGCACCACGGTGCCGAACGCGCTCTGCACCGCCCAAGTGTTGCGCACTTGGCCGCGTGACGATCCGCACTTATTCCGTGTTCCCTTGGCCGCGCTGTGGGGTACTCTTGCTCCAGAGCCATTGACTGACTAGTCAATCGAAGAACCAAGGAGAGCCAACGGTGGTTGATTTCACGCTCACCGACGAGCAGAAGAGCATGCGCGAGATGGCGCACGAGTTCGCCGAGAAGGAGATCCGGCCGGTCGCCTGGGAGTACGACCGCGACGGCACCTGGCCCGGCGAGATCCTCGACAAGGCCTGGGAGCTGGGCCTGATGAACAACCACCTCCCGTCGGAGTACGGCGGGCCCGGCCTCGGCTTCCTCGATGGCTGCATCATCGAGGAGGAGATCGCCTGGGGCTGTTCCGGCATCGGCACCTCGCTGTCCTGCAACGGGCTGGCCACCGCGCCGGTCATCCTCGCCGCCTCCGAGGAGCTCAAGAAGGAGTACCTGGGGCGGCTGTCCGAGGCCCCGCTGCTCGCCTCCTTCTGCCTGACCGAGCCGGACGCCGGCTCAGACGTCTCCGGGATGAAGACGACCGCCACCCGCAAGGGCGACAAGTGGGTCATCAACGGCTCCAAGTGCTTCATCACCAACGGTGAGTACGCCAACTGGTACACGGTCTACGCCAAGACCGACAAGGAGGCCGGCCACCGCGGCATCTCCTGCTTCATCGTCCCCCGTGACGCCGGCGTCGTCGTCGACAAGCACGAGGACAAGATGGGCCAGCGGGCGTCCAACACGGCGACGATCACCTTCCCGGAGGTGGAGATCCCGCTTGACCACCTCGTCGGCGAGGAGAACAAGGGCTTCAAGATCGCGATGATGACCCTGGACCGCACCCGTCCCGGCGTGGCGGCCATGGGCGTGGGCGTCGCCCGGGCGGCGATGGAGTTCGCGATCGAGTACTCCAAGCAGCGCGTCCAGTTCGGCGTGCCGATCGCCATGCACGAGGCGATCCAGTTCATCATCGCCGACATGGCCACCAAGGTTCATCTGTCTCGGCTGGCCACCTACAACAGCGCCGTGCTGCTCGACCAGGGCAAGCGCAACACGCTGGAGTCCTCGCACGCCAAGCGCTTTGCCGCCGACACCGCGATGGAGGTCACCACCGACGCCGTCCAGGTCTACGGCGGCTACGGCTTCATCAAGGAGTACAAGGTGGAGAAGCTGATGCGCGACGCCAAGATCCTCCAGCTCTACGAGGGCACCGCGCAGATCCAGCGCCTCGTCATCGCGCGTGAGACGCTGCTGCCGCGGCGGGCCGAGGAGCCGGCCAAGGCCACGGCGTAATCCTTTTTGATGAGGGGGGCCATCCGGCCCCCCTTTTTTTTCGCGCGGCTGGGGCCCCGGCGGCTGCGCCGGTGGTCGTCAGCTGACGGTGAACTGGCCGTCGCGGTAGATGACCTGCTGCGTGCCGTCAGAGAGGGTGGCGGTGACGGTCCGGTCGGTTGTGGAGACGATGTCGGTGTGGACGACTGAGTCGTTGAAGCCCAACCGCTCCCACTCTTCCTTCGACACCGTGCTCGCGTCGCCGTCGTAGCACGGGGTCAGCGCGCGGCCGACGGCCAGGTGGGTGTTGCCGAACCGCCCGCCGGTGTTCTCGTCATACAGCGTGTTGGCCATGAACCGGGTGATCCGCGACAGGCGGGCGTCGGTCATGGAGAACTCGCCGACGCGGTCGGCGCCGTCGGCGGAGAGCATCTCACGCAGCAGCGGCTCGTTCTCATCGGCGCGGGAGGAGACGACGCGGCCGTCGCGGAACTCAAGCTCGACGCCGCGGATGAGCGAGCCGTAGATGTACAGCGGCTCGCTGAAGCGGATCCGGCCCTCGGTGCCGCGCCAGTCCGGGCTGGTGAAGACCTCAAAGCTCGGCACGTTGCGCCCGCCGCCACCCAGCCAGCGCCGGCGCTCGCCGACCGTCAGCCACAGGTCGATGTCCTCGCCCTCCACGTGCAGCCGCTCGATCGGCAGCGCGTTGAGGGCCTCGCAGTGGGCGGTGATCTGCGCATTGACCTCGCGCCAGCGCCCCACCGGATCCGGGTCGTCGAGAAAGCAGCCGGCGATGATCTGCTCCCAGTACTCCTCGATGCCCATCCCAGCCTCGGCCGCCATGCCCTCGGTCCCGTATAGGCCGATCGTCCACGTCAGCGCGCCGGCGTCCTCCTTGGCCACCTGCCACTCCTGCAGGGGGCGCCGCGCCTGGCGGCTGCGCATGATCTTGGCCGGGGGCACATCGCGCAGCGCGTGCGGGTCGGACTCGCACATGATGTGCAGCAGGTGGTCGGACTGGTCGATGACGCCCTTCCAGTAGCTGGCGGCGAAGAAGTCCAGCTGCTCGTCGTCGGCGATCTCATAGAAGGCGCGGGTGACCGCCGACTCGCCGTCGTCTGACGGGCGGTAGCCGCTCAGCACGTGCCCGCCGGAGCGCCACACCGCCTTGCACAGCTCGAGGTAGAACGCCTTGGCCCGGTCCGGGGCGTTGATGAGCACCACATCGCCGCGGGCGATCCCGTCCCCGCCGCCGAGCGCGTAGTCGACCAGCAGCGCGGCGTAGCGCTCCAAATGATCACTCGATGGGTCGTAGGGCATGCCCTGTGCACGTTATCCGGTGCGGAGGACGGGCGGGGGCCTTCGTGAGAGCGATCACAACTCGTTCACAAGTGTTAAACAACAAACCGGAGTCCGCCGACGAGTCTTCCGGTATGACCACTGATGCCGCTGAGAGACGCGCCGAAGATGCTGGGTCGATGACCGCCGGCGCCGCCCCGTCCTCGCCACTCGCCCAGCTCGACGAGGCCAAGCCGAACCGGTTCCAGATGAAGATCATGCTCATCGCGGGCCTGGGCTTCTTCACCGACGCCTACGACCTGTTTGTGATCGGCGTCGTCGTGGCCATCCTCAAGACCCAGTGGCACCTGACGACGCCTGAGGTGTCGCTGCTGTCCTCGATGACCCTCGCCGCGTCGGCGGTCGGCGCCATCCTGTTCGGCCGCGTCGCCGACATCCTGGGGCGCAAGCGGATGTACACCTACGGGATCCTCGTCCTGGCCGGCGGCGCCATCGCGTCGGCGCTCTCGCCCACCTTTGGCTGGTTGATCGCGTTCCGGATCATCCTCGGCATCGGGATCGGCGGCAATTACCCGGTCAGCGCCACGATGATGAGCGAGTTCGCCGGCAAGCGCACCCGCGGTCAGATGGTCGGCCTGGTGTTCTCCATGCAGGCCGCGGGCCTGATCGTCGGTCCGCTGGTGGCGGTGATCCTGCTCGCCAGCGGCGTCTCCCATGAGCTCACCTGGCGCCTGCTGCTCGGCCTGGGCGCCATCCCCGGGCTGGGCGTCTACTACCTGCGCCGCCGGATCCACGAGACGCCGCGGTTCGCCCTCGCCGGCGGCGACGCGACCGAGGCCGCGGCGGCCATCGCTCAGGCGACCGGCCAGCAGGCGGCCGCGCCCCGCGGCACGTCGGCGGCTCGCCGGCGTGAGCCGCTGCTGCGCGGACTGGCCGCGTTTGCGGCCAACCGGACTCTCATGCGCTGGTTGATCGGTGCGTCGCTGGCCTGGTTCGCCATGGACTTCGCCTACTACGGCAACACGATCGCCAGCCCGGGGATCATCAAGCTGCTCAGTCCGCACGCCTCGCTCACGCACTCCACCCTCGTCACGCTGCTCATCTTCGTGATCGCCGCGGCGCCGGGGTACGTGGTGGCGATTGCGCTGATCGACCGGATCGGCCGCCGCCCGATTCAGTGCCTCGGCTTCGCCGTCATGGCCCTCATGTTCGGACTGATCGCCCTCATCCCCAGCGCCTCGACGACGGTCTCACTGTTCGTCGTGCTGTTCGGCATCAGCTACTTCTTCACCGAGTTCGGCCCGAACATGACCACGTTCGTGTACCCGGCGGAGATCTTCCCGGTCCAGGTTCGCACCAGCGGTCACGGGATCGCCGTGGCCGCGGGCAAGATGGGCGCGTTCGCCGGGACCTACCTGTTCCCGGTGATGCTCGCTGGCTGGGGCATCCGTGGAGCCGAGGGTGTCGCCGCCGTGGTGGCGGTCGCCGGTCTGGCCCTCACCGCCGCGCTCCTGCCGGAGCCAAAGGGCAAGAGCCTGGAGGAGTTGACCGCCGAGGCGGCTCCGGCCACGGCACCCCCCACACTGGTTCCCGCTCAGGCCTAAAGGTCGGCGCCGCGCCGCCGGCCGGCGATCTACTCGGTGGAGCTGAACTCCCAGATCGCGATCGCCAGCATTCCCAGCCCCAGCAGTCCCACCATCGCCACCTCCAGCAGCGTCGGCACCCGCCAGCCCCACCAGGTGACCCCGGAGTCCAGCGCCCGCCTGGCCAGCGGTGAGACGTTGAGATGGCCGAAGACGATGCGGCGCATGGGGTCAACGGCATAGGTGAGGGGATCGATCCGGGTCAGCACCGCCAGCCAGGCGGCCAGCCCCGCGACCGGAAACAGCGCGCCGGAGATGAAGAACATCGGCGTGATCACCATCTGCATGACGCCCATGAACGACTGCATCTGCTTGATGCGCACCGCCACCATGACGCCGAAGGCGGTGATCGAGAACGCCAGCAGCAGCTGGAGCAGGAAGATCTCGATGATCATCACCGCGTTGTAGGGAACCCCCACCAGCCCGGCCAGGCAGATCATGATCACGCCTTGCATGCCGGCCACCGTGGCCCCGCCGAAGCACTTGCCGATGACGATCGAGCTGCGCCGCACGGGGGCGACCATCATCTCCCGCAGGAAGCCGAACTCCCGGTCCCAGACGATCGACGCGGCCGAGAACATCGCCGTGAACAGGACGGTGATGCACAGAATCCCGGGGTAGATGAACGTCCTCAGGGCAACGCCGTGTGTGCCGCTGCGGGCGAGCGTCTGCAGGCCGGACCCCAGCACGAACAGGAACAGCAGCGGCTGGACGAGGGTCGTGACCATCCGCAGCCGGTCGGACAGATAGCGGGTCAGCTCCCGGCGCCAGACGATCTTGATCGCCCGCAGTTCGGAGCCGAAGCTCCGCTCCGGGACGCTGACGCGGACGACGGGGGAGGGGCTGGCCGACTCCGGGCGCTCGGCGACGTCGGTGCTCATGCTCGTGCTCACCGCCGGCCCCCGGACATCATCTGCAACATCATCCGGTTGCGGTGCTTGGAGCTGTCCTCCTCGGCGTCGCGGATCGTCGTGCCGGTGTACGACATGAACACGTCGTCAAGTGTGGGACGCGAGACGCTGACGGCGCGGATGGGAAGGCCAAGCTCGGCGAACAGCCGCGGGACGAACTCCTCGCCCGAGGCCACCCCGAA
>DASSZQ010000025.1:0-4614 GCA_035702755.1 Solirubrobacteraceae bacterium | reverse complement strand
GTATCTGCCTCGTTCATCGTTTTCGTCCTCGCAGCTGCGTTGCTGGGTCCGATTTCAGCTGCGGCTGCGGCGGTGATCGCGGAACTTGCGGCGACCGCCGTAATGCGTACGCGATGGCGCGTGATGCTGCTCGGCAATCTCGCGCCAGCTGTCGTCCCAGCGGTTGTTGCAGCAGTGATAGTGAGAAGCCTGGCGAGCCGTCCGGCTGATGCCGTGAGCTTCTACCTGGCGGTGGCACTCGCGGGAGCCGTAGCGATCCTGCTGAGCTTCGCGATGTTTGCTGCGCTGCGCCGACTGGTCTTTCCAGACGCTGAGCAGTTTGGGCTGGGAGCCCTCGTCGGCTTCCTTCCCGGAGCCGCACTCAGCATCGTTCTCGCTGTTGCTGGCGTTGGCATCAAGTTCAGGCTCGGCAGCGCGGGCATCGCATTCGCGCTGGTTGGGGTATTTGCCTTCGCGTACATGGCGCACCTTCTCGAGCAGTCCCGCCAGCGCGCGCAGCAGTACGTCTCGCTCTCCTGGGGCGTGCTCGCCGGCCTGATGCGCTCGCTTGACATCCGTGACGACCGCGCCGCGCGTCATTCCGCGGCGGTGGCGCGGTTCGCCCGGGACATCGCCAACGCGGTGGGGATGAGCGAGGCCGAGTGCGAGCTGGCCCATACGGCCGGGCTGCTGCATGACATTGGGCGGTTTGCCCTCTCGGACCGGGTGGCCGAGCGGGGCCGGACGCTCACCGAGGAGGACTGGATTGCGATCCAGCGCCACCCGGAGCTGGGCGCCGACATGCTGCGGGACCTGGGCATGTACGGGCCGGTGGCCGAGATCGTGCTGGCGCACCATGAGCGCATCGATGGGCGCGGGTATCCGGCGGGGCTCACTGAGGATGAGATCCCGGAGATCGCCAAGATCATCTCGGTCGCCGAGGTGTACGACACGCTGACCGCCAGCGACACCTACCGCACGCAGATGAGCTCGTTTGAGGCGCTCACCGAGTTGCGCCGGGTCGCCGGCACCCAGGTCGACGCCCGGTATGTCGAGGTGCTGGCCGGGCTGTTGAGCGGCGAGGGCGTTGAATACCGGCACGCCGACACCGCCGACTTCGACGCCGAGCTCAACATGGAGCGGCGGATCAACCAAGCGGGCGCGGGCGCCTGAGGCAACGCGCGGCCGCGCGGGACCCTGAGAGCGCCTCGGCGCAGCCATCTGACCGACGCGCGCATGGCATTGAGCCGTGCGCCGCCTCGGCAGCTCAGGCTGTGCGGATACGCACCGGTGGGGCGACCGGCGAGAGCGGGATGGTGCGCCCCGCGGCGGGCGCTTTCAGCTTCAGCCTGCTCGACGGTGCAGCAGTGGTTCCGACTCAGAGCCCTGCTGCTCGAGCGACTCGACGAACTTGTCGATCTGCTCCTGGCTGAAACGTCGCTGGCCACCCGGGGTCCGGTAGGACTCCAGGTATCCCATGTCCGACCAACGCCGGATGGTTCCCAGCGACACGCCCAGGGCCTGAGCCGCCTGTGACGTCGACAGGCCCAGGGGGCTTCCGTGTATATGCCTCATAAGGTCCATTTCAGCGCCGTTTGCGGAGAGTTGGGCAACCAAATGCAGCAATTGCACAACCTT
Organism: Solirubrobacteraceae bacterium; assembly: GCA_035702755.1. GTDB lineage: Bacteria > Actinomycetota > Thermoleophilia > Solirubrobacterales > Solirubrobacteraceae > Palsa-465. Next base: position 2,997 of record DASSZQ010000025.1, on the reverse strand, counting down.
TTCAGAGCAATCAAGAGGATCTCGGCCTGTTCGTCCAGAACCCGGTTGGACAACCCGGCCTCAGGCACAAGTTAGCTGCTCAGCGCCAACTTGGGCGCAGGCGGGCGCCCAGCGGCGGCGACGGAGTGCGACGATCATCGCGGATGCGTCTGCGGCTCTATCACCATCAGGACGGCGCGCGGGTCGCCTACCGGGAAACCGGCACCGGGCCGGCGCTCGTCCTGCTGCATTCGCTGGGCCTCTCCCACCGGGAGTGGGAGCCGATCGTGGCGGCGCTGTCAGCCCGCTTCCGAGTCGTCCTGCCGGACCTGCCGCTCCACGGCGATTCCGAGGACCGGCCCCGCCACTCCTACTCCCCTGACTGGCTCGCCGACGTCATCGCCGGCTTCTGCCGCGAGGTGGCCGGACCGCGCACGATGGTCGCCGGCCACGACCTGGGGGCGGAACTCGCCCTGCTCGCCGTCAGCACCGGCCGGCTGGAGCCGGCGCGGCTCGTGCTCATGCCCAACCGGCTGCACCGCCGCGACGAGTTCGGTGCCCAGCGGGCGGCGTGGCGGACGGCGTGCCGCCTGGCCGCGCTTCCGGGGCTCGACCGCCTCCTCACCCACTGCGCCAAGCTCGTCTTCCGGCCGTCGGTGGGCGAGCGCCTCACGGTCTCCAACAACAAGGAGGCGCGGGACCTCATCCGCCACGCGTTCGCCGATGTCGGCGGCAACGGCAACCGGGCGAGGTCGTGGGCCAAGTTCGCGCGGCGCTGGCCGGTCGCCGCCCAGCGCCAGCTGCTTGACGCCTATCCGCAGATGCAGATGCCGGTGCTCCTGCTGTGGGCCGAGGACGACGCCGCCCACCCGCTCGAGGCCGCCACCGAGGCGCTGGACCTCCTGCCCAACGCCCAGCTGCGGACGCTCGGCGCCGCCGGCTTCCTGATCGCCTATGACGACCCGGTCGGCGTCGCCCGCGAGCTCATCTCGTTCTGCGGATGAGGACGACCCGCCTGGCGGCGGGTCGCTTAAGAGAATCGCCTGACGGCGATTCTCGAAGCCGCGGCAATCCCGGCAGGCCCGGAGCGCTAGCGTTTTCAGGATCACCCGTAACGAACGTGAAAGGAAGCCATGAGCCTGCAGGAGAGTGAGCAGCTGTGGGGCGGTGAGACGACCAAGGCCGTTGCCAACTTCCCCATCTCCGGCGAGACGGTGCCGGTCGCGGTGATCCGCTGGCTGGGCCAGATCAAGGGCGCTGCCGCCCGCGTCAACTGTGATCTGGGCCTGCTTGACGGCGACCTCGCCGAGCGGATCGCCACCGCGGCTGACCGGGTGGCCAACGGGGAGTTCGACGACCAGTTCCCCATCGATGTCTTCCAGACCGGCTCGGGGACGTCGACGAACATGAACGCCAACGAGGTCATCGCCAGCCTGGCCGGCGAGGGCGCCCACCCCAACGATCACGTCAACATGGGCCAGTCCTCCAACGATGTGTTCCCCTCGGCGGTCCATCTGGCCGCGCTGGACCGGGCGACGAACGACCTGCTGCCGGCGCTGGAGCAGCTCGAAAAGGCGTTCGCGGCCAAGGCCAACGAGTTCCATGACATCGTCAAGTCCGGCCGCACGCACCTGATGGACGCGGTCCCGGTCACCCTCGGCCAGGAGTTCTCCGGCTATGCCGCGCAGGTCCGGCTGGCCGCGCTGCGCGTGCGCAACGCCCTGCCCCAGGTGGCGCAGATCCCCCTCGGCGGGACCGCCACTGGCACCGGGCTGAACACCCACAAGGAGTTTGCCGCTCGCGTGCGCGCCCGTCTCACCGAGGCCACGGGCCTGGACATCCGCGGCCCGGAGGATCCCTTCGAGGCCCAGGGCAACCGCGACGCGCTCGTCGAGCTCTCCGGGGCGCTGAAGGTCATCGCGGTGTCGTTCACCAAGATCGCCAACGACCTGGCGCTCATGGGCTCCGGTCCGCGGGCCGGGATCGGCGAGCTGCTGCTCCCGGAGCTGCAGAAGGGCTCCTCGATCATGCCGGGCAAGGTCAACCCCGTGATCCCGGAGGTCGTCCTTCAGGTCTCGGCCCAGGTGATCGGCAACGACGCCACGATCACCGTCGGAGGCCTGCAGGGCAACTTCGAGCTCAACGTCCGCGTGCCGCTCATCGCGCGCAACCTGCTGGAGTCGATCCGCCTGCTGGCGGCCACCTCGCGCGCCTTTGCCGAGAAGTGCGTCGACGGCATCAAGGCCAACGAGGACGGCTGCCATCGCTCCGCCGAGTCGACGCTGGCGGCGGCGACCGCGCTCAACCCGTACATCGGCTACGACAAGGCGACCGAGATCGTCAAGGAGGCGGCGAACTCCGGGCGGATGCTCCGCGACGTCGCCTATGAGAAGGGCGTCGACGAGGAGACCTACAACAAGGCGATGGATCTGCGCGCCATGGCGCGCGGCAACACGTGAGCTGACGGCGTGGGTGGCCGCGGCGCGCGACGTCGCGGCCATCCGTTGCAAATGCGAACGCTCCCTGTTCGATCGCCAGCAGCGGTGGTTGAATGCGGCGTCCACACACGACACCACAACCAACCAGGGGGGTTGTTGTGCGCACCAAAGGCTTGTTGGCTCTCATCGGAGCCACGGTGGCCGTGGGATGTGCGGCGACGGGCGCGTCGGCCGCGCCGTACCACATCCTGCTTCCCGGGCAGTTTCCGCAGCCGCCCACGATCGCGCAGTGCGAGAGCGAGCTGCAGATCGAGTGCTACGGACCGCCCCAATTCCAGCGGGCCTACGACATGGGGGCGCTGTATCGCGCCGGGCTGACCGGCGCCGGTAAGACGATCGTGATCGTCGATGCGTTCGGCTCGCCCACCATCGCGCAGGATCTGCAGACCTTTGACCAGGCCTTCAACCTGCCCAACCCGTCGCTGACGATCATCACGCCCGACGGTCCGGTCAACCAGAACGACCCCGCCGCGCTCGGCTGGGCCGAGGAGACCACGCTCGACGTGGAGTACTCCCACGC
>DASSZQ010000019.1:0-53520 GCA_035702755.1 Solirubrobacteraceae bacterium | reverse complement strand
TGGCGGCTATGTTCATCATCGTGGCCAACATCGTCGTTGACGTTGCCTACGCGTATCTCGATCCGCGGGTCAAGTACTCATGAGCGAGGCGGCAAGCCAGCCCCTGTTCAGCGTCGAGGATCTGCGCGTCGAGTTCCACACCGACGACGGGGTGGTGCACGCCGTCGACGGCATCTCGTACTCGGTGGACGCGGGCAAGACGATCGGCATCGTCGGTGAGTCCGGCTCCGGAAAGAGCGTCTCTTCGCTCACCGCGCTGGGCCTGACCCGCAGTCCGCGGGCCAAGATCCAGGGCCGGATCATGTTCGACGGCCGTGATCTCGTCAGCCTTTCCGACGACGAGATGCGCCGCATCCGCGGCAAGGACCTGGCGATGATCTTCCAGGACCCGCTCTCGTCGCTGCACCCGTTCTACAAGGTCGGCGCGCAGCTCATGGAGGCGGTGCTGACCCATCGCAACGTCTCGAAGTCGGCGGCCCGCAACCGGGCGATCGAACTGCTGGAGCTCGTCGGCATCCCGGACCCCAAGCGGCGTGTCGACGCCTACCCCCATGAGTTCTCCGGCGGGATGCGCCAGCGGGCGATGATCGCGATGGCGCTCGCCAACGAGCCCAAGATGCTCATCGCCGACGAGCCGACGACCGCGCTGGACGTGACCGTCCAGGCCCAGATCCTGCAGCTGCTGGAGGACCTCCAGGACCGGCTGGGCATGGCGATCGTCATCATCACCCACGACCTTGGCGTCGTGGCCGAGATGGCCGACGACATCGCGGTCATGTATGCGGGGCGGATCGTGGAGCGGGCGAGCACCGAGGACATCTTCGGCTCCCCCCAGCACCCGTACACGTGGGGGCTGCTGCAGTCGATCCCCCGCCTGGACACCCTGCGCGGCGAGGAACTGACGCCGATCTCCGGGCGGCCGCCGAGCCTCATCAACCGCCCGTCCGGCTGCTACTTCCACCCGCGCTGTCCGTACGTCCAGGAGCCCCACAAGCGCATCGACCCGCCGCTGGAGGGGCTGCCTGACACGCCGGCGCACCGGGTCGCCTGTCTGCTGCAGCCGGAGATCCGCCAGCAGATCTGGCGGGGTCTTCAGAACGGCGAGCCGCCGGCGGCGCTCAAGCCGCTGGCATCGGCTTCCACCGTCAGCACGTCGCGGGCTGCCGCGGGGAAGGTGGGCGAATGAGCGTCACCGACGGATCCCAGTCCGGCGAGACGACGGCGGCGAGCTCGCGTGAGCCGCTGATCGAGGTCCGCGATCTCATCAAGCACTTCCCCATCACCCAGGGGATCATCGTCCAGCGCCAGATCGGCGCCGTGAAGGCGGTCGATGGCGTCTCCTTCGACGTCCTGCGCGGCGAGACGCTCGGCATCGTCGGCGAGACCGGCTGCGGCAAGAGCACGACGGCCCGCCTGATCGTCCGCCTGCTGGATCCGACCTCCGGGGAGATCCGCTACGAGGGCGAGGACATCGCCTCTCGCAAGGGTGATCAGCTCAAGCGGCTGCACCGCGACATGCAGATGGTCTTCCAGGACCCGTACTCCTCGCTCAATCCCCGCCGGCGCGTGGGCTCCATCATCGCCGAGCCCTACATCATCCATGGCATGTACACCGGCGAGGGCGAGCGCAAGCGCCGCGTTCAGGAGCTGATGGACCGCGTGGGGCTCAACCCGGAGCACTACAACCGCTACCCGCATGAGTTCTCCGGCGGCCAGCGCCAGCGCATCGGTGTGGCCCGGGCGATCGCCCTGGAGCCCAAGGTGCTCGTCGCCGACGAGCCCGTGTCCGCCCTTGACGTCTCGATCCAGGCCCAGGTCCTCAACCTCCTGCGCGAACTGCAGCGCGAGATGGGCTTGACCCTCATCTTCATCGCCCATGACCTCTCGGTCGTGCGCCACATGTGCGATCGCGTGGCCGTCATGTACCTGGGCAAGATCGTGGAGATGGCCGAGAGCGACGTCCTCTACAGCGCGCCCCGCCATCCCTACACCGGCGCGCTGCTGTCCGCGGTGCCCGTCCCTGACCCCAGCGGCGGCGAGCGCAAGCGCCAGCTGCTCACCGGGGACGTTCCCAGCCCGGCCAATCCGCCGCGGGCCTGCCGCTTCCACACCCGCTGCCCCAAGGCACAGACGATCTGCTCCGAGGAGGAGCCGCTGCTGGAGGCGAAGCCCGGCGGCGCCATCGCCGCCTGTCACTTCCCGCTCACCGACGAGGAGGTGGCCACGCGTCTGCCGGCCGCTCTGACGCAGGGGCGGCGCAACGGGCAGCCGGTCAACGCGCCCGGGCCGGCGGCGTAGCCGGGCCGCCTGGCCTGCGCCGGCCCCCCTCTGCCGATCACGAGGGCTGTCGGCTGTGAGCGATGCCGGCGGGTCTGGGGTCGACGCCGGCGATGACGGGAGCCGGCGCGGGGGTGGAGCGGCAGGTTTGTGCGAAAGTCAGATTGCGCGGTTGGATTTCGTCCGAGGCTGACCTATAGCCGCGTTCCTGTTCCAGATCGTCAGCCCCATTGCGGATTTCGACCGGATGTGACCCCACCGGGCGGGGGTTCGCCCGCAGCCCAGGCTCCGCGCGGCGGGCCCCGCCTGGGCATGATCAGCGACGAGGATGATCAGCTGGTGCCGGCGGCCTCGCCGGACCCGTCCCCGTCGTCCCCCTCGTCTCCGTCGTCCTCCTCGTCATCGACGTAGAGCGACTCGCTGGCCAGCTCGTTGCCCCGCCGGTCCCAGAGCTTGATGTCGAGAAAGTCCGAGCGGTAGTTGTCCGGCGCCAGCAGGGTGAAGCGCTCCTCCACCAGCTCGCACTGATCGACGGCGAGGTTGGCCAGTTCGGCGGTGACGGTCGCGCCTCCCGGGATCATCGGCACGCCCCACACCAGGGTCATGTCGGCGACGTTGCCCTGCTCGCCGCGCCAGCGGCCGATCACGTCGTCGTTGAGATCGAGCTTCCAGTCCGGATTGGTCTCCGCGGTCTCCGAGGTGAACTCGGCACGGGTCACGAAGTCGGCGGGTGCGCCATCGGCCTCGCTGAACGAGACGAAGCCGAACAGCTCAAACCCGGTGGTGGTGCGGGCGACAGCCGGAATGTAGGTGCGGCCGCCGTAGCTGCGGTCCGGGAACCAGGCGATGTCGCCGGCCTCGCCGAGATCCTCGCCCTCGGTGTCGATGGCCCGGCAGGCGGCCAGGAAATGCTCGCGCAGCGTGTCGGCCCAGCGCCCGTAGGGCAGTGCCTCCTGCGGGGGCTCGGCGGCGAAGCTGATGACGAAGCGGTCGGTGGGGGCCATCCGCGCCGCAGCCTAGCGGCTTAATATGCCCCGCGGCGGGTGAGGACGGCCGGGATCGTCTTGAGCAGGATCGAGAGGTCAAGCAGCATCGACCACCGCTCCAGGTACAGGAAGTCCAGGCGGACGAGGTCGTCGAAGTCAAGCTCGGACCGGCCGGACACCTGCCACAGCCCGGTGATGCCCGGGAGGACGAGGTAGCGCTTCTTGTGCCAGTCCTCGAGGCGCTCGAAGTCGCGCATCGGCAGGGGGCGGGGGCCGACAAGCGACATCTCGCCGCGGACCACGTTGACAAGCTGCGGGATCTCATCGAGGGAGAAGCGGCGCAGGATCCGGCCCACCGAGGTCATGCGCGGGTCGTTGCGGATCTTGAACAGCGCGCCGGAGCTCTCGTTGAGCGGCTCCAGATCGTTCTGGATCTGGTCGGCGTGCTCGCGCATGGTGCGGAACTTGAAGCAGTGAAACGGCCGGCCGGCGATGCCCGGTCTCACCGACCGGTAGATGACAGGCCCGCGGGAGCTCAGCTTGACCGCGACCGCGATGACGGCGAGCACGGGGGAGAGCAGGATCAGCCCGGCCGATGCGAGCAGCAGGTCGAAGGTCCGCTTGGCCGCGTACTGGACGCCCTCGAACACCGGCGGGCGCAGCGTGAACAGCGGCACCGACTCGCCCGGGACGAACACCGCTCGGTCGAACAGGATCTCCATCGTCGACGGGGCGACGTGCACGGTCACGCCCCGCTGGTGGCAGCGGTCGACGAGGTCGAGTGCCCGCTCCTGCGGGAACTCCGGGTCGGCGATGATCACCTCGTCGACGCGCTCGGCGCCGAGGATGTCGGTGAGCTGATCCAGCCGGCCGAGCGAGCGCAGCCCGTTCTGGGGCCGCGGCGTCAGCGAGATGTAGCCGACGAGCTCGACCTGGGTCCGGGCCCGGCCGCCCAGCGCATGGGCGACGGCCTCGATGTGGCGGCCGGAGCCGACGAGGACGGCCCGCCGGCGGTAGCCCGCCTGCTCCAGCATCCACCCGGTGACGCGGGTGTGCACCTCGCGCAGCAGGCAGATGTAGATGGTGCCGAAGAACAGGCTGCCGTAGAAGACGTAGTAGCTGTGGAAGCGGTTGCCGGTCGCCAGGGCGAAGACGAGCGCGATCACCGTCGCCTGAAATAGGGCGCTGAACATCTTGGGCAGCCCCGGCCGCCGGGGGCGATCGGAGTACAGGTCGACCCGCGCGAACAGCAGCACGGTCAGCAGGTAGGCGAACGCCAGCGCCGCCCGGGTCTCGCCCCAGGCCATCCCGGCGTTGAACTCGCCGTGGGCGACCATCTTCAGCGCCATGACCGTGTAGATGGCTCCGGCGATGCCGACGAAATCGAGCGCCAGCAGGGAGACCACCCGCAGGATCCGCCGCAGGGTCTCACGGCGCAGGAGGAACACGAACAGGACCGGCCGGCGGCGCACGTCGCGATCGGGCATGCGCAGCGGCACAGTGCCGCCGTATCCGCCGTTCGTCCGGCTTCTGATGGCCTCTTTGTGGTCGAGTGTCACGGTCAGCAGGGGCCGCTACCTGGATCCCCGCAGTTGGTAACGGTATCCGCTCCGCGAAGTTCCGAGGAAAAGCTTGGGGTCCCGGGCCAGGTTATGCCCCGCTTTCTGGACATCTATGGGAGGTTTGTTGAAGCGTCCAGCGGCTGCTCTGAGGCGGGTCCCGGCGGCGCGCCGTACGGCCGCCGTGCCTAGGACATGTCGCCGATGAGCGTCTCGGCGCCCGCCTGCTCGATCGTTCGCTCCAGCCCCTCGCGCAGCTCGATCTGCGGCGACCAGCCGAGGATCTCGGTGGCCAGGGTGATGTCCGGCTGGCGGACCTGGGGGTCGTCGGTGGGCAGGGCCTCGTAGACGATCTCGGACTTGGAGCCGGTGACCTCGATCACGGTCTTGGCCAGCTCCAGCAGCGTGAACTCGTTGGGGTTGCCGACGTTGACCGGGTTGTGGTAGCCGGACTCGGCCAGCGCGATCATGCCGCGGATGAGGTCGTCGACGTAGCAGAACGACCGGGTCTGGGACCCGTCGCCGAACACCGTGATCGGCCGGTCCTGCAGCGCCTGGCGCAGGAACGTGGGGATGGCGCGCCCGTCATGGGGGCGCATCCGCGGGCCGTAGGTGTTGAAGATGCGGATGATCGCCGTGTCGACGCCCTGCTGGCGGTGGTAGGCCATCGTCAGCGCTTCGGCGTAGCGCTTGGCTTCGTCGTAGACGCCGCGGGGGCCGATGGGGTTGACGTGTCCCCAGTAGCTCTCGGGCTGGGGGTGGACCTTGGGATCCCCGTAGACCTCGCTGGTGGACGCGGTCAGAAACCGGGCGCGGTGCTTCTTGGCCAGGCCGAGGGTGTGATGGGTGCCGTAGGAGCCCACCTTGAGCGTGTGCAGGGGCAGCCGCAGGTAGTCGATCGGAGAGGCCGGCGACGCCAGGTGGTAGACGAAATCGACAGGCTCATCGATGTAGTAGGGCTCGATGATGTCGAGGTTGATGTGGACGAAGTCGTCGTCGCGGATGTGCTCGATGTTCGCCAGCGAGCCGGTCTCCAGGCTGTCGACGCAGATCACCCGGTTGCCGCGGCGCAGCAGCTCTTCGCACAGATGAGATCCGAGGAACCCGGCGCCCCCGGTGACTAGGCATGTGGACATGGCGAGGCAGCCTACAGCGGCGGCTCTTCGCTCGGCGCGATGGGCGGCCGCGTCCCGGCCACCCACTCACCCTCCTCCTTCTTCCAGATCGGAGCCCTGGCCTTGATCTCGTCGATGATCTGCCGGGCGCCGGCGAACGCCTCCGCCCGGTGCGGCGCTGACACGGCGATCGCCACCGATGCCTCTGACAACCCCACGGAGCCGATCCGATGCTCGGCCGCCGCGGCGCACAGCCCGTGGCGCTCGATCGCCGCCGCGACGATGCGCTCGATCTCACGCTCGGCCATGGGCACGTAGGCCTCGTACTCAAGCGCCGGAACCTCGCGCGTGACGCCGAGGAAGGTCGTCACGGCACCGGCCCGCGGGTCGGAGACCAGCGCCACGAGGGGGTCCAGGGACAGCGGCTGATCGGTGATGCGCACGTGGCCGCTCTGCACCGAGCCGCCGGAGACCGGCGGGATGAGGGCGAGTTCGTCGCCGGCGGCGAGGCTGCGCTCGCGCCCTGCGTACTCGTGGTTGACGGCCATCACCACCGGCACCCCGCCGATCAGGGCGTCCATGCGCTGGAGCGCATCGGCGACGCGGGCCCCGTCCGGGAGCTCCAGCGCCACCTCGTCGGCACCGGCGCGCTCGCGGAGCCCGGCGAACAGGCGGACGGTCACGTTCATGGCCCTTAGGCTACGCCTCGGCGGATCCCCACCACCGGTAACCTCCGCGGCGATGGCCACCGCCGACGAGCATCGCACGATCGCGCCGATTGTGGGCCCGGACGATCCCCGCCGGTTCACCGACTCCGGGATCGAGATCTCAGAGCTGTATGACGAGCGCGACCTGCCACAGGATCTGGACGGGCGCCTGGGGCGTCCGGGCGAGTACCCGTACACGCGCGGGATCCACCGCGAGATGTACCGCAAGCAGCTGTGGACGATCCGCCAGTACGCGGGCTACGCATCGGCCAAGGAGTCCAACGCGCGCTACCGGTATCTGCTGGAGCACGGCTCGACGGGGCTGAGCATGGCCTTTGACCTGCCCACCCAGCTCGGCCTGGACTCCGACGATCCGCGCTGCCTGGGCGAGGTGGGGCGCACCGGGGTGGCGATCGACACCATCGATGACATGCGCATGGCGTTTGATCAGATCCCGCTGGATCAGGTGTCGACGTCGATGACGATCAACGCGCCGGCGAGCGTGCTGCTGCTGCTCTACGAGCTGGTGGGGGAGGAGCAGGGCGTCGCCTCGGAGCAGCTGCGGGGCACCACCCAGAACGACATCCTCAAGGAGTACATCGCGCGCGGGAACTTCATCTACCCGCCGGAGGGTGCGATCCGGCTGACGACCGACCTGTTCGCGTACTGCAAGGAGCGGATCCCCCGCTGGAACACGGTGTCGATCAGCGGCTACCACTTCCGGGAGAAGGGCGCCTCGGCGATTCAGGAGGTGGCATTCACGCTGGCCAACGGGATCGCCTACGTGCAGGCGGCCCTGGACGCGGGGCTCCAGGTCGACTCGTTCGCGCCCCGGCTGGCGTTCTTCTTCAACGGCCACAACAACGTCTTTCAGGAGGTGGCCAAGTTCCGTGCGGCGCGGCGAATGTGGGCGCAGATCATGCGCGAGCGCTTCGGCGCCACCGACGAGCGGTCGTGGCGGCTGCGCTTCCACACCCAGACCGGTGGCGTGACGCTCACCGCCCAGCAGCCGGAGAACAACATCGTCCGGGTGGCGCTGCAGGGGTTTGCCGCGGTCTGCGGCGGCACGCAGTCGCTGCACACCAACGGATTTGACGAGGCCCTGGCGCTGCCGACCGAACGGGCGGCCAAGATCGCGGTGCGCACCCAGCAGATCATCGGCTACGAGTCCGGGGCCGCCGACACCGTCGATCCGTTCGCCGGCTCCTACTACGTGGAGGCGCTCACCGACGAGATCGAGCGCCGAGCGAGCGAGCTGATTGCCAAGGTCGACGAGCTCGGCGGTTCGGTGCAGGCCATCGACTTCATCAAGAACGAGATCGAGGAGTCGGCGTTCGGCTACCACGAGCGCTACCGCACCGAGCAGGATGTCGTCGTCGGCGTCAACCGGTTCGTCGAGGACACGCCGGAGGTGCCGGACATCCTGCGCGTCGACCCGGAGACCGAACGCGAGCAGGTTGCCCGCCTAAAGGAGTTCAAGGCCGACCGGGACGCTGCGCTTGTGGAGAGGCGCCTGGAGGAGATCCGCGCCTGCGCGCGGGGGACCGACAACATGCTCCCGGTGCTCCGGACCGCGCTCTCAGACCGCTGCACGGTCGGCGAGGTGTGCGGCGCGATGCGCGACGTCTTCGGCGACTACCAGCCGACGTACTAGCGCTTGCCGGGCGCGATGCTCGCTCCGGCGGTGACCTTCGCGGACTTCGTCCTCGCGCTCCACATCCTGGGGGCGATCGTCGGCTTCGGCATCACCTTCGGCTATCCCCTGCTGCTCAGCGCCGCGGGACGAATGGATCCCGCGGTCATTCCCTGGCTGCTGCGCATGCGCCAGCGGCTGGGGCGCTACCTGGTCAATCCGGGCCTCACGCTGGTGGTGGCCGCCGGCATCTACCTCGCCACCGACGAGCACTACTGGAGCTCGTTCTTTGTCGCCTGGGGGATCGCCGCGGCGCTCGTCATCGGCGCCGTGGAGGGGTCGATCATCATCCCGCGCTCCGGACGGCTGGCCAAGCTCGCCGAGCGCGACCTGGCGGCGACCGCCCTCGCCGGCGGGGGGCGCCGCTCAAGCGCCGCCTGGAGCCGCGACTACTCGTCCGGGTACCGGTTGCTGTGGCTGTCCGGGACCCTGTTGCAGGCGATCGTCGTCATCACCGTGTTTCTGATGGCGACGCACGCGTAGGCGCCGCGATGCGGATCTTTCTGGCGGGGGCAAGCGGCGTGATCGGCGTGCGGCTGGTGCCGCTGCTGGCGGCCGCGGGCCATCAGGTGACCGGGATGACGCGATCGGCGGTCAAGGCAGACGCGCTGGGCGGACTGGGGGCCGAGCCCGTCGTCTGCGACGTGTTTGATGCGCCGGCGCTGATGCGCGCCGTCGTGGCCGCCGCTCCTGACCTGGTGATGCACCAGCTCACCGACCTGCCCGACGCCGCCGACCAGATCCCGGAATTCGCCGCGCGCAACAACCGGATCCGCACCGAGGGCACCCGGAACCTGCTGGCGGCGGCCCGCGCGGCGCAGGCGGGGAGGTTTCTCGCCCAGAGCATCGCCTGGCGGCCGCCGGCAGCCGGCGAGGCGGTCGCCGAGCACGAGCGCCTCGTGCTCGAGGCCGGTGGCGTGGTGGTGCGCTACGGCGTCTTCTACGGGCCCGGCACCTACGGCGGCGACCGGGTGCCGCCGCCGCCGCGGATCCATGTCGACGCCGCCGCCCGCCGAACGGTGGAGCTGCTCCAGGCGCCCAGCGGGGTGGTGGAGGTCGTCGAGCCCTGAGGCCCTGGGGGCCGCGCCCCCCGGCTATCGCTCGCTGTCCAGCGCCTCCATCTGCGCCGCCCCGTAGCGCTCGCCCCTCACCGCCGATGCCGGGGCGGCGCGCTCGATTGCGGCCAGCTCCTCGTCGTTGAGCTCCATCTGCACGCCTGCCAGGGCCTCCGCGAGCTGATCGCGCCGCCGGGCGCCGATGAGGGGGACGATGTCCTCGCCGCGTGATGCCACCCAGCCGATGGCCAGCTGGGCGACCGTGGCGCCGCGTTCCCGGGCGACGCCGCGCAGCGCGTTGACAAGCCGGGCATTGTGAGCGGCGTTGGCCTCCGAGAAGCGGGGGAACCGCCCCCGGATGTCGCCCGGCTGCGCCGGCCGGCCGGCTTGAAAGCTGTCGGAAAGCAGGCCGCGTGAGAGCACGCCGTACGCGGTGACGGCGATCCCCAGCTCGCGGCACGTGGGCAGGATCTCGTCCTCGATGCTCCGCGAGAGCAGTGAGTACTCGATCTGCAGGTCGGCGACGGGGTGCACGGCGGCGGCGCGGCGGATCGTCTCCGCCCCCACCTCCGACAGGCCGATGCGCCGCACGTAGCCGGCCCCAACGAGGTCGGCGATGGCGCCGATCGTCTCCTCGATGGGGACCGCCGGGTCCAGGCGTGCCGGCCGGTAGACGTCGATGTGGTCGACGCCGAGACGCCGCAGCGAGTAGGCCGCCGCCGTCTTGACCGCCGCCGGGCTGGCGTCGTAACCCAGCCAACTGCCGTCCGGCCCCCGCTGGGCCCCAAACTTGACGCTGAGCTGGTACGTGCTGCGGTCCCGGGCGGGGCCGTCGTGCACGGCGCGGGCGATCAGCATCTCGTTGTGGCCCATCCCATAGAAGTCTCCGGTGTCCAGGAGGGTGATTCCGGCGTCGAGCGCCGCGTGGATCGTGGCGATGCTCTCGGCGTCATCGGCGGGTCCGTAGGTGCCGGACATGCCCATGCAGCCGAGGCCCGCGGAGCCGTAGCCGGGTGGGGGCGAGGTCATGATTTCTCCAGGTCGTGCCGGGTCGTGTCTGGTCCATGATGCCCCGCTGGCGCGCTCGCTCACGGGCGGCGGGGACACGGATTGCAAGTCCGGCGGACCGGGAGGAGTCGCCTGCGGTGAGGGCGAAACCCCAAGGCATGACTGAGCATGAGACCAGCCGAACGCTCGTCAAGTCGGCGCCGGAGCTGTGGGCGGAATGCAGCGAGGCGGCGTCGCTTGCGCGGCACCTGGGGGCGTTCGGCGAGATCCGAATCACCAGGCTCGAGCCGGAGACCACCGTCGCCTGGGAGGGCACCGCCGCGAGCGGCACGGTGCGGCTCGAGCCGTCCGGATGGGGAACGCGGGTGACGCTCACCCTGGTTCAGGATGAGGCTGCCGGGCCGGAGAGCCCGGGTACCCCGGATGGCCCGGGTACCCCGGAGGGCACGGAAGCTCCGGACGGCGTGGTTCCGCCGGAGGGCGTGGTTCCGCCCGGGGGCACGGAAGCTCCGGAGGCCCCGGCGGCGCCGGAACCCGAGGTTGGCCTGGAGCCCGCGGCCGAGGCCGAGCCGCCGGCTGCGTCGGAGGCGCCCGCGGTCGCCCCCGCGGGTGAGGAGGAGCCGGGCATGGCCCCTCGCCGGCCGGGCGTCTTCGCCCGCCTGGCGGGAGTCTTCAGGCGCCGGCCCGCGGCCGCCGCGCTGGTGCAAGACAGTGAAGCTCTACCTGAGAATGAGACTGTCGTGGTTGATCCCGTGCCGGAGTCCGCGGCGGCCGATTCTGATCCCGTGGCCGCCGCGCGCGAGCCGGTGGCCGCAGACCCTGAGCCCCCGGAGGAGCACGCGGAGGGCGAACTGGCGTTGGCGGCGGCGCTGGACAGCCTCGGCCGTGCCCATCACCGGCCGTACTCACGCGCCTGACCGGTGACCGTGCCGCCCGTGGAGGCGCGGAGTCCATAGACTCGCGCGCCATGCGCGAGAAGGCACCTGAGACATTTGCCGAGAAGCTCGCCCAGCTGCAGCAGCTGCGCGACGAGGCGATCCACCACGCCACCAAGGCGGCGGTCGAGAAGCAGCACGAGAAGGGCAAGCTGACCGCCCGGGAGCGGATCGAGAAGCTGCTTGACCCGGGATCGTTTCAGGAGCTCGACACGTACGTCCGGCACCGCACGCTGGAGTTCGACATGCAGCGCAACCGGCCGTGGGGCGATGCCGTGGTCACCGGCCACGGCACGATCGATGGCCGGCGGGTGTGCGTGTTCTCCCAGGACTTCACGGTCTTCGGAGGCTCGCTGGGCGAGGTCATGGCCGAGAAGATGTGCAAGATCATGGACCTGGCGGCCAAGATCGGCTGTCCGGTGATCGGCATCAACGACTCCGGCGGGGCGCGGATCCAGGAGGGGGTTGTCTCACTGGGCGCCTACGGCGACGTGTTCCTGCGCAACGTGCGCTCCAGCGGAGTGATCCCGCAGATCAGCCTGATCATGGGTCCCTGCGCCGGCGGTGCCGTCTACTCGCCGGCGATCACCGACTTCATCTTCATGGTCAAGGAGACCTCGCACATGTTCATCACCGGGCCGGAGGTGATCAAGACGGTGACCGGCGAGGAGGTCGGCTTCGAGGACCTGGGCGGGGCGATGAGCCATAACTCCAAGTCCGGGGTGGCGCATTTCGCCTCCGACGACGAGGAGGCCTGCCTCGAGGACGCCCGCTATCTGCTGTCGTTCCTGCCCCAGAACAACCTGGAGGCGCCGCCCCGGGTGATGCCGACCGACGATCCGCTGCGCGAGGCGCCGGAGCTTGACGCCGTGGTGCCGGACAGCCCCAACAAGCCGTATGACATGCGCGAGGTCGTCCGCCACGTCGTCGACGACGGCGAGTTCTATGAGGTGCATGAGCACTACGCGCGCAACATCGTGTGCGGCTTTGCCCGGCTGGACGGCTTCTCGGTCGGCGTTGTCGGCAACCAGCCCTCCCAGCTGGCCGGCGTGCTGGACATCGAGTCCTCCGAGAAGGCGGCGCGGTTCATCCGGACCTGCGACGCCTTCAACATCCCCATCGTCACCTTCTGTGACGTCCCCGGCTTCCTTCCGGGCACCACTCAGGAGTGGGGCGGGATCATCCGCCATGGGGCCAAGCTGCTGTACGCCTACGCCGAGGCGACGGTGCCCAAGATCACCATCATCACCCGCAAGGCCTACGGGGGCGCCTACGACGTCATGGGGTCAAAGCACCTGGCCGCCGATTTCAACTTCGCCTGGCCCACCGCCGAGGTGGCGGTCATGGGACCTGAGGGGGCGGTCAACATCATCTACCGCCGCGACATCGCCGCCTCGCCGACGCCAGACACCCGCCGTCAGAAGCTCATCGAGGACTACAAGGCACACTTCGCCAATCCGTACGTCGCCGCCGAGCGGGGCTACATCGACGACGTGATCGTTCCGCATGAGACCCGGCCCAAGGTCATCACGGCGCTGCACACGCTCCAGACCAAGCGCGAGCCCGGGCCGCGCCGCAAGCACGGCAACATCCCTCTCTAGAGGCACTCGCGAAACCCAGGTCGGACCCAGGGGTTCAGCGGACCTCGGGGCCCTGAGTCGCCTGGTGTGAGTCGATGCCGGGGGGTCCGGGTCGACGACCGTGATGACGAAAGGCCGGAGGCCCGCGCCCGGCTGCGGCCTCGCCGACGGCCCCACGTTCGGCGTAAGCCGAAACTCGAGCGCGGCGGCTGGCGCAGGCCAGGCCCAATCCCTTCGCAAGCAGGGACATCTTGCCCTGAAGCGAAAGCTCTCTGCGTAACCCTCCTCATTCGTCAACAGACCGGATCACAGTCGTATGTAAGTCCGACGTCAGGTGCGGGAAACGCTGGACAAATCCTCCAGCACGGTTGTCCGCGGACCTGATTGAGAGTGATATTCGACGCGTCTAGCGACCGGGAGAAGGGACTTCAACCCGTGATGACTATCGGCCTCATCGTGCTGGCGGTCTGGGCACTGCTCTTCATGGTGGTGCTCGCCCTCTGCCGGGCGTCTGGACGGGCCGACGACCTGGGAGATCGCCTGACTGCCGCCGAGTTGCCGGCGCAGTCGCGGATCGCGGCGACCCCCCTGTCCGAAGCCATGCCGGAGCTCGTCCCGTCGGGTCCGGGTGGACCATCCGCGCAGCCTGCTGCGCCGGCCGTCGCCGGCAGTGCGGGAGCGCCGCGGCGACCGAGCAGGTTCCGGCCGGCTCGCGTACCCACGCGAGCTGTCGGCGGCTGAGACCGGGGCTCTGCGCCCCCGCGCAGCCGGGAGCCCCCGCCCGGCTGCCGGCCGCCGGCCGCCGGCCGGACGCGTGCCTACAGCGTGACTGACTGCGCGCGCGCCGATCCGGCCCGCCACGCTGCGTGCGCCGCAGCGGCGATCGCCAGGTCCTGGATTGCCAGGCCGGTCGAGTCAAACAGCGTCACCGCGTCCGGTCCGGGCCGTCCCGGCGCGTCGCCGGCGAGCACCGCTCCGAGGTCGGCCACCTGCTCGCGGGCCACGAGCCCGGCCTCGATGGCGCCGGTCAGCTCGCCACCGTGCGACGCCTGCTCCCACTCGTCACAGAACAGCGCGCATGATGCGACGGCGCCGATCGTGGCCTCCGCCTTGCCGGGACCGTCGGCGCCGAGCATGTTGAGGTGCAAGCCCGGCCGCAGGTCCCCGACGTCGACGACCACCTCGGCTCCCGGCGTGATGCAGCAGACGACGTCGCAGCGAACGGCGTCCGGGCGCGAGCCGACGCTCCACCCCAACTCGGCAGCCAGGGCTTCCGCCGCCGCCGCCCGCGGGTCAAAGCAGACCCCGCGCGCGTAGCCGGCGGCCTGGAGGCAGCGCGCCGTCCACGCCCCGTGCAGCCCGCAACCGATGATGCCGACCGTGGATGCGCTCGCCGGAGCCAGCGCCTGCGTCGCCACGGCGGCGACCGCCCCGGTGCGCAGGGCGGTGACCGAGCGCGCATCGAGGAGCATGAGCGGCTGCCCGGTCTCGGCGTCCGACAGGCAGATGACTCCCATCACCGTCGGCAGGCCCCGCTGCGGGTTTCCCGGAAACGACGTGATCCACTTCAGCAGTGCCAGCCCGTCGCCCCGCGCCGGCATGGCCCGGAAGTCGCCGAACGGAGGGCTCTGGAGATACACCTTGGCCGGCATCACCCAGTCGCCGGCGTGGTAGCGGAGAAAGGCCTCGTGGACGTGGGCGATGGCCGCGGCCGGCGAGACCGCCTCCAGGACAGCGTCGTGACCGAGAACGGGGAGCGGATCCACGGCGCGGACGATACCCTGGGCGGGTGAACCGCCGGCCCCAGCTGTCGATCGTCGCCCCGGGTGCCTCGCCGGAGGAGGCGGCCGCCGTCGTGGCGGCGGTTGAGCAGTTCATGCGCGCCACGGCGCCGCCGCCCGCACCCCCTCCCGCGCGCCGACCGGCGTGGCAGGAGGCCGCCCTGTATGAGGGCGTGACGCGTCAGCCCGGGCCCCCGCCGCCCTGGGCGTAGCGACTGGAGCGCCCATCATCGGTCGACCTGAGGGCTGCCGCCGGATCGGCCATTCGTCCAGTTCGGTCAGAAAAACGACCATCCGCGGGTTTCAACCCTAAAGAAACCAGCGCATCTGCTGCGGCCGAGATTGCCAGGGGGGCGACTCTCTGCCACTATGCCGCGCGGTCCGTCGGGGCAGGCGAAGGACCAACCCGCATCACACGCCGGCACGCCCGTGGCTGGGCGCCGCGTACATACCAATACCCCCCTTGATTCAGCGCTATGCATAGGGCTATGCCCGCCTACGCCGGAGCCTCGAGCTCCGGGCAGCTCGGCACGTGCGGGCTCAGCCACCTGGGCACCAGGCGACAGCGGCTGTGGGTTGCCGTACTGGCGCTGCTTGCGCTGACGGTCCCATATGTCGGCACGGCCTGCGCCACGCTTGAGCGGATCTTCACCGGCGCCGATCAGGCGTCCGTGACGCTCCCGGCGCTGTCGCTGCCGGCGGTTCAGTTCCCCCGCGTTGCCGTGCCGAAGGTTGAGCGTTCGCCGGCTGGCGCCGGTCGCCGCGGCGCCCCGGCCCGCGCGGCAGCCGGCTCGGCGGCCGCCGGCACGTCCCCGGCCGCCGTCCGGAGGGTCGTCCGCCACACCGTGTCCACCCGGCGACTGGTGCGGCGCATCGTGGTCGTCCACCACCGCGTGCCGGTCGTCAACAACACGTACTCGCAGATGCCGGCACCCAAGAAGGGGGCCTCGCGCGGTGCCGGCTCGCCTGCCCATCAGCTGGCCGCGGCGCCGGTTGTCGTCAACGCCGGCCCACCGGCCCCCACGCTCCCGGCGGCGCCCGCGCCGCAGCCGGTGGCCGCGCCGCCCGCTCCGACCGTGGCGGCCACGCCGGCTCCCGCGGCTCCGCCGGCGTCGAACGTGGACGCTGCTGCCGCCACGCCGGCCGCCACCGGCGGCGCGCAGGCGCACATCGCGACGGGCGGGGGTTCGACCCCGCCGCCGAGCTCATCGGCGCCCGCTCCGGCGGCTCAGCCGGCGGCCGATCAGACGGCGCCCGCTCCGGCGACGTCCCAGCCGGCGCCCGCCCCGGCGCCTGGCCCGGCGACCGATCAGACGGCGTCCCAGCCGGCGCCTGCCCCGGCGGTGGATCAGACCGCGTCCCAGCCGGCGCCTGCCGCGGCGGTGGATCAGACCGCGTCCCAGCCGGCGCCCGCCCCGGCGACCGATCAGACCGCGTCCCAGCCGGCGCCCGCCCCGGCGTCCCAGCCGGCACCCGCCCCGGCGACCCCCCAGCCGCCGGCCGATCAGTCGACGTCCCAGCCACCGGCCACCGCTCCGGCCCCGGCGGCGGATCAGTCGACGCCCGTCACCACTCCGGTCTCGACGACACCTTCCACCCCCAGCACGGCCGAGATCTCGTCTCCGGCGGCTCCCGCCATCACCACGGCCGGCACCAGCGCCGAGACCCTGACCGTCCCCACCGCCGATGTCGTGGCGCCGGCCACCGAGGCCGTCCCCGCGCCGGTCAGCGTCGTCCAGCCGACCCAACTGGCGGTGACCGAGCCGGCAGCAACGGCCACCACGGTGACCGTCCCCACCGTCCAGGTCACCGCTCCCACGGTCACTGGGGCGACGTCGATGGCCGACACGTCGCTCGCCGCGCCGAGCACCGTGCCCACCACCCTCACCGCCGCTCAGGCCACCTCGCCGAGCGGCCCCGGCTTCGTCGTCGGCAACGGGACGGCCTCGCCGACCGTCGGCACGGTGCCGGCAGCCGGCGGTGCGGCCGGGATCGACGGCCAGAACAGTCCAGCGGACGCGGCGCCCAGCGACGGCGTGCCCAACCCGCCCACGGCCGGCACCGCCCTCGGCACCACCGATGTCCCCGTCTCCTCCACCGACACCACGACCGCCAGCGCCCGCGGACCCCCCACCGTCTACGGACCTGTACTGATCGATGCCGCCACCGGCGGGTCGATCACCGCCGGTGCGGCGACACTGACGTTCGCGCCCGGCAGCCTCCCCGCCGATGCCTATGTCTCGGTGACCGCCGAGCAGCCGACGGGGCTCCAGGGGCTCACCGCCGACTCTCTCGCCTACAGCCTGCAGGCCGTCGATGTCCAGACGGGCGCGCTGATTGAGCACTTCAACAGCCCGCCGGTGCTCACCGTCGCCGGCGTCTCCACCGGCCAGATCTATTACCTGGACCCGGTCAACGGCCCGCAGCCGATCGCCTCCACCGACAGCGCGGCGAGCGGGACGGTCTCCGCCGGGCTGCCCCACTTCTCCACCTATGTGGTGGCGTCCGGGATCTGGAACGTGACGCTCGACCCTTCGGTCACCAGCGAGACGCTGCGGGTCGACAACAACACGCTGGACCTCGTCTTCTCCGACGGCACGATTCAGTCCTCGCCCCTGGTCGGCCTGAGCGGCATCTCGATCTCAGCCGGCGCCGGCAACACGCTGACCGTCGATCTCTCCGGCGGCGCCCTGTGCGCCTCCAGCACCCTGGGCGCCGCGTGCTCGCCGCTGGCGATCAGCTTCAACGGCACCTCCGGCAGCGCGCTCTCGTTCCCCGGCCTGGCGTCGAACACCGCCTGGACCTGGAACGGCACCACCCTCTCCGGCTCAAGCGCCGGCGGCGACTTCGGAACGGTCACCGCCACCGGGGTCTCGGTCCTGTCGCTTGATTCCACCTACGCCAACGCGCTGACCGGCCCGTCGGGTGCCACCACCTGGACCGTCGCCGGCACCGAGACCGGCACCGTGGCCGGACTCGCCTTCACCGGCGTCAACCAGATCACCAGCGGCTCCGGCAACAACAGCGACACCCTGGTGGTCCCAACGACGGTCACGCCGGGAACCACCGCCGGCACCGGCAGCGTGCTCGGCATCAGCTATGCCGGGATCGGCACCAGCACCCTGGCCGCCGGGACCGACTTCACCTACCAGGCGCCCTCCGGCCAGAACGCGATTGGGATCAGCGCCAACACCACGCCCGGTGCCGGCCAGCTGACGCTGCAGATCGTCGACGTCAACACCACCACCGACGTGAACGGCAATACCACCTCGGTGACGAGCGTGCTGGACATCGTGGCGCCCACGTCGCTGCTGCAGATCGTCGGCGACCCCACCGACGCCACGACGATCTCGGTCGACCCGTCGCTTCCCTACACCGGCGCCCTCGACCTCCAGGCCGGAACCGGCGATGTGGCGGTCAATGCCGGGACGGTGACCGTGACGCTGGGTGAGCCGGCCTCACTGCAGAACATCTCCAGCACGATCGACACGACGCTGGCCCGGGCGGGGAGCAACCTCGCGGTCACGGTCAACAACGACCAGATCCTGATCCCGTTCGCGCCGCTGACGAAGCTCAACATCACCAGCAGCGATTCCAACGACGTCAACATCACCCTCGACGTGAGCGGCGGGCCCATCTCGGTGCCCATCACGGTCACGGGCGGGGCCGGCAACGACACGCTCGCCGTGCAGAACCTGACCGCCGGCACCAACTGGACCTATGACGGCAACGGCGGCGGGACCGCCACCTCGGCCGGAACCGACTTCGGCGCGATCACGTACAGCGGCCTCACCGGCATCGAGGCCGACGGTCCCGGTCCCAACGCCCTCACGGGCCCGTCGACCCAGCAGACGTGGACGATCAACGGCACCGGCCAGGGCGACATCAACGGCTTCTCGTTCACCGGCTTTGACAGCATCACGGGCTCGGGCAGCGACACGCTGACCGCCCCGGCGGTGCCGTCCTCAGGCACGGTTCTCGGCATCGCCTACTCCGGCTTCACCACGACCCAGCAGGCCGCGGTCGACACGCTCACCTGGCAGGCGCCGTCCGGGGACAACGCGATCACGCTCCAGGGCGACGGCGGCACCGGGATCGACATCATCGACGTCAACCCGGCGGTCAACGGCGGCAATCCCGTGACGCTCGACGTCATGGCGCCCACCACCGCGCTCCTGATCGAGACCGGCGATCAGAACAACACCGTCACGATCGGCGCCATCCCCACGTTCTCCGGTCAGCTGTCGTTGATCGGCGGCACCGGAAACAACACGCTCAACGGTCCGCAGACTCCGTATGCCTGGACCCTGACCGGCACGGGGGGCGGCACCGGACTTCCATCCTCGTCGTCTCCTCTGAACTGGACGACGACGCAGCTGGGGACCCCCAACGACGTGGCGGTGGCTGTCTCCTGCACCACCGCCGGTGTGTGCGTCGCGTTTAACCAGACCGGCAACCTCCTGACAGCGAGCGATCCGTCCGGCACCTGGACCTCGGTGGCCGGACCTGACGGCTCCCACGCGATCACCGGCCTGTCGTGCAACACCACGATGTGCGCGGCGGTCGACAACGCCGGCAACGTCCTCACCTCCACCAATCCCACGGGTGGCGCGGCGGCGTGGACGGTGACATCGATCGACGGCACCCACGCACTCGCCGGCGTCTCGTGCAGTTCCGACGGCACCCTGTGCGCCGCCATCGACGGGATTGGCAACGTCTTCGTCTACAGCGCTCCACCGTCAGGAGCGGGCGGCTGGGCGCAGACGAACATCGACGGGTCCAACCAGCTGACCGGGATCTCGTGCCCGCTGGCCACCCTGTGCGTCGCCTCCGACAGGCTGGGGCAGGTGATCGCCTCCACCAATCCGACTGGCGGCGCCTCGGCCTGGAGTTCGGCGCTTGTGGACTCCGCCGGGGCTCTCGCCGCGATCTCCTGCTCAACCGACTCAGTGTGCGTCGCCACCGACGTCAATGGCTCGCTCGTCGGCTCTCAGGACCCGGCGGCCGGCGCCGGTGCCTGGTCGCTGATGAACGTCGATGGGAGCAACGCCTTGACCGCGGTCTCGTGCACGAGCGGCCTGTGCGTCGCCGGGGACCTGTTTGGGGCTCTGATCTCGTCAAACCAGCCGCCCAACAGCTGGAGCGTCGGGGCGCCGGCCGGCCTGTTTGACCTGGTGACCGGGATCTCGTGCCCCAGCGCCCAGCGGTGCGTGGCCATTGATGCCGCCGGCAACCTGTACATCGGCACGGCCCCGCCGGCGACCGGCTTCACCGGCTCGATCTCGTTCAACAACTTCACGACGCTCAACTCGCGGGGGGGCGCAGACAGCCTCAGCGGCGCGTTTGCGGATTCCACCACCTGGACCATCTCCGATCCCGGTCTCGGTGCCGGCATCGCCGTGGCCACGATCAACGGCACCGCGACCACCGAGATCTCGTTTGCGGGGATCTCGACCCTGATCGGCGGCTACGGGGCGCCGGGCGACAACACGCTGATCACGTCCAGCCCGTACACGTGGACGATCACGGGCAACGGTGCCGGCACGTTCGCCACGCCGGGGTCCAAGACGGCGGTGATGACGTTCGTTGGCTTCGACGGGATCACCGCCAGCGGCAATGGCGACACGCTGACCGGCCCCGGCACCGCCACCGCGTGGACGCTGCGCGACGGCGGCGGCGTATCAGTGGCCGGATTCACGATCACCGGGGTGGGGAGCTTCACCGGCAGCGGGGGCAGCGGCACGCTCGGCGACACCGTCACCGGGACGAGCGCTGCTGCCACGTGGACCGTCAACCCCGCCGGCACGGTGACGATCGCCACCTCCGCCGGCACCTACCAGTTCAGCAAGATCGCCACGTTGCTCGCCGGGTCGAACGGCGACACGCTCGTCAACGACGTCTCCGGCGCCACCTGGACGCTGGACGGCAACGGGTCCGGCACCCTCACCTTCCCGAAGGTCACCAACCCGCTGGCGTTCGTCACGTTCAAGACGCTGACCGGCTCAGGCAGCGACACGCTCAACGCGCCGGGATGGACGCCCAGTGGCGCCGGGGCCGGGACCGCCGCCGGCGCCGCCTACAGCGGCATGGGGACGGTGACCGCGTACACGCCACCGGTGTTCACCTACTACGGCGCGGCCGCGGGGAGCGACTCCCTCACCATCAAGTCGGTCAGCGGCGGCGCCAACGGCATCGCGATGGAGATCGACGGCCGGTTTGGCCAGACCCAATTCAGCGACCCCTCCACCCAGCTGATCGTCCTGCTGAGCGGCGACTCCAACACCGTCACGCTCCAGTCGCTCGACAACGGTGTGCCGTCGCTGACGCTCAACGGCGGGTCCGGGACCGGCAACACGCTCGTCGGCGGGCCCACCGCCACCACGTTCACCACCGATGGGGCCGGCAACGGGACGATCGCCGGGCAGAACTACACCAACTTCGCCACGCTTCAGGGTGGCAGCGGCGCGGACACCCTGGCCGGTCCCACGGTCAATTCGCCCGCGCCGGCGTGGACGCTGACCGGCGCCGGCGCCGGCACGATCGGTGCGGTCGCGTTCTCCAAGTTCGCCAACCTCCTTGGCCAGAGCGGCGCCGACACGCTGACCGGTCCCGCCGCCTCCACCGACTGGACGATCACCGGCGCCGGGACGGGTCAGGTCGGTTCCACCAACGTCACCAGCTTCACCGGATTCGCCGAGGTCATCGGTGGGGGCGTCGGCACGCAGACCCTGTACGGCCCCCCGGCCGGCGGCGGCCAGTTCCAGATCACGGGGAACAATTCCGGGCTCGTCGACGGAACCCAATTCAGCGGCATCACCGATCTCGTCGGCCAGGGTGGCACCGGCAACCTCCTGTCGGAGCCGTGCGGTCCCGGTCTCACGCCACCGTCAGGCGTCTGCAGCGCCATCTCCTACAGCGGCATGCAGACCGTGACCGACAAGGCCCCGAGCGTGTACACGGTCAACGGCACCGCCGGAGGCGACACGATCGTCATCCAGGCCGCCCCCGGTCAGCCCGGGATGACCCAGATCGTCCTCAACGGCGTCGCCCAGGCTCCGTTCGATGACCCGGTGGGCACGCTGCTGATCCTCGGCCAGGGCGGCACCGACACGATCACCATCGACACGCTCGACACCGCCTTCAACGCGTCGATCGCGATCTTTGGGACGGCATCGGTGGCGTTCGGCGTCAAGTCCGGCACCGCCAACGCGACGGCCGGGCAGCAGGCCAGCGACCAGGTTCACATCTCCAGCACCGATGCCACCTCCGTGGTCATCGCCGGAACCGTCAACCTCGGCGCCGGCAGCCTGACGGTCCTGGCCAACACGTTCACCGTCAACCCGGGCGCATCGGTCAAGACCTCCAACGCCGGCACGATCGACGTGTTGGTGCAGTCGGTTGTGGTGCCCTCGACGACCCTCGGCGTCAGCGTCGAAGACCTCAGCGCCTCAATCTCGATCGGCGCCGGCGCAACTCTGAGCGCGGGCAGCATCTCGCTGGTCGGCTACGCGGCCGACACCAACACCAGCCAGAGCGAACTGGCGTCGGTCTCCAGCACGCTGGCCGGCTACCTGAACAAGGGCAGCAAGGTGACCGGTCTGCTCAACAGCGAGTTCGGCAGCAAACTGCCCCTCAGCGTTCTCGTCCGGTCGGCGACGATGTCGGTCACGATCGGCCAGGGCGCCGCGCTGGACGCCACCAACGGGTCGCTTCAGATCCTCGCCGATTCCGAGCTCACCAGCGCCGGGACGGCCAAGAGCGAGCTGTTCACCGTCGGGTACTCCCAGGCGATCGTCAGCGCGACCATCGACGTCGGGCAGAACGCCACGCTGACCGCCAGCGGCGCCGTCGACGTCCTGGCCAACGCCCTCGCCACCGCCACGATGTCGTCCTCGACCGGCCGCTACCAGGGCCAGAACCCGCCGGACCCGACGCAGACGGCGCTCGCCATCGCGGTCACGTACGCCAGCGTCACCTCCACCGCGACGCTGGAGTCCGGGGCGACGGTGACCGCGGGCCAGGACGCCAACTTCAACGCCACCGGCCAGCTGAAGTCCGACCCCAAGGCCAAGGCCTCCAGCTACACCAACGGGACGGTGGGGATCGGCATCGCCATCGGCCTCTCGGACGCCAATGTCCTGACGACGATCGACGGCAACATGACCGCCAACGTCGGCCCGGGGTCGACGACCACGCTCCTGTTCGACCCGACGGTCTCAAGCTCCAGCTCCCTCGGCTACGTCGACACGACCGCCAACACCATCTACGTCGGGCCCAACGCGCTCCAGACGGGCGATCCGGTCGTCTACTCCAACGCCGATGGCATCTCGATCGGCGGCCCGCTGCTTGGGCTGGTGAACGGAACGACGTACTACGTGATCCGCCTCGCCGGCGATCCCAACCACATCCAGCTGGCGAAGACCTTCGAGGACGCCCTGCTGGGGGTGGCGGCATCTTTGAACAACTCGTCCGTGGGGCCGATCAAGGGCCTGCCGAGCGGCGCGACGACGATCACCAAGACGTTTGACGGCACGACGAGCAGCGGGTCAAACCTCACCGGCGCGACCGGGATCGACGCCAACACCAACCAGATCACGATCTCGCTGGGACGCGCCAGCGGCAGCGGGCTGTCGTTCAACCTGCTCGGCACGCAACTGGAGAGCGGCCAGCCGGTGCTCTACGTGCAGGGTGCCGGCAACCCGGCGATCCCGGGATTGAAAGACGGCCAGATCTACTGGGTGATCGTTCCGCAGAGCCAGTACGACCCGGCCGGCAACGAGGCGCTGGTCTCGTTCGGCCTCGGTGAGACGATCCAGCTGGCGGCCAGCCCCGCCGCGGCCGCCGCCGGCGACGCCATCAACCTCGGGTGCACCGCCGGCGCCCCCGCCGGTTCCGCCTGCACGGGCACGGGATACGAGCTCATCGCCGTCCACTCGCTCACCCCGGTGCAGGCTCAGGGGATCGGTGCCACCGCCACGCTGCAGAGCACGAACGAGGCGATCGGCCAGGCGACGCTCAGTGATCCGAAGACGGGGAAGCTCCAGTCGGCCAAGAACTTCCAGAAGAGCGCCACTCAGGGCCAGGCCAACCGGATCATCAACGGGCTGGTGTGGAAGCTGGCGGCCGCGCTGGGGTCGACGCAGAAACAGGACCAGCTGCCGGCCAAGCAGAAGTTCGCCGCGGCCGGGGCGTTCGCGTTCACCTACGCCGATCACACGGTCAACGTCACCGTCGGTCCGGGCGCTCAGCTCACCTCAGCCGGCGATCTGATCGTCAACGCGAGTGCCGCCGAGACCGCCCAGGTGTACGCCGCGGCCAAGATCTCAGGTACGTCGTCAAAGCCGAAGGAGAACCGCACGGTCTCCCAGCACCAGAGCGCGGTCAGCGCCGCGCTGGCCATCGCCGACGACTACAACAGCGCCACCACGAACGTCGGCGCCGGCGCGATCCTCAACGCCGCCGGGGCGACCGTGATCTCATCGCAGACGAGCTATCCGCTGCTGACGACGCTCTCCGGCCTCCCGACCTCGGTCGGCGAGCTGGTCGGGGCGTTCCGCTCCGGTGCCGCTGTGACGACGATCGAGAACGTCGTCTACTACAGCTCGGCGGCGCCGCTGCTGCTGTTCGCCAACGGGCTGTCCAGCGCCGCCGCGCAGGGCTCAAACGTGGCCTTCGCGGCCTCGGTGACGTTCCTGTTCATGACCGGCGACGCCGAGACGAACATCGCCGGCGGGACCCAGATCAACCAGTCCACCAAGGCGAGCCCGCCGGCCGCCCAGATGGTGGTCATCAGCGCCGAGAACTCCGACGCGCTCATCGCCGTCGCCGGCCAGGTCAAGTCCCAGTCCGGCTCGTCGGCCACCGGCCAGGCTCCCGGCACCAGTGCCACCGGCGTCGGCGGCTCATTCGTGGGGATCGTGCTCACCAACACCACCCACGCCATCGTGGCTCCGGACGTCGCCATCGCCAGCGGGGCCGAGGGCGGGACGTACGTGCAGGCCACCGAGTACGCGATGGTGTTCACGCTCTCGCAGGCGGGCGCGGCGGCCGACGGGACGACCGTGTCCGGCACGGTGTCGCTCCTGATCCAGAACAGCGACACGCTGGCCCAGATCGACACCGGAGCGCGCATCACCGGCGGCCCGCTCGCCGTCTCGGCGACCTCGCTGGAGACGGCGCTGGAGGGCGCCGGCGACCTGTCCACCGGCCACGGCGTTGGGATCGGAGTCAGCGTCGCCATCGGCATCATCAATCGCACCACCCGCGCGGTCATTGGAGCGCTTGACCTGAGCGCCCCGGGCAACGGCGGCACCGATATCAACGTCAGCGGCCCGGTCACGGTCAACGCGCACAACGACGGCGTGTACCTGGCGTTCGCCGTCGCCGGCACCGTGCTCACCAAGGGCAAGTCCGAGCAGACCGAGGATCCGCTCGATGGGATCTCGCTGCCCAACCTGTTCGGCGAGACGCCGACGGCCCAGGACAAGCCGGCCACCAAGACCGGGGTTGCGGTCGCGGGCGCCGCCGGGGTCAACGTCGTGACCGACACGACGCTGGCGTACATCAACGATCTGGGGCAGGTCACGGCCGGTGCCACCGATCCGGTCACCGTGGCGGCGTCCCAGACGACCGATGTGATCGGCGGCGCCGGCGCGCTGTCCGTCGATAAGGGAGCGGGCAAGAACACCAACATCGCGTTCGCCGGTGCGTTCCTGGTCAACATCATCAACGACACGACCCGCGCCCTGGTCATCGGAACGACGATCTCCAACGGCGGATCGCTCACGGTGTCGGCCACCCGCAGCGGCCGCCAGTACGTCGCCACCGTGGGCGCGGCCGGCGCCAGCGCGGGCAAGGCGATCGGGATCGCCGGCTCGGTGTCGTGGCAACAGATCACCGCCACCACCGAGGCCATCGTGGAGGGCGCCACTGCCAGCCTCGCCGGCGCGGGCTCGGTGACGGCGTCTGACACCACCTCGGAGGTGGCGGTCGCCGGCGGCCTGGCCCTCGGCGGTCAGGTGGGCATCGGCGCGGCACTGGCCCTCAACCAGTTGACCCAGCACACGCGGGCGATCGTCGAGCCGCTGACCGTTGGAAACACCACCGACAATCCGTCGCTGACGTTCGGCGGTGCGTACACGCAGACGGCCACCGACGGGATCGACGTGATCGCGGTCAGCCTGTCCGGCGGGCTCGGTCAGAGCGCCGTCGCGGCCACCATCGCCATCAACATCGGCACCACCTCGGCCGAGGCCACCGTCACCGACGCCACCATCAAGGCCAACGGCGGCGCCGCCCAGATCACCGCCACCGACACGAGCACGATCGACGCCGGCGTCGGCGCGATCGCGCTCGGCGTGCTGCAGCCCAGCAAGGACCCGGAGGGCGCGGGCAACAGCAACAACACCCACGTCGCCGTCGGCATCACGATCGCCGTCAACTCCATGGAGCAGGACGTCCCGGTGACGATCACCGACAGCACGCTCAGCGCCGATGGCGGACTCACCGTGCTGGCAAGCGCGACCGGCACGATCTACTCCGTGGGCGTTGCCGGCGGCGGCACGTTCAAGGGCTCAGGCAAGTCTGGCGGCTTCCAGTTCGCGGGCGCCGGCGTCGTCATGGTCGACGTCGTGACCGGTGACGTGACGGCCACCGTCAGCGGCGGCTCGCTGACCACCACCGGGACCACCGCCAACGGGATCGAGGTCAAGGCGACCGACTCCACGTCCATCAACGGTGACGCCGGCGCGGCCGGGATTCTCATCTCCCTCTCCCAGAGCCCGGCCTCGGTGGCCATCGGGGCCGCGGTGGCGATCAACTCCGACAGCCGCACGATCCAGGCCAGCACCGACAACACCACACTGAACTCCGCCGGCGACATCCAGGTGACGGCGAAGTCAACCGCTCAGATCACCACCTGGGCCGTCGGCGTAGCCGGCGCCATCACCTCCGGCGGCAGCGGCGGCTTCACATTCGCCGGTGCCGGCAGCGGCGCGGGCGCCACCGTCTCCCAGAACGTGTACGCCACGATCACCGGCGGCAGCGTCACCGCCGGCACCGGGCTGACCGTCAAGGCGACCGACAACAACACCATCAACACCCAGGCCGGCGGCGTCTCGTTCGTCCTTGCCCGCGGGCCTCCTAATGCGGTCGCCATCGGACTCTCCGTCGCCGTCAACAAGGTCACCAGCAACGTCACCGCCGAGGTGACCGGAGCGACCAGCGTGGGGGCGACGACGCTGGACATCGAGGCCAGCGATACCTCGACCGTCAACGCCTGGACGATCGCCGGCGGCGGCTCGGTCGCCACCGGATCCAGCGGCAGCGGCGCTTCCTTCAACGGGGCGGGCGCGGGATCGGGCAACACGATCAACGACACGGTCCTGGCCAACCTGTCAAGCGTTCCCACGGTGACGCTCACCGGCAGCGCCACCGTCACAGCCACCG
Organism: Solirubrobacteraceae bacterium; assembly: GCA_035702755.1. Taxonomy (GTDB): domain Bacteria; phylum Actinomycetota; class Thermoleophilia; order Solirubrobacterales; family Solirubrobacteraceae; genus Palsa-465. The sequence goes on along the minus strand of DASSZQ010000019.1, from coordinate 26,377 downwards.
ACAGCTCGCAGGTCTTCGCTGTCGCCGGCTCGGCCGCCTTCGGCCTGCGTATCTCCTCCAGTGGCGGCGCCAACATCAGCATCGGCGCGGCCATCGCCATCAACTCGATCGACAACTCGGTCCATGCGACCATCGACTCGGTCTCGACGTTGACGGTTCCCGCCGGCCTCACGCTGACGGCCACCGAATCGGCGGCCGTCGAGGCGATCACGATCGGCGTGGCCGGCTCGGTCTCCGGCGGCTCAGGCGGCGGCGCGGCGTTTGCGGGCGCCGGCTCAGGCTCCGGTAACACCATCACCACCGACACCGAGGCGACGATCTCGGCCAGCGGCGTGACCGCCTCCAGCACCGGCGCGGGCGTCAGCGTCGGCGCCACCGACTCCTCCTCGATTGAGGCCATCGCCGGCGCGCTGGGCCTGTCCGGCAAGTTCGGCGGCAGCTCGAGCGGCTCGGTGGCCGTGGGGCTGTCGGTGGCCGCCAGCTCGATCACGCCCACCGTGCTCGCCGAGATCTCCAGCTCCAGCGTGACCGCGCCCGGCGCCATCGGCGTCACCGCCACATCGGACAACGCGTCCACCGATCCGACCTTCACGGTCAACAACACTCCGGAGGACAACGCCTCGCCGGGGATCAACGCCTATGCGCTCGGCGGCGCGGTGGCCGTGTCCGGCGGCTCCGGCGCCCAGGGCGCGGTCACGGTCGGCGGTGCGGTGGCCATCAACACGATCGGCGGCTCCACCACCGCCGAGATCGCCAACATCCTCGCCGCCAACAAACAGACGATCTCCGCCGGGAGCGGGCTGACCGTCCAGGCGACCGATTCGCGATCGATCAACGCCCTGACGATCGCCGGCGCCGTCAGCGTCGGCGTTGGAGCCAGCGCCGGGGTGGCGATCAGCATCGGGCTGGCCGTCGCCCAGAACACGATCAGCTCAACCCTGCTGGCCGAGATCAGCTCGGCGGTCATCGGCGGCTCCGGGAGCGTGACGGTGACCGCCACCAGCAGCGGCTCGATCAGCTCGACGTCGGCCTCGGCCGCGGTCTCGGTGGCCACCGGCGACACGGGCGTGTCGGTCGGCGGCGGCGGCGCGGTGTCGCTCAACGTCATCACCTCCACCGCCAATGCGGAGGTCATCGGCAGCTCGCTCGGCACCTCCGCCGCGCCGATTGGGTCCGTCTCAATCGAGACATCGGCCACCGACTCGATCCAGGCGATCGTGCTCGCCTACTCGGCCAGCGTCGCCGTCGGCGGCAACGCGGGCGTGGGCGTGGCCGTCGGCCTGTCGGTGGCCCGCAACCTGATCGGCGTGGAGCCCACCGCGCAGGCGACGACGACCTACACCTCCAGCGATCTGCCCGCCACCCTGAACCCGGGCGACACCGTGAGCATCGCCAGCGGCCCGTTGAGCGGCCAGACGTTTACGTACATCGGCCCGCAGCTGACCGGCCAGGTCATCTTCCTCAGCCGCCAGGACTTCACCAACACGTCGCTGTGGCAGGACCTCGGCGCCGGCGGATCGGCCACGTACACCACCGACAACACCCCGGCCACGCTCAACACCGGCGACACCGTCGAGGTCCTGAGCGGCCCCAACGTCGGCCACGTCTACAAGTACATCGGTGCCAGCGGCGCCATCGCCGATCAGATCGACCTGTCCACGATGAGCTACCAGGACTCAAGCAACTGGGAGCAGATCGGGATGACCCAGTCGCCGGGACAGGTGCAGGCCTACAGCCAGGGGTCGAGCATCCAGAGCTCCGGCAGCCTGTTGATCACCGCCAGCCAGGGCTCCGCGATCCAGGCGGTCGTGTTCGCCGCCTCCGTCGCGGTGGCGGGCGGCGGGGACGCGGGCGTCGGCGTCAGCGCCGGCGGCGTCTTCACCCAGAACGAGATCGTCGACAACGTCCAGGCCTACATCAACGGTGACGGCGCAACCGGAATCTCCACCGACGGGATCACGCTGCAGGCCACCGACGCGGCGGCCATCCAGGTGTTCGCCGGCGCGGCCAGCGTCGCCGGCGGGTTCGGCGACGCCGGCGTGGCCGTCTCGATCGGGCTGGCCATTGCCCTCAACAGCGTCTCGGGCACGGTCGCCGCCGACATCAGCAACGCCTCTCACGGCGTCAGCGCCGGAGCGGGGGCGCTTCAGATCACCGCCGCCGAGAACGGGATCCCGGTCGCCGACCAGACGACCAACAGCCAACTCAACCTCAGCGGCTATGGCATCACGGTCACGCAGCTCGACACGCTCAGCGCCAAGAGCACCTCCGACCAGCAGTCCGATCCCGCCATGGCCACGTTGCTGGCCGCGCTGCAGACCGCCGGCGTGATCTCCACCAGCAACCCGCCGCAGCTGTCGGTGCAGCAGCTCAACGGGACGGCGCCGGGTGTGACCCCGGCCGTCGCCGGCACCGCCTGGGAGATCGCATCCAACGGCGGACCGTCGTACGTGATCACCGACATCGGCGGTCAGCTGTACGTGTCGCAGTCGACGATTGACGCCACCGCCATCGCTGCCTCGCTGGCCGTTGGGATCGGCTCGGTCGGCGTCTCGGTCGCCGGCGCCGGGGCCGTCGCGTTCAACAACGTCTCCACCGCGGTGAGCGCGTACATCGCGTCCAGCAAGATCACCGGTGCCGCCTCGGTGTCGCTGCAGGCCACCGACAGCGCCGCCATTACCGCCACGATTGCCGCGGTCGCCGCCTCGGTCGGCGGCGGTGGAACGGCCGGCGTCGGCGTCGCCATCGGTCTGTCGATCGCCAACAACGAGATCGGCGCCAGCGGCACGCCGGCCGCGATCCAGGCCTACATCCAGAGCTCGAGCATCCAGACGACCGGCGCCCTGCAGTTGACCGCCACCGCGTCAGGACAGATCGGCGCGCTCGTCATTGCCGGCGCCGCGGCGCTGGCCGGCGGCGGCACCGCCGGGGTGGCGGTGGCCGGTGCCGGCTCGACGGCCATCAATGGGATCTACCAGAGCGTCACCGCCGACATCCAGGGCACTGCCGCCTCCGGCATCAGCGCCGGTTCGCTGTCGCTTCAGGCCACCGACTCGGCGTCAATACAGGCCCTGACCGTGGCCGCGTCGCTGGCCGCCTCCTTCGGCGGGACCGCCGGCGTGTCGGTGTCGGTCGGCGTCGCGCTGGCCTTCAACACCATCGACGCCAACGTCCAGGCCTACATCCAAGGCGCCCCGGCGATTGTCACCAGCCCGGGCTCGGTCTCGCTCTCGGCCACCGGCAGCGGCTCAATCAGCGCCACCACCGCCGCGGCCTCGCTGTCGGCGGCGCTCGCCGGCGTCGCCGGGGTGGCCGTCAGCGGCGCCGGCGCGGAGGCGTCCAACGCCATCTCCGGCTCGGTTCTGGCCGACATCGCGTCGACGACCGTCCACAGCGTGAGCGGAGTGTCGCTCTCGTCCAGCGCGAGTTCGTCGATCTCGGCCACGGTTGTCGCGGCGTCGGCCGCCGTGGCCGGCGGCGGCGCGGCCGGCGTCGGCGCCTCGCTCGGCGCCGCCCTGGCCCAGAACACGGTCGGCACGCAGGGCACCCCGTTCCAGGTGCAGGCGTACGTCAACGGCGGCACCATCGATACCGCCGGCCAACTGTCGGCGACGGCCAACGACACCGCCACCATCGCCGCCACGGTCGTGGCCGGCTCGGTCGCCGTCGCCGGGGGCGGGTATGCCGGGGTCGGCGTCAGCGGCGCCGGCGCGGGCACGACCAACACCATCTACGCCGCCATCGAGGCGCTGATCAAGGGCGGCGCGCACGTCAACGCCCAGTCGGTGTCGCTGCAGGCCACCGACAACTCCTCGGTGACGGTGCTCTCCGGCTCGGCCTCGGTGTCGGCCGCCTTCGGCACCGCCGGCGTGGCCGCGTCGGTCGGCGCCGACACCGCCTACAACACGATCGCCAACCAGGTCCTGGCCGAGATTGAGGGCGCCAGCACGGTCAACTCCACGGCCGCGTACACCAGCGACCAGACGTCGGCGACGCTGACGCCCGGCGACATGGTGACCGTCGGCGGCGACTATCCGCCGGCGAACGACGTCGTGCAGGGTGGCGCCAGGCAGATCGTGAGCCTCACGACCGGGCAGATCGTGCAGCTCTCGCCGAGCTTTGCCACGCCGGTGTACACGACCACCGACGCCGGCGTGCAGAAGATGCAGGACGGACAGACGGTCCAGATTGGGTCCGGCTTCACGGGCGCGGGCACGATCGGCGCCCTTTATGCCTACGAGGGTCCCGCCGGGAAGTCGATCAACCTCAGCGCCCCGGCCACGGCGGATGCCTACACCGGGTCTGAGTGGGTCCTGGTCGGCGGCACCCCCGGCGCCAGCTATGAATTTGTGGGCACCGCCGCCCAGGGTCAGAACCTCGACCTGGGCGCTGTGGACTACGCCACCTCGTCGCTGTTTGCCCTCATCGGCGCCACGCCCGGTGCCACCTACGCCTACACCGGCCCGGCGGGGACCCTGAACCTCACCGCCGAGAATTACGCCAACACCGCGCTGTGGACGCCGGTCACGCTCGGCGACGTATCGCTCAGCGCCCAGGAGTCGGCCACCATCACCTCCACCGCCACGGCCGCCAGCCTTGCTGTCGGCGGCGGCATCGCCGGGGTCGCGCTCGCCGGCTCCGGCGCCGACGCGCGGAACACGATCCTGACCAACACCGACGCGATCATCAACGGCGGGTCGGTCCAGAGCGGCGGGTCGGTCTCGCTCTCGGCCACCGGGGGCGGCTCGATCACGGCGACGATCGCCGCCCTGGCGGCCGCTGTCGGCGCCGGGGGCGGTGGTGTGGGGATCGCCATCGGCTCCTCCACGGCCGAGAACCTGATCGGCTACACGCCGGGCGCGCTGACCACCGACGCGCCCACCCAGACGCCGAACCAGGTGGAGGCCTACATCCAGGGTGCACAGGTCACCGCCGCCAACCAGGTCGGCCTGAAGACGGTCAACGACGCCACGATCAACTCGACGGTCGACGCCGCCTCGGCGGCGGTCGCCGCCGGCGCCGTGGCCGGCGCGGGCGCCGGGGCGGGCGTCTCGGTCACCAACTGGGTGTCGACCGACGTGCAGGCCTACATCACCGGCCCGAGCGCCTCCGTCGGCAGCGGTGGCGCGGTGTCGCTGTCGGCCAACGACACCCCGTCAATCACCGCCTTCGGCGGCGCGGCGGCGATCGCGGCGTCCTTCGGCGGCCTGGGGGGCGGCTCGGTGTCGGTTGGGGTCGCGCTCGCCGCCAACACCATCGCCGACGACGTCGAGACCTACATCACGCAGGCGGCGATCACCACCACCACCGCCGCCGGGACGCTGTCGCTCAACGCCCAGGAAACCGCCACCGTTTCGTCCGAGTCCGCCGCCGCCTCGGTCGCCCTCAGCTTCAGCCCCGGCTTCTCGATGGCCGGCGGCGGCGCCACCGACACAGCCACGCTTGAGTCGACGATCAAGGCGTGGATCTCAAGCAGCACGCTGACGCTCGGCGGCGCGCTCCAGGTGCAGGCTCAGGATGCCTCGTCCGGCACGGCGCACGTGGTCGCAACCTCGGTCAGCGTCGGCCTCATCTCCTTCTCCGCCGCGGGCTCGGTCGCCACCGCCACCGTGTCGCCGACCGTCCAGGCGACGATCGACAGCTCAACCGTGACCGCCGCCGGCAACGTGTCGCTGACCGGCGGCGAGAACGCCTACGCCTACGCCAAGGCCGAGGGCAACTCCTACAGCTCAGGCGCCAGCGCCGCCGGTTCCACGGCCACCGCCACCACCTCACCGACGATCGAGACCCACATCCAGGGCGGCAGCGTCACCAGCACGGGCGGCGCCATCTCGGTCACGGCGCTGTACAACGCCAACTCCGACGGCACCAGCGCCGCCACCACCACCGCACCGCTGGGCGCCACCTCGGATGCCGAGGCATCGTCAGGGGCGCTCATCGCCTCAAGCGGCGCCACCGCCACCTCCACCGATGGCTCGTCGGTCAAGAGCTTTGCCAGCTCGAGCACGCTCTCGGCCAGCGGCGCCATCACGGTTGCCGCCGACTCCTGGGCTGCCCCCAGCGCCACCACAACCGGCATCTCCGGCGGCGCGGTGGGCGCCGGCTCCAGCGTCGCCTCCGCGACCTCGGACGGCCTCACCGATGCCTACCTGACCGGGCCTGTGACCGGCTCCGGGAGCGTGTCGGTGACCGCGTCGGCCGTCGGTGCTCCGACGGCCAACTCCAATGCCGTCTCCGGCGGGATCCTGGCCGGTGACGGCTCGTCGGCGACCGCGTCGATCTCCAACGACGGCGCCGGGGACCCGTACGCCAACGCCTCGCTGTCCGGTTCGATCATCTCCACCGGCGCGGTCGGCGTGCTCGCCAAGTACACGCCGCAGGCGTCCGCGACGGCAACCGGCGGCGCGTACGGCGCCGTCTCGGTGGGCGTGTCGATCGCCACGGCCAACGCCGGCGGCGACGTGACCGCCAGCCTCGCCGACAACTCCGACGTGGTTGCCGGCTCGCTGTCGATCACCGCCCAGCGCGCCCTGCCGGCGACGAGCGGCACGCCGAGTTCCAACGCGTACGCCACCGGCAGTTCCGGCTCGGCGCTGATCGGCGTCGCCGCCACGACGGCCACCGCAACCGCGCAGGACAGCTCCTCGGCACCATCGCTGGTGACCGCGACCCTCGGCAACAACGTCACGCTCCCCAACGGCGCCGTTGGCGTCAGCGCCCTGGACTCCAGCCTGCAGCAGTCCTACTCCTCCGGCACGGCCGGGTCGGCGATCGCGGTCGGCGCCAGCACCGCCAGTTCCAGCTCCAACATCGACACCACTGCCAACTTCGGCTACCTACCGCAGATGTCCGATCCGCGGCTGGGTTCGCTGACCGTCGAGGCCAACGCCACCGACGCCAACGTGGCCACGACGGTGGCGGGCAGCGGCGGTGTGGTCGCCGGCAACGCGTCGCTCGCCTCCACCAACGACACCGGCTCGGCGACGACCAACCTGATCGCGCCGCCGAGTGGCAGCCCCACCGAGGAGATCATCGCCGGGGGTGTGACCATCGACGCCCAGCACAACAGCGACTACTTCGCCTCGGCTGACTCCACCAGCGCGGGCGTGCTCAGCGCCAGCGGCGCCACCTCCACGGCCACCAGCACGGCGAACGCGACCACCAACGTGCCGGGGATCATGATCATCTCGGCCGGGCCGATGGCGATCACCGCCGAGGACAACTTCTTCCAGTATGAGACCGGCACCGCGGTGTCCGCCGGCGGCGGCGGCGGAATCAGCGCCACGGCGGCGATCTCACAGACCACGTTCACCGGCAACGCCAAGGTCATCGTCGCCGACGGCTTTGACTTCCAGGTGGCGAGCGTGCCGCTGTCGTCGCTGAAGGGGATCGGTGTCGATGACCTGACGATCTCGGCCTCCACCGACGTGCAGGCGGCCGACGTGGTGACGCTGTCGACCGGCGGCGCCATCGACGGCGCCGGCACCCAGGCGGACTTCACCGCCACCATGGGCGACTCGGTATCGCTGGGCAAGAACGGAACGCTGGGCAGCACCGGCGACATCGGCGTCGGCACCTGGGAGAGCGTCGCCGCGTCGACCGAGTCCGACGTGTCCACCTGGGGGGTGGCCGCGGTTGGCGTTGCCCATGCCAACACCAGCCTGTACGGGACCCAGAATGTGACCCTGGGCGCCGGTGACCAGCTGACCGCCGACGGCAACATCGCCCTCACCGCCGGCGACGATCCCACCGGGTCCAACCACACCCAGCTGAACGCCAGCGCCAGCGCCCAGGGCTACGTCCGGGGCCTGATCGCGATTCCGTCGACAAACGCCACCACCAACGCCGTCAACAACTCGACGCTGATCGTCAACGGCGCCAGCGCCACGCGGGCGGCCACCGACTACGCGGGTGAGAACTTCACGCTCGACGCCCAGCTCGGCCAGCTGACGTCAAGCGCCGACGGCACCGGTCATGGCTATGAGGCCGGCTTCATCCCCGTGACCTCCGACGGCAGCCACGGCAACACGCCGTCGGGCTCCGGCAACGTGACGATGGATGCGACGGCGATCGCCGGCTACTACAACCAGCTGACGCTCACGATCCCGGATTGCGGCAACTCCGCGGGCCAGTCCGGAGACCCGGCGAAGTACTGCTCAACGATGCCGGTGCCGACCGCGTCGCAGTTCCCGTTCGCCGTCACCTACGTCAGTCCGACCCAGCAGTTCCTGAACCCGGACGGGACGACGACGACCGGGTTCATCGCCGGCATCTACGCCGACACGCTGTTCAAGGACTCAGACATCCAGCAGATCACCGCCTCCAGCTCGCCCACGGGTGTCGGCGCCATCATCTTCGGCCCGCTGTTCGCCTCCGGCGGCGATGTCATCGTCAACGCCACCTCGCTCACCGGCTCAGGCACGGCCACCGCCCACGGCGCCCCCAGCATCACCATCAACAACGCAAGCCCTGATTACCTGGTGCTCGGTACCGTCACGATCCCCAATCTGCCGGGCGGCAACGTCCTGTTCACCGGTTCGCTGCAGTCCTGGAGCGGTGCCACCGCGGTCGACGCCGGCGGGGTTGGGTCGGTCACCGTCAACGAGAGCTACAACTGCCCCACCGGTGCCACCCAGTGCGTCGGCAGCGCCGCCAACGGCACCCCGTACGGCCCCGCCATCATGATCACGGGCAACCCGCCGGCTCAGGTCGCGGCCTGCGAGGCCGGCACCTCCACCGGAAGCGGTTCCACGAACGGCGGCTCCGCCAGCGCCAACCCGGCCTGCGTCGGCGGGATCCTCAACGACGGCGGCGTGATCAACATCACCAACGCCTCCGGGTCCTTCTACCAGAGCGGCGCCGTCCTCGGCCAGCAGGTCAACGTGCTCGTACCCAAGGGCGCCGCGGTCATCTCGCTCCCGCCGTCGGACCCCTACGTCGCCGGCTCGCCCAACCCGTACGCCGAGTGGGAGAACTACATGATCTGGCCCGGCGGCGATCCGGGCGCGGGCACCGTCTGCGACAAGAACGGCTGCCATCAGACCAACCCCGGAAACCAGACCAACCCCGGCCAGGCGCTCGTCTGGGCGCTCAACGCGCAGTTCTCCGGCTACAGCTCCTCGGACGCGTCGCTCAACGAGGCGATCTACCACTACGGGCCCAACGATTCCACCAACGGCAACAACTACAGCCTCATCTACTACGGCAACTGCTTCCCGTACGAGGCGGGCGACTGCTCCAGCGGCACCGCCTCGAGCCTGAGTCCGATGGGCTCGACGTGGACCGTCTCTGACAACAGCAACAACATCTCCAACGGCCAGTCCTACGTCCCGGAGATCCCGTCCAGTGGCGGACATCCCAGCACCAGCCCCACCAACGGTTACTCGCTGAGCTGGACCGTCGCCGGATGGCCGAGCACCATCACCAACAACACCAGCTCCGCGATCTTCGGCAACAACGTCACCATCAGCGGCCAGACGATCGACCTGGACACCCATCTGACCGCCGGCCAGCCGACGTCCTGGTCGGTCGTCCTGGATCCGGCGACCAATCTGTTCTTGGCGGAGACCCTCGCCATCGACAAGAGCTTCTACACGCTCTTTGGCGCCGGTCCGGTGTTCACGCTGCCGGTCGACTCATTTGCGGGAACCTCTCAGATCACCGCCACCTACAACGCCCAGACCAACCAGATCATCGTGGACAGCGTCGGCGCGGCCTCCGGCGGCGCGCAGGTGTCGCTCAACGGCGGGATGGTCAACACCAACGACATCGGCTCGATCAACGTCAACGGCGGCTACGGCTCGGTCACCATCGACAACCAGACCGGCATCCCGCTGGTGCTCAACCGCATCTTCACCGGCGCCTCGGCGGCGAGCGGTTCCGCGGGCACGGCCACCAACCAGATCGACATCAACGACACGCTGGCCAATGTCCAGAAGCTGTACGTGGAGACGCCGCAGGTCGGCATCACCACGTACACCGGCTCGCTCAACGACCCGGTCGCCTGCCTGCTGGGGACAGAGACCACGTACAACAACGGCAACACCAAGTGCGGCACGGTCACCAGTTCGACCACCACCGGCGACAGCACCTCCTATCAGCCCAGCACCGGCTACCGCTGGGAATGGGAGCTGACGGCCTCGCTGGCGCGCACCGTGACCTATCAGCACGGTTTCCTGGTGACCTCGTCCGGCTGGAACTGGACGAACGAGGCGGCGCCGAACCAGCCGTGGTCCTACATCGCCAGTAACGGCACCGGCACCGGCACGACCCCGGTCGGCTGGCTGACCTACGACCCCATCGCCGGTGACCCGGCGTTCACGCAGTCGATCACCGGCTCGGCCGACACGGGCGGTGTCGAGGTCGGCGTCGGCTACCTCGGCTGCGCAAACCAGGGCTCCTCCACCGTGCAGTACGGCAACCAGTGCCACTACGGCTTCCGGGAGAACAACTGCACCGACAGCAGCGGCACGCAGCGCTCCTGCTGGTACTACTACTACCCGGAGTCGGCCACTCTCACGATGTACATGTCGGTGAGCGCCGACCACTCGATCGGGATCAACTTCTCTGGGAGCGCCGCCGGCTCGATCGTCGTGAACTCCAACTCCTCGGTTGAGCTGGCCGACCAGATAGTCAACCCCCACGGGACGCTGACGATCAACGCCCAAGGGCCGATCACGGCGGCCTCCGGCGGCTCGATCATCTCCGGCTCGGTGTCGCTGTCCACCGGCGGCGCCGGCGGCATCGGGACACTGACGGCACCGCTCCCGGTCACCATCACCGGCAACAACCCCGGGCCAGGCGGGGCCACGCTGTCGGCCAACGGCGGCTCGGACGGCGTGTTCCTGGCGATCGGCGGCGACGCGGTGCTCGGCTCGGTGGTCGCCCAGAGCTCAACGTCCGGCGCGTACGGCGACGTGGTGCTCACCTCGACCGGGTCGCTCAGTCCCGCCACCGGCGTCCCGGTCAACGTCACCGGCGCCAACATCACCATCCAGGCCGCCAACAACGCCGGCTCCCAGGCGGCGCCGCTGACGCTGGCCGCCCACACAGGCACCGCGATGAACGGCGGGACGGCCAACGGGATCGTCAACGTCATCGCCGGCGGCACGATCGGCCTCGTCCAGACCGCCGGCGATCTGCTCATCGGCCGCACGGTGTGCGGGACCGCCCTGTGTGTCACCGCCCAGCAGGCCGCCCAGTCGCCTGAGTTTGGGATCGTCTCCACCGGCGACAAGAGCGTGTACGTCGATGTCACCAACGGCGGCATCGTCGACGCCTCCGGCCAGACGGCGGTCAGCGCCCTGTCGGAGACCCAGCTTCAGGCCCTGTGGGCGAACCTCGGCCTGCTGGCGCCGAGCAACGTGGCGGCGGCGCAGCAGAACGAGGTCAACGCCTTCGCCGCCGAGGTCCAGCGCTACTACCAGCAGTACTGGCGCCTGGTGCTCAACGGCTCGGTCAGCCCCGACGGCACCCAGTACGCGCTGGACGCGGGCTCGGTGGCGCTGTACGAACCGGCCACGGCGGCGGCGCTCGGCATCACCACGGCTCCGGCGCCGCAGCAGGTGCAGGACTACGCCCAGTATCTGTGGACCCAGACGGTGGACTTCTTCGCCAACGTCCCCGTCCCGGCGAACACCGAGTTCTCCGCACCCCAGCTGCCCGCACCGCTGCAGTACACGACCACCGATGCCTCCGGCAACCCGACGGTCGTCAACCTCGGGCCGCTGTTCGGGGCCGGCTGGCAGACGAGCACCCCGTTTGACTCGCCGTCCGGGCCGACCGCGGGCTTTGCGTTCGATGCCCAGACCGCGCCCAACTACGCCAACGACGTGGCCGCGCTGGTCCAGAACCAGTACTGGACGACCGACGAGCTGCGCTACGCGGTCAATGCCGCCGCGCTCGGCGCGCCCACCGTCGGCACCGGGGCCTCGCCGGACATCTCCGGCGGCGACATCACACTGGTGGCGACGCGGGACATCGGACGCCAGATCGCGCCCACCGACATCTCCATCGCCGAGCTGTCGCAGGGCGACATCTGCACGGGCGCACAGACGACCGGCTGCGTCACCCAGGACCAGCTGGCGGCGCTGGCGCTCGGCACCGCACCGGGCGACGTCACCGTCAGCGGCACCACTGCCGGCGGTGCGGCGTTCACCGGCGTGCCGCTGGCGTCGGTGCCGGCCGGCGCCACCCTGACCGACCTGCTCGTGGCCCAGACCGCGCCGCTGTTCGTGGCCCCGGTCGGCATCTTCAACGCCACCAGCTCCGGCAAGGTCCTCGTCCAGAGCACCGTCTCCACGCTGACGGTGGGCACCGTGACCGGCAACGAGGTCAACCTGACCTCACCCGGGTCGATCCTCGGCGCCAACTCAAGCGCGCTGATCACCGCCACCGGGGACCTGCTGCTGTCGGCCACGGGCAACATCGCGCAGGCGGTGGATCCGAACTCCGGTGCCATCACCCCGCTGTCGATCAACGCCGGCCGGCTCGTCTCGGCGCGGGCGAGCGACAACCTGGGCCTGAACCAGGTCACCGGCGACCTGGTGCTGGAGACCGGCACCGCGTTTGCCGGCGCCACCGTCCTGCTTCAGTCCGCCAACGGGAGCATCGTTCAGCAACTCGCCGGCTGCAGTCTCGCCAACGGGCCATGCGACGCGGTCGACGGTCAGACGGTCGACCTCCGGGCTCCCAACGGCCAGATCGGCTCGGCCACCGTGCCGGTCGGGGTCAAGCTGAGCTCCGGCGCGCTGACCGCGCTGGCGCCCAATGGGATCACCGTCGAGACCGACGGATCGGCCACCGTCGACTCGCTGACCGCGCTCTCCGGACCGGTCACCCTGACCGTCATCGCCGGCACCACCACCGGCGATCTGAGCCTTCAGAAGATCACCTCCGGCGGCCTGGTGTCGCTGTTTGTCGACGGCTCCGTGACGGCGCTCCCGGACACGCTCCAGACTGACAACTCCGGCTGTGAGACCCCGCCGACGCCGGCCAGCGTGACCCCATGTGCGCAGTCGGCGATCGACGCCCCGCAGGCGGTCATCAAGGCCGGCACCGGAATCGGCAGCTCGACCTCGCCGTTCTCCATTCACGTCGCCCAGTTGGAGGTCAATTCCTTCCGCGACATGTGGATCAACAACTTCGGAAACCTCCAGATCGTCCCCATCGTCCCCCAGTTCACGGGCCTGACCGCCGCCGGCACGCTGCACCTGACCGTCGGATCCGACCTGACCGTGAGCGCGCCGGTGTCCTCAGGCGGGGGCGCGCTCGGCTTCGTGGCCGACGGGTCGGTGACCTTCAACGCGCCGGTGTCCTCGGGCGGCGGCAACGTTGAGGTCGTCGCCGGCAACAACATCGTGTTCAACCCGGGCGGATCGATCGACGCGGGCGCGGGCTCGGCGGCCCTGTGCGCGGGTTGCACCGACTCCGGCACCTTCCCCAACGACACCGTCACGTTCGGTCCCACCACCGGCCCCGGCTCGGTGTTCAACAACGACACCACGGGCGCCGTCAACGTGACCGCCGGCCAGATCACCGTCACCGGCAACCGCGGGTCGATCGGCTCCGTCCAGCGCGCCCTGCTGGTGGCGCAGACGGGCGCGGGTGACATGGGGCCGCTCACCGCCGGCACCGGCATCTACCTGACGTCGAGCGGCGACCCAATCCGCGTCTCCCAGGCGTTGACCCCGGCCGGGGACATCCAGCTGACCGTGCTCCACACCGGCGCGCCTGACGAGGACCTGATCCTCCCGGGTCCGACGAGCTCCATCTCCGCCCCGCTGGGCAACATCGTCCTGCGCGCCGGTGGCAACCTCGTCATGGAGACCGGCTCCACGGTCACCGCCGGTCAGTCGATCACCGGCACGGCGCTGCAGGCGGTGCAGGTCACCGGCGCCACCCTGACCGCGGGAGCGACGCCGAACCTGGCCTCCGCCAGCCTCAGCCTCACCTCTGGCGGGCCGACGTCGCTGATCGGCGCGACCATCGTCGCCGCCCAGGACGCCACCATCACCGGCGGCAGCGGGTTGACGATGATCGGCGGCTCGATCGCCACCACGCGGGGCTCGGTCACACTGGCGACCAACCCGGCCGGGGACCTGAACGTGGATGGCGGAACGACCGGCGCCACGGTGACCGCGGCCCAGAACCTGACCCTCAGCTCCGCGGGCGCCCTGTCGGTCGTCTTCAGCGCGCTGACGGCGACCGCCGGCACGCTGACCGGGACGGCGGCCGGCGATCTCAGCGTCGACCCGCAGAGCTCGCTGGCGGCGGCGACGGTGGAGACGCTCAACGGCGGCCAGGGTGGCGCGGCCAGCGCGATCTCGCTGGCGGGCACGCTGAGCGCGCAGCTGATTGAGGTGCACGCCGGCAACGGGGGCGACACGGTGACGCTCGACCCGCAGTCGCTGACCGGCTACACCCAGCTGTGGGGCGGCGCCGGCGCCGACCACTTCGTGCTGACGCTCCCGTCGATCGACCTGGCCAACAAGCTCGCCGCGGGCCAGACCGGCCCGGGTGCGCTGGTGAACGGCACCGCGGCGCAGGGCAACCCGCGGGTGGTCGACGGCGTGGCGCTGCCGCTGCGCAACATGGTCGACGTCAACGGCGGCGCCGGGAACGACACGTACGACATCTACATGTCAGGGATCACGCCGGCTGCGCCCGCCGGGACCGACTACATCGTCAACGTGCACGACTCCGGTCCGGCCACCGACGCCAATGCCCTCAACGTGCACCTGCCGCTCACGCAGGCCAACGACATGATCGTTCGCTCCGGGTTCGTGGCCCTCGTGCACCCGCAGACCGGCGCCGGTGCCGCCGGGCCGTACACGCCCAACTACGAACGGGTCAACTACGACCCGTCGGTGTCCCTGAACCTGCTCGGCGGCAATCAGGGCGACAGCTTCTTCTTCGTCGACAACGGGACGGCGACGACGGTCAACGCTGGCCCGGGTGCGAACACATTCCAGTTCGGAGCGCTCTATGGGGAGCCGCAAACGGCGCTCGCCGGGACGGTGGCCCCGGGTGACGACGTGACGACGGTGCAGACGACCGCCGGCTACCTGAGCAACGGCGTCAGTCAGTCCACGACCGTCAACGGCGGGTCCGGCGACAACACGTGGATCGTCTACTCCTACCAGGCGCCGCTGACCCTGAACGCCCAGGGCGGGGACAACGTGTTCCAGGTGCGCGGCTTTGACCTGGTGGGCGCCGGCGGCGCCCTGAGCAACCTCATCGACAGCCAGCTGACGATCGATGGCGGCACCGGGCACTCCAGCCTGCTCGCCGTCGGCACCCCGCTCAACGAGCAGTACGTCGTCGCTCCCACCCAGATCCTGGGCGGCGGCCTGGCCATCACGTACACCCGTCTGGATCGCATCGAGGTCAACGGCGCGGGCGGCACTGACACCTTCAGCGTCCTGGGGACGGCCCCCGGCGCGGTGACGCAGCTCGACGGCGGCATCTCCGGCTCTGACACGTTCAACATCGCCGGCGACGTGCTAGGCAGTGTGGCGGCGGCGGCCGCGCCGGCGACGCCGCTGGCCGGTCCGCATCAGACCGACGTGCTCGCCGGACCGCTCGTGATCGACGGTGGCGCCGTGCCCGCCCCGGCGCTCGTCTCCGGCGTGAGGCTCCCCACCGAGCTGGACGTCGCGCTGCCGGTGCTGCCAAATCAGACGGCGGATCCGTCCCGGGTGGCGACGCTGAACGTGCTCGACGACCAGAACGCCACCGGCCAGACCGGGACGCTCGGCCAGATCTCCTCCGGCCAGCTGACCGCGGCCGGGCTGCTCCTGGCGGGCGCCCCGGCGGCATCATCCCCAATCGCCGCCTTCGGCGCCATCGGCGGGCTGGGTATGAGCGCCGCCCAGACGCTCAACCTCGGCCGCCGCGTCGCGCCCTCACCGCTGACCTTCGACGGCGGCATCGTGTACACGTCGGTCGACATCGTCGACGTGCTGCTCGGCACCGGCAACGACACGTTCACGACGTCGGCCACCACCCCGGGCTCCATCACGGTCGTCCAGGGCGGCGGCGGCTCCAATCACCTCATCGCCACCGGCGGCGGGGGCTACAACTCCCCGCTGGTGCTGTTCGCCGGCACCAGCCAGGACGGCAGCTTCTACAACTCCACCGCCGCGCACCTGACCGGCTGGGGGCGGGAGTTCGTCTACCCATCCAACGGACAGAGCGTGCTCGATGCATCCGCCGATCCCAACCCGGTGATCATGTACGGCGGCCGTGGCAACGCGCAGATCACCGGCGGCAGCGGGGGCGACCAGATCGCCGGCGGCTCCGGCTACGACCTCATCTATGCCGGTACCGGCAACGACATCATCCACGCCAACGACGGGTTCAACCTGGATCTGACGCACACGCTGGCCCAGGATGTCGCCAACGATCTGCCCGGGCTGTTGGTGGTCAGCCAGCCCGGCACAGCCGATTCGCCCAGCGGGGACCCGCTCACCGCGGTCTCCGACCAGATCTACGGCGGCTATGGGCACGACATCGTGTTCATGGAGCACGGCATCGTCGATCAAGGTGTCAGTCCCATCACCGGGACCTCGGAGGTGCTCGACGCCTACACCGTCGGCGCCGGGTCGTTCGGCTCCAGCTACTACTACGGCGCCCGCAACTCAAGCTCAGTGGTGTTCGCCGGCTCTGGACAGCAGACCATCGACGTCAGCCACACCAACCAGGCCAACGTCATCGTCAAGAACGGCTACGTCGACTTCGCGTTCGCCGACGGCTGGGTCCAGCACCTGTCCCGTGTGGGCTCCACCGATCCGGGATCCGGAGGCAACGACCGCATCACCACGGGCAACGGCAACGACGTGATCGTGGCCGGCACCGGCTATGACCGCATCACCGGCGGGGATGGCAACAAGATCGTGCTTGGCGACGACGGCACCATCCGTTGGTCCGGAAGCCAGTTGGCCGAGATCACCTCGCGAGATCCTGGCCTGGCCAACCAGAGCAGCGGCGGCAACACGATCACCCTCGGCAACGGCAACGACATCGTGTTCGGCGGCTCCGGGTCAAACACCATCACGGTCGGAGCCGGTAACGACGTGATCGTGGGCGCCAACGGCGATCTGCTGTTCGACGCAACGGGCACCCCGACGACGCTGACCAGCATCTTCCCAACCTATGGCGGCAACAACACGATCAGCGCCGGCAACGGGACCGGCGTGATCATCGGCGGCCCCGGCCAGAACACCATCACCTCGCCCAACCCGGGCAGCTACCGGGTGGCGCAGGGCAACGGGAGCGCCCGCTACAACGCGGCCGCCGGCAAGTGGATGCTGACCAGTGGCGGGCCCACCGGACCGCCGACCATCGCGCCCGGCCAGACCGTCGGCACACCGCCCTCGCTCGGCTCGATCTCGCCGGCCACCACGCCGACGCCGACGCCGACGCCGAAACCCAAGAAGCACAAGACCAAGCCCCACAAGCACAAGCACAAGAAGCACAAGGCCAAGAAGCACAAGGCCAAGCGCACCAAGCGCAAAGCCAAGCCGAAGTCGAAGAAGAAGTCGGCGAAGAAGCCCAAAAAGTCCACGAAGCCCAAGCAGTGACCGCTGGCCGGTCCCCATTCGGAGGTTCTATGAAGTCGCATCGCATCATCCACCTGGTCGCCGCCGCGGCCGCCGGCGCCGCCACCTGGATCGCCGCCGCGTCCCCGGCCGCGCAGGCGGCCACAACCCACAACCCCCTCATGGCGGCGATCGCGGCCGACCCGGGCAAGTCGCTGCTGAACTGCATCAAGATGGACGTGGACGACCAGCCGGTGTGCGGTGTCCTGCGCAAGGGGCCGCGGGGTGCCCGCGGCGCCCGCGGACCGCGCGGCTACCGCGGCTTCACCGGTCCGGCCGGTCCGGCTGGTCCTACCGGCGCCACCGGCCCCCAGGGGCCTGTCGGCCCCCAGGGTCCGCGCGGCGTCCAGGGCGCTCCCGGCCCCACCGTCGTGATTGAGGGCAATGCGGCGCCGTTCAGCTACAGCGGCGGGCCGGACCCGTCCGGCACCCCGGTCACCTCCGTGGCCGTCTGTCCGGCGGGCTCCAGCACCCCAGAGGCCTACGGCGGTGGCGGCTATGTCGTCACCAACGATCAGAACGGACGCGACATCGTGACACTGCAGTCGAGCTTCCCGGGTTCCTACAGCGGCGGCAGTGTGACGCCGATGACCGGCAACAATGCGCCGGCCGACTCCTGGGAGGCGCAGGCGGTCATCACCCGTCTGGCGTCCGGCGACAACGGAACCGTGACCGCCTACGTGGTCTGCGGCCCGTAGCTCACCTCGTCTTTTCGTCCAGTTGACGCGACGGCCGCCTGAGGATGGCGGCCGTCGTCGTTAACCGCGGAAACAATCCGGGGTCGGCGGTGTTAGTGACCCGGGTGCTGCTGCGGGCGTCGGCGGCCGAGCCAGGGACCAGGCTCGGCGCACACTCCCCGGTAGCACTGACCGTCCCCGGCAATGACCACATCTGAAGATAGGGACCCCGCGCCCTTGGCCTCGCCGTTCTGGCGCCTCTGTGCCGCATGCCTGGCGGTCGCTGCCGCCTGCGTGGTGGTGCTGGCCGGCCCAGCCTCGGCATCGGCCGCGCTGTCCTGGAGGGGCCCGGTCGCGCCGGACGTCGGACTCTCCGGGTCGGCGCTGACGACGGTGGCCTGTGCGAGCACCAGCACCTGTAGTGCTCTCACCTCGGCCGGCGGCGCCGTCGCCTTTGATCCGGCGGCCCCCGCTTCGGGCGCCGCCGTGGCGGTCGCCCCATCAGTCCCCCTGGCGGCGACCTGTCCGGCCGCCGGCCTGTGCGTCGCCGTCGACGCCGCCGGCAATGAGGTCAGCTACAACCCGGCGGCCCCGGCGGGAGCGACCGTCCACGCCATCGACGCCGGCCATGTCCCGGACGCGGTCACGTGTCTGTCGACGTCAACCTGCGTCGCCGTCGACACCTCGGGCAACGCCATCATGTTCAGCCCCACCGGAGCGCCGGCTCCCGTGTCCCACGCGGTCGACGCCGGCCAGTTCATCACCGCGGTGAGCTGCCCGGCGAGCGGCGAGTGCGTCGCCGTCGACACGTCCGACAACGAGGTGACCTTCGATCCGGCCAGCGGCCAGAGCTCGGCGACGCAGACGCTCAAGGACTACAGCGGCACCGCGTCGTCGCTCAACGCGCTGGCCTGCGTGTCGGCGACCCAATGCGAGACGTTTGACGGCAACGGCTACGAGATCCAGTTCAACCCCAAGGGCAACGGTCTGACGATCGTGCCGCTGGACAAGGGCCACGCCATTGAGCTCGCCGCCTGCCCCAGCTCCGGCCAGTGCACGGTGCTGGACGCGGCCGGCAACGCGCTCACCTTCCAGCCCGGCACCAGCACTCCACCGCCCGGGACGCCCGGCAGCTCGCCCAGCCAGCCGGCCCAGCCGGTGCCGGTGGCGCCCTCCGGCCAGGTGACCGGCCTGGCCTGTGACTCAAGCTCCCGGTGCGTCGTCGTCACGGGGCAGGGTCAGGTGGTGGGGTTTGACCCGGTCAGCGAGGCCGTCGCCGGGCCGGTGGTCGCCGACCCCGGGAGGGGTGCCTACTCGGCGATCGCCTGCGCGTCGGTCATCCAGTGCACCGGCGCTGATCAGCAGGGCGACGCCCTGACCTTCGATCCGCAGACCGGCGCAGCCCGGGCGCCGGCGGGGGTCGACCCCGGCGCGGTGATCGTCTACGGCGAGGCATGTCCGGCTGTCACCCAGTGCACGCTCGTCGATGACAACGGCAACGAGGTGACGTTTGACCCGCAGTCGCCCGGCGCCCCCTCGGCCAAGCAGCTCGTCGCCAACCATCCTCTGCTCGCCATCGCCTGCCCGGCCAGCACCCAGTGCACCGCGCTCACCGACGACCGGGACGAGATCACGTTTGACCCGCAAGCGCCCGCCGCGGCCACCTACGCATCACTGGACACGCCGGCGGGTGACGCTCTCACCGCCATCGCCTGCCCGCTGGACTCCCAGTGCACCGCCGTCGACGGCAGCGGCCAGGCGGTGACGTTCGACCCCCGGGCGCCGGGGAGGCCGCGGCCGGTCGCGGTCCTGCCGGCGGCGGCCGTCGCCGTCGCCTGCCCCTCGGCGCGGGAATGCGTCGGCGTTGACACCCGGGGCGACCGGGTGACGTTTGACCCGGCGTCCCCGGCCCGCGCCTCCACCGCCGTGATCGACAGCGCCCGGCTGCAGGCTCTGCAGTGCGTCACCGCCACGTACTGCGTCGCGCTCGACGCCGCCGGCCACGCCGTGGAGTTCGATCCGCACGGAACGGGCGCGACGGCGACCACCACGGTTTCCCCCGGCGCCGTCCTCGCCGGCCTGTCGTGCCAGTCGTCGGATCAGTGCGTGGCGGTCGACCGGGCCGGCGCCGCGTTTGTCGCCACCGGCACGCTCCCCGCGCCGCCGGCCGACGACGGTCCGCCCTCGATCTCCGGGCGCGCCCGGGAGGGGGCGACGCTCACCGCTGCGCCCGGCCGGTGGGTGGGCGCCCCCACCTCGTTTGCGACGCAGTGGGAGCGATGCACTGCCGCCGGCCGCGGCTGTCGGCCCATCGCCGGCGCCACGTCGCCCAGATACCGGACGGTGGCCGCCGACGTCGGCCACCGGCTGCGCGTGTCCGAGCGCGCGTGTAACCAGTCCGGCTACGCCGCGGCGGCCGCCGTCTCGCGGCCGACCGGCCGGATTGCGCCGATGCCTGCCCCGCCGACGATCTCAGATCCGTCGATCTCCCTCGCCCGCTCCGGGCGCGCGACCCTCCAGTTCACGCTGACCGCGGCGCGGTTCGGCCCGGAGGTGGCGGCGCTGGCCGTGTCGCTGCCGCATGGCGTCGCGTTCTCGGTGCCCGGCTCGCGCCGGAGCGGCCGCGTCCCGGGGCTCACCCTGCGCGTGCACCGCCGGGCGGTGGCGCCGGCCGCCGCCCACGGGTCCCGTGGACGGCTGGTGCTCGCACTGCGTCGAGCCGCCCACGAGCTCCGGCTGACGCTGACCGCACCCGCGCTGCGGGTCAGGGCGTCGCTGGCCCGCCGTCTGCGTCGGCGCGGACCGGTGCGAATGGAGCTGACGGTCACGCTGAACGTCCGCGGCCACCGCCGGCTGCGCGCCACCCGGCGATGGACGGCACGATGATGCGCCGGCGCCTGATATCCAACCCCACAGCCAGAACGAGGAGACCGTGCGCTACCCTGACCCCGCGTTGAAAGTGGTACGGAGGCTATCGGCGGGGGCGCTGGGCCTGCTCGCGACGGTCGGCGTGCTCGCGCCGGCGGCCCGGGCGGACGCCTTTCTGCCCCATCCGGCCAACGCCCAGTGGCAGTACCGCTGGACCGACAGCGCCTACAACCGGAGCGGCACGACCGAGAATGTCGTTGTCGCCTCGCAGCAGGGGGCGAGCTTCACGCTGTCCTGGGCCAGCCCGCCCAATCAGCCGCCCACCGCCTCCTCCGCATCGGTCTCCTGTTCCTCCGGCGCCGACATCGGCACGATCAGCTTCCAGGACACCAACGCCGGGCTCGTCAACACAACCTGGAACAGCTGTCCTCCGCCGCCCCAGATGCCGATCCTGTGCTCGACGGCCACCTGTCCGAACAGCCTGGCGAGCGCGTTCTACGACGTGATCTGGGGAAGTCGCAGCCCCGTCCTCTCCGAGCCGCTGCTGCAGGAAACGGCGTGGACGGCGACCGGCGGTGCCGCCAACGACGTGAGCAGCTCCTCGCAGTACGTGGGGCAGCAGCTGGTCAAGGTGCCGGCGTTTCCGACCGGGGTGGAGGCCTCGGTGGTGCGCACGCAGATCGTCCAGGTGGGCGCGCTCGGCGACCCATACGGCAGCGGGCTCCGCACCACCTGGTGGGTGCGGGGAGTCGGCCCGGTGCGCGTTGTCATCGACCATGAGGGCAATCCGGGTCCGGTCACCGAAGCCGATCTCATGTCGACCAACCTGACCCCCGCGCAGGTCCTCCCGGACCAGAACTACTTTCCGCTGAAGGTGGGACTCGCGGGCAAATATCGGTGGACGAACAGCCGCTACATGCGCAAGCCGGAGGTGGAGCGGGTCAACGTCAGCGCTGCCGTGAACGGGTCGGCCAAGCTCATCGTGAAGAGCGTGTCCGGACCAATGCGCGTCGCCGGGCAATACGGCTTCACCACCCGGCTGGACGGGGTGACAAACATCTGGGGCAGCAGTTCAGCGGCATCCCTGGTCAAGTGGCCGACGCTCGGCCACCGCCGGCATTTCTTCACGCCGCTTGACCTGATGACCTACGGCTTCAACCCGCTCATCCCGGCGTATCCCGTGGCCGGCAACCGCTGGCGCTCCGGCAACCCGGTCGACTTCCACATCTACGGGGTCTCCGGTCACACCCGGATCGTCGGCGTGCGCCGCGTACACGTCCCGGCGGGCACCTTCTCCGCGCTGGAGCTCACAAGCACGCTGACGCAGAAGGGGTCCCGGTTCGGCAGCGGCAGCCGGACGATGTGGCTGGCGCCCGGCCGCGGCCTGGTCAAGCTCGTCTTCCGCCACCGCGACCGCAGCGTCGACGTCGTGCAACTCGTCCGGTAGCGTGCGGGGGCCGACCGGGTGAGGAGAGCGGCGATCACCGCATTGGTGGCGCTGGGTGTCGCCGGTTGCGGGTCACAGGCCCAGGCCCCCGCTCAGCACGTGGCGACCTACATCGATCACGTCAACCAGATCGAGGCTCAGCTGGCCGTGCCGCTGAAGGCGGTGACCCGCACCTCGGCGAAGATCGGCGGAGCGTCGGCACCGGTAGGGCCGGCCCAGGCCCGCCGGACCACCCGCGCCGAGGAGGCGAGCCTGCGCGCGTCACTGTCGCGGATCGAGGCCCTGCGAGCCCGGCTGGCCGCCCTGCCGGCGCCGGCCGCTGCCGTGCACCTGCGCGGGCTGGTGCTGAGGCTCGTCGACCAGCAGGCCCACCTCACCCGGGAGACTGCACAGCTCGTCGCCTTCCTGCCCGCCTTTGCCGACGCGCTGCGTCCGCTGGGGCCTGCCACCAGCCAGCTGAAGCGCGTGCTGGCGATCAATCAGGCCTACGGCGCCGCCGCGGTGCAGGCCGTGTACGTGGAGAAGGCGAGCGCGCTGCGTGCCTTTCGCGCCACCGTGAACGGGATCCTGTCGCGCTTGTCTCGCATACGCCCCCCGGTTGT
Source organism: Solirubrobacteraceae bacterium (assembly GCA_035702755.1). Taxonomy (GTDB): domain Bacteria; phylum Actinomycetota; class Thermoleophilia; order Solirubrobacterales; family Solirubrobacteraceae; genus Palsa-465. Next base: position 3,183 of record DASSZQ010000019.1, on the reverse strand, counting down.
CTCACGCCCCGCGTACCGCGCGCAGGTCGACTCGCTGCAGGGGATGAGCGGAGCCGCCGGCCGCCTGGCCGCGGCGGTGAGCGCCGGCGACACCGCCGGGATCGCGGTTTCGCTGGTGGCGTTTGACCGGGCCGCGGCGGCGGCGCGGTCGCTTGCCGAGCAGCGGTCTCAGGTGACCGCCGACCGGAGATACAACGCCCAGGTGGCGCAGGTCCAGAAGCTGGCGGGGGCGGCAGCCGAGGAACGGCTGCGGCTGGCCCGGACCCTCCAGTAGCGCCACCCGGCGTCCTTGAGCAGTTGCCGGCCGGCGCGCCGGGGTAGTCGCTCGCGCAGACTAAATATCTAAACCCCGATCGGGTTTTGGTATTTTTCCGGGCCCCGCCCGTTGAGGCGCACCGACCCCAACTCGGAGGAGCGCGATGGAGCCCTCATCGATTCCCACCACAGCATCCCCCCGCACCGGTTCGCTGGAGAACCCAGAGGTCATCGAGAACGTCCCCGGCCACGTCATCCCCATTCTCCGGCAGGAGTTTGACGACTTCGACACCGAGTCGACCCGGTTTCTCAAGGGCGAGCTGCAGGAGGACGACTTCATCAAGTTCCGCCTCAAGCAGGGCGTCTATGGCCAGCGCCAGCCCAACGTGCAGATGGTCCGCATCAAGCTGCCCCTCGGTGGGGTGACGCCGGACCAGCTTGACGCCTTCGCCGACGGGATTGAGAAATACGTGCCGCTGCGCAAGGGGCACATCACCACGCGGCAGAACATCCAGATGCACCACGTCCCGCTCGACGATGCCGCCAAGCTCATCCGGGAGCTCGGTGACGCCGGCCTGTCCTCCCGGGAGGGCTGCGGCAACACGATGCGCAACGTGACCGGCGATCCGCGAGCGGGCACGCTGCCCGGGGAGCTGTTCGACATCACCCCGTACGCCGGCGCCTACGTGCGCTACTTCGTGCGCCATCCCACCACTCAGTCGATGCCGCGCAAGGTCAAGACCGCGTTCGCGGCCACCGACGAGGACAACGCCATCACCCGGATCCACGACATGGCGTTCATCCCGCGGGTGCGCGACGGCGTCCGGGGCGTCGAGGTCCGCGTGGGTGGCGGCACCTCCATCATGCCCCGGCTGGCGCCGACCCTGTACGAGTTCGTGCCGCTGGACACCGGCGACTACCTCAAGGTGACCGAGGCCTGCATGCGGATCTTCGACCGCCAGGACTTCCTGCGGGTCAACCGCGCGCGCGCCCGGATCAAGGTCCTCATCGACAAGATCGGCATCGACGCGTTCCGGGAGCTCGTTGAGGAGGAGCTGGAGGGCGAGTGGGTCGGCGAGCGCGACTTCTCGCTGGACGGCATCTTCTACGACGTCGATGAGGCGGCGCAGGCACCGGTAGCGGCGGCGAGCCAGATGTCGCCCAACGGCGATCGCCGGGCGTTTGACCGCTTTGTGGAGTCAAACGTTCAGGCTCAGCGTCAGGGCGGGTTCTGCACCGTCGAGGTCAAGGTCCGCCGGGGAGACCTGACCCCGGAGCAGCTGCGGGGCCTGGGCGAGATCATCCGCCGCTTCTCCGGAGGCTTCGCGCGGACGACCGTGCATCAGAATCTCGTTCTGCGCTGGGTCCGGTCCGAGCGGGTCTATGAGGTGTGGCGCGAGCTGTCGAAGCTGGGCCTGGGCGAGGCCGGCGCGCACGAGATCTCCGACGGCGTCAGCTGCCCGGGGACCGACTCCTGCAAGCTGGGGATCACCAGCTCGATGGGACTCAACCAGGCGATCCAGGAGCGGATCGCCGAGATGGAGATCAACGATCCCCTGACCCGGCGCATCCACATCAAGAACAGCGGCTGCCCCAACGGCTGCGGGCAGCACCACATCGCCGACATCGGCTTCTACGGAGCCTCGATCAAGGTCGGCGAGCACACCGTCCCGGCCTACATCCCGCACGTGGGGGGCGTGTACGACGGGGGAGAGGTTCGCTACGGTCAGCGTCTGGCGGCCCGGCTGCCCGCCAAGCGGGTACCGGAGGCGGTGCAGCGGTGGATACGCTTTTATGAGGCGGATCGGCAGGACGGCGAGCCGTTCCGCGCCTTTGTCGACCGCGTCGGCGCCGCTGAGTTCGAACAGCGCGTGAAGGATCTGACGATGCCGATCGAATTCAATCTGGAGAACATGAACCACTTCATCGACTGGACCAAGAATGTGCCGTTCCAGGTCATTCGCGGCGAGGGGGAGTGCGCGGTTTGACAGCGACGACGCCTGATCTGGAGCACGCGACCGCGCAGGAGGTGCTCGCCTACGGGGTCGAGCAGTTCCCGCGGCTGACCCTCGCCTGCTCCTTTCAGAAGGAGGAGTCCGTCCTCTTTCACATGCTGTCCGAGATCGCTCCCGGTCGTGAGACGGTGACGGCGTTCACGATCGACACCGGGGTCCTGTTCCCGGAGACGCTGGCGACGTGGAAGCGCTTTGAGGAGCGGTTCGCGCTCCCCATCCGCGTCATGGATGCCCACAGCCCGGATCGGCCCTGGACGGCCGAGCGGTGCTGCGGCGCCGCCAAGGTCACGGCGCTGGAGCAGGCGCTGGAGGGCGTTGACGCGTGGATCACCGGCATCCGGCGTGAGCAGGCGCCGACGCGAGCCGCCGCTCCGAAGCTGGAGCGGGACGAGCGCCGCGGCATTGGGAAGCTCAACCCGCTGGCCGACTGGTCCGAGAAGGACATCTGGCGGTATATCTTCGAGCACGACCTGCCGTACAACCCGCTGCATGACCAGGGGTACGCGTCGATTGGCTGCGCGCCGTGCACGCAGCCCGGCTCCGGCCGCGAGGGCCGCTGGGCCGGCCAGGACAAAACCGAGTGCGGGATCCACACATGATCACGCTCACCACCCACCCCACCACAATCATCTGACGCTCAGCTCGCCTCCCACCCCGCCACCCCAACTCCAACAGACCTCACGCAGATCATGAACCCAGTGCATTACGAGCTGTCCCACCTCCAGAGCCTCGAGGCGGAATCGATCCACATCTTCCGCGAGGTGGCCGCCGAGTTCGAGCGCCCGGTGCTGCTGTTCAGCGGCGGCAAGGATTCGATCGTCCTGCTCCGGCTGGCCGAGAAGGCGTTCCGGCCCGGACGCTTCCCGTTTCCCATCATGCACGTCGACACCGGGCACAACTTCCCGGAGGTGAT
>DASSZQ010000204.1:0-47707 GCA_035702755.1 Solirubrobacteraceae bacterium | reverse complement strand
GCCCGGGCGAGCAGCGTCTTGCCGGTTCCCGGCGATCCGGAGAGGAGCACGCCACGCGGGATCCGCGCGCCGAGCCGCAGATACTTGTCCGGCGTCTTGAGGAAGTCGACGATCTCGGTGAGCTCCTCCTTGGCCTCGTCGATGCCGGCCACGTCCTCGAAGGTGACGTGCTGGTCGGTCGCCTCCACGCGCCGGGCCCGCGAGCGGCCGAAGGACATGAGGCCGCCGGGGCCGCCGCCCCCGCTGGCCGCCGCGCGGCGGGCGATGAACACAAACAGCAGCACGAGCAGGAGCGTCGGTCCGAAGCCGAGGATGAGGCTCTCGGCCAGCGACGGCCCGGAGCTGGGAGCCTGGGCGTTGATGGTGACGCCCTGGTCGCGCAGGGACGTGAACAGGGCGCTGGTGTCGGCGAACGACGGGATCTGGGTTGAGAAGTTCGACGACTGCCGCGCGGACTGGTCGTTGGCCGGGTAGCGGATCTGGGTCTTGAGCGTTCCGCTGATGGAGTCGCCCGTCGACGAGATCGACTTGACGTTCTTGTCCTGGACCTGGTTGAGGAAGGTGGGGCTGTACGGGATGCGGATCGGCGCGTTCGGCTTCAGCGCCTGGGAGGAGATCCACAGGTTGATCGCCAGCAGCGCGAGGACGATGCCGATGATCCACCAGCGCGAGCGCGGGTTGGATGGAGGCCGGGCCGGCTGCCGGGCGCCGCGCCCATCCGGCGCCGGCGTGACCCGCCAGCCGTGACTGCCCGGCGCCGGCGGCTGGGCCCGGCCGCGCTGCGGGGCCTCACGCTGGGATCCGCGCTGGTGCGCGGGCGGGAGCGGGCGGTCGGCCATAACGAATGATTGTGGCAGGGGTGCCTGGGCCCCCCGTCAGCTGTCCTCCAGCAGCGCGCGGAAGCCCTCGGCCCCGTGGACGGCCGCCCCCAGGGCGCTGGCCTGGTTGGCCAGCCACCGATCCGACGTGACGACGCGGACCCGCCCCGGGACCTCCTCCAGCTTCAGGCGGCGCACGATCTCGTCGTCGGCGGCGTCCCGGCGGGGACGGGGAGCATGGGCGACCTCGATGACCGTGGAGCGGATGGGTGGGGACGGCTTGCGCTCAAAGACGACGACGACGTCCTCGTTCTCCGCCGCGGCCCAGCGCTCCAGCAGATCGACGAGGTGGTGCATGGCGCGATCGCGGTCGCGCCACCACCCATCCGGGCGGGTGCCGATCACGTTCATGCCGTCCACATACCAGCGCATTACCGCGTCGGCCGATCGTCGGTCACGCGCAGCCGGCAGGCCGTCCGCCGCATGACATCCGAGTGGGGCCGGACGACCGCACACCGACGTCGCGCGCCGCGCGCCGTCATGTCTCGGCCGCCGGCGGTCGCCGTTCCCGCTTGCGCTCTGACTGACGGCGCTTGGCATCCAGCCGGCGGGTGACCGAGCTGCGCGTGGGGCGCGTCGGACGCCGCGGCCGGCGCGGCGTCAGTGCCGTCGCCAAGCGGTGGGCGAGCCGCTCCACTGCCAGCTCGCGGTTGCGCATCTGGCTGCGCTCGTCCTGGGCCACGGCCACGACGCGCGGCCCCAGCCGAGCCGCGATCCGCTGCTTCTGCTCGTCGCTCAGCGTCTGGGAGGCGAACACGTCGAATGAGGCCTCGATCCGGCTCGCCGTGACGTTGGCGTGCTGCCCGCCGGGACCGGATGAGCGCGAGGCACGGATCGTCACCTCGCGTCGCGGAATCGCGACGCCGGGACGGATGGGGATGGGATCGTCCATGGGCTGTCAAGGATGATGACCTGTATCCGGCTCGTGAATGCCGTGCGGGAATGCTGGATTTCGCCTGCCACCGTGCTACCTTCCCGCGCGACAGGCCGAATCACCAAGGGTTCGGCGAACACGCAGGTGCAGGCCCTGGGGGAAGCAAATACCTCCGCGGTAGCACTTCAGGCTACGGAGGGGACTCCCATGGCAACCGGAACAGTCAAGTGGTTCAGCGACGAAAAGGGGTTCGGCTTCATCACGCCCGATGAGGGCAGCCGGGACCTGTTCGTCCACCATTCAAGCATTCAGGCCGACGGCTATCGGTCACTCGCGGAGGGCGCGAAGGTGTCCTACGAGGAGGAGGCGGGCCCCAAGGGCCCCAAGGCCATCAACGTCCAGAAGATCTAACGGACAGGCACGGCAAGAGTCACGTGAATCCGGGCGTCCGGCCCGGATTCCGATTCTGAATATTCCGCCTTACCTCCGGTGGCGGCGGACTGGACGACAATCTCATCACTGGCGACCGCCGGGGGCACCTTGGTGCTGGCGGTGGCCACGTTCAGCTCGGTCAAGTCGGCGAACCGCTCCGCGCGCGTCGCGGAGCGCTCGCTCCAGGTGGGGCTGCGCCCCGTCCTCATCCCGTCGCGGGTTGACGACCCCACCGAGCGCATCCGCTTCGGTGACGGGCAGGCGCTGGTCGTCCCCGGTCACGGGGCCGCCGTCGAGGAGCGCGACGGCGTCATCTACCTCGCTGTGTCCGTGCGCAACGGCGGCAGCGGGCTGGGAGTCATCAACGGCTGGCGGGCGCGTCCGCGGGAGCAGGGCGCGCCGGGGCCGCCGAACCTGGACGAGTTCCGCCGTCAGCAGCTCGACCTCTATGTTCCGGCGGGCGATCCCGGTCAGTGGATGGGGGCGATGCGCGATCCCCACGAGGCCGGCTATGGCGAGCTCCGCACCGCGATCGCCGCGGGCGAGCCGATCCAGATCGACCTGCTGTACGGCGATCACGAGGGCGGGCAGCCGACCATCGCTCGCTTCATGATCTCGCCGTGGCCGCCCGCTGAAGACGACGAGCCGCTGCCGGAGGGCAAGCGCGCCGTCGTGGTCCGGTACTGGAACGTCGACGGCGGGGTCGCCGGTTAGCGCTCGTCCGCGCCGCCGGGACGGTCCTCGTCGGCGCTGGCACCGGGGCCGGTGCGCTTGGGTGCGTGAGGATCCTCATGGGCGCCGCGGGCGGCGTCCTCCGGGTTGACATCGTCGCCCGGGGCGTCGCGGTTGGTGTCCTCGGTGCGGGGTGGGGCGCCGGGGACGTTCGGATCGGCCCGCTTGCGCTCCCACTCGGTGCGGACGTCTCCGATCTCCTCGCTCAGCCGCTCGTTCTCGTCCTGGAGCCGGTCGGCCTGCGCGTCAAGGTCGTCGGCCAGCCGCTCATGATCGTCGCGTTCGCTCATAGCGAGAGATTCACCGCTGCCGGGGCCGCGCAAACCACGGATGCGTTGTCCGCGGGAGGAATAGAATCACTGGAAGGAGAGGACCATGGGCGCACCGAGGACTGGCGGACGATGACCAAGGCGGTCGAGGAACTCGACCGGGTGATCATCCGTTTCGCCGGAGACTCCGGCGACGGAATGCAGCTGACCGGAAGCCGCTTCACCGACGCCACGGCGCTCGTCGGCAACGACCTGGCGACGCTGCCCAACTTCCCGGCGGAGATCCGCGCGCCCGCGGGAACGCTCGCCGGGGTCTCGGCGTTCCAGATCCACTTCGCCTCTCGCGACATCCTCACCCCGGGGGACCGCCCCAACGTCCTGGTGGCGATGAACCCCGCGGCACTGAAGGCGAACCTGCCGGAGCTGGAGCGCGGAGCCACGATCATCGTCAACGAGGACGCGTTCACCAGGCGCAACCTGGAGAAGGCCGGCTTCGAGGCCGACCCGCTGCAGGATGGGTCGCTGCATGCCTACCGCGTCCACCGCATTCCCATGAGCACGCTGACCGCGCGGGCGGTGGAGGGGATGGAGGGCGTGTCAACCCGCGACGCCTCGCGCGCGAAGAACCTGTTCGCGCTGGGAGTGCTGTCCTGGCTGTACGGGCGGCCCACCGAGGTGACCACCAGCTGGATCGAGCGCCGGTTTGCGCGGACGCCCGCGGTCGCGCAGGCGAACCTGGCGGCGTTCAAGGCCGGTTGGTCGTTTGGCGAGACGACCGAGCTGCTCGACGTCCAGTACCGGGTCAATCCGGCCACCGACGTGCCGCCCGGGACATACCGCAACGTCAACGGGATCAAGGCGCTGGCGCTGGGGTTGATCGCCGCCAGCGTCCGCAGCCGCCTGCCGCTGGTGCTCGCCAGCTATCCGATCACGCCGGCGTCCGAGCTCCTGCACGAGCTCTCCCGCCACGCCGCCATCGGCGTGTCCACGATCCAGGCCGAGGACGAGATCGCGGCGGCGGGCATGGCGCTGGGGGCCTCGTTCGGCGGACGGCTGGGGGTGACCGCCACCAGCGGGCCCGGGATGGATCTCAAGGCCGAGACGATCGGGCTGGCCGTGGCGCTTGAGCTTCCCCTGATCGTGATCGATATCCAGCGCGCGGGTCCGTCCACGGGCATGCCGACGAAGACCGAGCAGTCGGACCTGCTCATGGCCCTGTACGGCCGCCACGGCGAATCGCCGCTTCCGGTGATCGCGGCGAGCACTCCCGGCGGCTGCTTTGACGCTGCGTTTGAGGCCGCCCGGATCGCCGTCCGCTACCGCACGCCGGTGATCCTGCTCTCGGACACGTTCCTCGCCTCCTCCTCAGAGCCGTGGCGCGTGCCGGAGGTGGCGGCCCTGCCGCAGATCGACCCGCAGTTCGCGACCGCCCCGTCCAACGGCGCGCCGTTTGCCCCCTACAGTCGCGACGAGCGGCTGGCGCGGCCGTGGGCCGTTCCCGGGACCCCGGGACTCGCGCACCGGATCGGCGGCCTGGAGAAGTCAGACGTCAGCGGCAACATCTCCTACGACGCCGCCAACCACGAGCGGATGACCGAGCTGCGGGCGGCGAAGGTGGCCGGCATCGCCGACGACATCCCCTCGCTGGTGGTGGACTCCGAGCCGGGCGCGGAGTTGCTGGTGCTCGGCTGGGGCTCCAGCGAGGGCGCCATCCGCGCCGGCGTGCGGATCGCGCGCGCGGCCGGGCACCGGGTGGCCTGTGCTCAGCTGCGCCACCTCAATCCGCTCCCGCACAACACCGGGGACGTGCTGCGCTCGTTTGAGCGGGTGCTCGTCCCGGAGCTCAACGCCGGCCAGCTGGCGATGCTCCTGCGCTCGCGCTTTCTGATCGACGTCGAGTCCCACAGCAAGGTGCGCGGCCAGCCGCTGTACGCCGCGGAGATCGCCGAGCAGATCGCGCTGCGCCAATGATGATCGCCAACCGAGGAGAGCCCCCAGGATGAGCGCCACCCTCACCAAGGCCGACTTTCAGTCCGATCAGGAAACCCGGTGGTGCCCGGGCTGCGGCGACTACGCGGTGCTCGCCGCCGTTCAGCAATTCATGCCGGAGCTGGGCCTGGCGCCCGAGCGCATCGTGTTCATCACCGGAATCGGCTGCGCCGGACGCTTCGCCTACTACATGAACACGTACGGGATGCACGGCATCCACGGCCGGGCGCCGGCGCTGGCGACCGGCCTGGCCACCGCGCGTGAGGACCTCTCGATCTGGGTTGTCACCGGTGACGGCGACTCACTCTCGATCGGCGGCAACCACCTCATCCACGCGCTGCGGCGCAACGTGCCGATCAAGATCCTGCTCTTCAACAACCAGATCTACGGGCTGACCAAGGGCCAGGCGTCGCCAACCTCGGAGCTCGGCAAGATCACCAAATCCACCCCGTTCGGCGTCGCCGACCACCCGTTCAATCCGATCGCGCTCGCCCTCGGCGCCGAGGCGACGTTTGTGGCCCGCACAATCGACCGCGACCGCCAGCACCTCACCGAGGTCCTGCGCGCGGCTGCCGCGCATCCCGGCGCGGCGCTGGTCGAGATCTACCAGAACTGCCCCGTCTTTAACGACGGCGCGTTCGCGGCGCTCACCGACAAGGAGGTCAAGGACGCCCACCAGATCCGCCTGCGCGCCGGCGAGCCGATCCGCTTTGGCCCCCGCGGCGAGCGCGGCGTCGCCCGGGGACCGGATGGCTGTCTGACGCTCGTCGACACAGATGAGGTCGGTGAGGACGCGCTGCTCGTGCATGACCCCCAGCGCGAGGATCCCGGCCCGGCGCTGTCGCTGGCCAAGCTGGCCGAGACGCCGAGCGCGCCGACGCCGATCGGCATCTTCCGCTCGGTGCAGCGCCCGGTCTATCGCCACCGCGGCGCCGCGGAACCGGCCAGCGAGGCCCAGCTCTCAGAGCTGCTGGTCGGCGGCGATACCTGGACGGTCGCCTGAGCCCTCAGTGCTCGGCGACGTAGGCGCCGTCAGGTTCCATCGGCAGCCCGGCATTCGCCCACGCCATCAGCCCGCCGCTCATGTTGTGGGCTTCGTAGCCGGCCTGGGCGAACAGCTGGGTCGCCATCGCCGAACGCCCGCCGCTGCGGCAGTAGAAGACGACCGGCCGCGCGGGGTCGATCGAGTTCGCCTCGGCGCCGAGCGAGCTCAGCTCGATCAGCCGCCCGCCGCGGATGCGGCCGGCCTCATGCTCGTGGCGCTCGCGGACGTCGATCAGCTGAACCGAGCCCTGCGCAAGGAGGTCTGAGACCTGGTGCGGGGTGTAGTCCTCAGCCACAGCCATTGCAGCCTAGTACGCCCGCGCAGATCAACTACGGCCGTGATTCTCCTTCTTGGCGACAATCGTCGATGGCACGTGACAGGCATCTTGCAGGTCGTGTAGTCTGCCGAGCCGAAAATAAGCACCCAGCCGAATCACCCCTGGCGCACGTCGCTTGAGGTGATCGGGGAACCCGATTGGGGCCCGCCGCGGGCCCCTTGGGGCGAATCGCCGGATGTCCGGCGTAGCGCGACTCTTTCAGCGCGAGCCCGTCAGCTAACCCCGAAGGCGTCCGAAAGAGAAGGGTTATCTGTTGCTCGAACTTCGTGTCCGCGCCGTCGCCCGCGTTGCCGGGGTCCTGACGGTCGCAGCCGCCGCCTCCGCCGTTCAGGTCTCCCCGGCGCTCGCCGCCACCAATCAAGCACTGGGAAGCCGGGTCCTTCGACAGGGGATGAGCGGAGGCGATGTGCGGACACTGCAGGTCGACCTCAACCGGGCGGGGATCCAGACGGCGCGCAACGGGGTGTTCGGCGCCAGCACGGCGCGGAGCGTCAAGAACTTCCAGCGCCGCTATCGCCTCCCGGTCAACGGCGTCGTCACCGCGGCGGTGGCCAGCCAACTGGAGGCCGTCGACGCGCTTGACTCCGCCACGACGGACGCGGCACCGGGCAGCGGCGGGATTGCCATCGCGGCCGGGCACAAGGTCAAGGTCAAGGTGCGGACGAAGGCCACCACCCGGCAGGCGGCGACAACGGCCGATCCGGCCACCGTCACCGATCCCGTCCTGGCTCCGGTCAAGCCGGACGGCGGCTCTCAGCACCTCGGCGAGCGCATGCTGCACCAGGGGATGCGGGGCCATGACGTGCGGGTGCTGCAGAGCTATCTGACGATCGCCGGCTACCCCACCACCGTCGACGGTGACTTCGGCCCGGCGACGAAGGCGAGCACGGTCTCCTTCCAGCAGGCCAACAGCCTCAAGGCCAACGGCGTCGTCACCTACCAGGACTCCCGCATCCTGCGCGAGACGGTGGCCAAGGCGATGACGAGCACCGCCTCGCCGGCCGCGGCGCAGGCGACGCTCAACCCGGACGGCACCGTCACCGCTCCGGCGGGCGCGCCCCAGATCGTCCAGCAGGTCATCGCCGCCGCCAACCAGATCATCCACACGCCCTACATCTACGGCGGCGGCCACGGGAGCTTCAACGACTCCGGGTATGACTGCTCCGGCGCGGTCAGCTACGCGCTGCACGGGGGCAACCTGCTGTCGGCGCCGGAGGACTCCACCCAGCTTGAGTCCTACGGCCAGGCCGGACCCGGCAAATGGATCACCGTCTACGCCGACGCCGGACACGCGTTCGTCGTCATCGCCGGGCTGGCGTTCGACACCGCCCACTACGGGCCGATCACGCCGGGCGGCACCGGTCCCCGGTGGCTGACCCCGGCCAACGCCACGGCGAATCTCAACGACGGCGGCAACTACATCGTCCGCCATCCGGCCGGGCTGTAGGCCCGGGCGCCTCCGGCGTGCCGGGCGGCCGCCGCGGGTGCGCGGGCGCGCCTGACCGGCGGGCGTAACCGGGACGCCCGGCGCGCGCCGCCGGGCGCGCCGGTGACGTAGGATCAACAGTGCATGTCGGCGCTGTCTGAGCTGTACACGATCCCGCAGGAGCACCTGGACTTCCGCGACACGATCCGCGAGATCGCCCAGCAGCGCATCGCGCCCCGGGCCGCCGAGATCGACGAGCGGGCCGCCTACCCGCACGACCTGCGCAAGCTCCTGGCCGACCAGGACATTCTCGGCCTGCCGTTTGAGACCGAGCACGGCGGCACCGGCACGGGCACGCTGATGCTCAACATGGCGGTCGAGGAGATCGCCAAGGCGTGCGCCTCGACGGCACTCATCCTCATGATCCAGGAGCTGGGGACGCTGCCGATCAAGCTGTTCGGCTCCGACGAGCTCAAGGAGCGGTTCCTGCCGCGGTGCGCGTCCGGCGAGTGGTCGCCGGCGTTCGCCCTGTCCGAGCCGGAGGCCGGCTCTGACCCCGGCGGCATGATCACGCGCGCCGAGCGCGACGGCGACGAGTGGGTCATCACCGGCACCAAGAACTGGATCACCAACCTGGGCATCGCCGACTTCTACGTCGTGTTCGCCGTGACCGACCGCTCCGCCGGACACTCCCGGGGCATCACGGCGTTCGTCGTGGAGGCCGACCGCCCGGGGTTCAGCGTCGGCAAGCTTGAGCACAAGCTGGGGATTCGCGGCTCACCGACCGGGCAGCCGATCTTCGACGGGGTCCGGGTTCCGCAGGAGAACGTCATCGGCGAGGTCAACCGCGGATTCCGGGTGGCGATGGGGACGCTGGACCGCTCCCGGCTGGGGGTCGCCGCCCAGGCGCTGGGCATCGCCCAGGGCGCGACCGACTACGCCGCCGCCTATGCCGCTGAGCGCCGCCAGTTCGGCAAGCCGATCAACTCCTTCCAGGCGATCCAGTTCAAGCTCGCCGACATGGAGACCCAGTGCGCCGCCGCCCGCGAACTGCTCTACCAGGCGTGCGCGAAGATCGATAGGGGCGACGCCGACATCGGCAAGTACTCGGCGATGGCGAAGCTGTTCTGCTCGGACACCGCCATGAAGGTCACCGTCGAGGCGGTGCAGGTCCTGGGCGGCTACGGCTACGTCAAGGAGTACCCGGTGGAGCGGATGATGCGCGACGCCAAGATCACCCAGATCTACGAGGGGACCAACGAGATCCAACGACTCGTGATCGCCCGGACGATGAGGTGAGGCTGGGTGACGAGCCCGCCTCCCCAGCCGCCGACGATCCGCCGCGTGCTCGTCGCCGCCGTGGGCGCGCTCACCATCGGCCTGGGGGCGGTCAGCGTCATCACCGGCTTCAGCGGATCGCCGGCGGTGCGCGTCATCCAGGGCCTGGCCGTGTTCGCCGCCGGGGCGGCGATCATCGGCGGTGCCGTCGTCCTGGCCCTCGTCCACCTCGCCGGCTGGCGCGAGCCGGAGTCCGAGGAGGAATTTGAGGCAATCGTGCAGCGCGCCGAGCGCCTGGCGGCCGCCGGCTACGGGGCAGGCGAGGGACCGGAGCCGGCCGACGAGGGTGATGACACTGAGGCCAGCGGGGACGACGAGTTCCGCGCCGTCGTGCGGGCGGCCGTCGACGAGCTCCCGCTGGAGTTTCACCGGGCGCTGGAGCACGTCGCCATCGTCATCTCCGACGGCGGGCGTGAGCATCGCGCCTACGGGCTCTACCAGGGCGACACCGTCGCCCGCGACTTCTTCCATGACCGGATCGTGATCTTCCGCGACACGCTGATGCGCGACTTCGGCCATGACCCTGAGCTGCTCAAGGCTCAGGTGACGCGCACCGTGCGCCATGAGCTCGCCCACCACCTCGGCTGGGGCGAGAAGGGCGTTCGCGGCCTCGGCCTGTGACCGGCCGACTTCGCCAACCCATCAAGGAGAACTGAAGAACCGATGCCTGAAGCCGTGATTGTCGACGCCATCCGCACGCCGATCGGCCGCGCCGGGAAGGGCTCGCTGCGGTCGGTGCGCGCCGACGAGCTGGCCGCGCTGCCGATCCGCACGCTCATCGAGCGCAATCCGTCGGTCGACTTCGCGCAGACCAACGACGTGCTGATGGGCGCCGCCTCCGGGGTGGGGGAGCAGGGCTACAACGTGGGGCGCAATGCGGCGCTCCTCTCCGGCCTGGACCACCATGTCCCGGCGTGCACGGTCAACCGCTTCTGCGCCTCGTCGCTCATGACGATCAGAATGGCCGCCCACGCCATCCGGGCCGGGGAAGGCGATCAGTACATCGCCGCCGGCGTCGAGGCGGTCTCACGCGCGGGGCTGGGCGCGGGGATGATGGAGGAGGCCAAGAACCCCAAGCTCAACGGCTCCGAGGGCTCGCTCTACGACGTCTACATCCCGATGGGGATGACCGCCGAGAACGTCGCCGAGCGCTGTCACGTCTCCCGGGAGCAGCAGGACGAGTGGGCGGTCGTCTCCCAGAACCGCGCCGTCGACGCCCGTGACTCCGGCCACTTCGACGCCGAGATCGTGCCGGTCACCGTGCCCGCGCACACCGAGACAGACGCGGACGGCAACGAGGTGGAGGTGCCGGAGACGGTCGTCTCCCGTGATGACGGGCCGCGACCGGGCACGACGATGGAGGTGCTGGGCAAGCTCAAGCCCGCGTTCAGGCCGGACGGGACGGTCACGGCCGGCAACGCCTGCCCGCTGAACGACGGTGCCGCCGCCGTGCTCGTCATGTCGGAGGAGAAGGCGTCGCGCCTCGGACTGGAGCCGATGGCGCGCATCGTCGCCTCAACCGTCGCCGCCATCCGGCCGGAGATCATGGGCCTGGGACCGATCCCGGCGATCAAGGCGCTGCTGGAGCAGACGGGCAAGACGATCGAGGACATCGACATCGTCGAGATCAACGAGGCGTTCGCCGCCCAGATCGTCCCGTGCAAGGAGGACCTGGGGATCGACGACGAGCAGCTCAACCCGTTCGGCGGAGCGATCGCGCTCGGCCACCCCTTCGGCATGACCGGCGCCCGGATCATGACCACGCTCATCAACGGCCTGCGGGCGAAGAACGGTCGCTGGGGGATTGAGTCGATGTGCGTCGCCGGCGGGATGGGGCAGGCGATGCTGATCGAGCGGCTGTCCTGAAATAGCGATGACGGGGAGCCCCGGCGGGGTGCTGCCGTTCACTGTCGATCTGGGACACACCTCGCTCTCGCGCAGGAGGTGTGCTCCGGGGTGACAGCATGGACTCACGTCTGGGCCACACCTCCCCGGGGAAGGCGAGGTGTGCTCCGGTATGACAATCCGCCGGCATCCCGTGGCGCCTTCGTCGTCCGGCGTTCTCACTCCGCCGCGCAGGGCCGGAGCGTCAGCGCGGCGGCATGCGCAGCGCGCCGTCGAGCCGGATGACCTCGCCGTTGAGCATCTGGTTTTCGACGATGTGGGCGGCGAGCGCCGCGAACTCCGAGGGCTGACCGAGCCGCGAGGGGAACGGCACCGCCTGGCCGAGCGCGGTGCGGGTCTCCTCGGAGAGGCTGCCGAGCAGCGGCGTCTCGAACGTGCCCGGGGCGATCGTGCAGACGCGGATGCCGGCCACCGCAAGGTCCCGGGCGGCCGGAAGCGTCATGCCGGCGATACCGCCCTTCGACGCCGCGTAGGCGACCTGGCCGATCTGGCCGTCGAACGCGGCGATGGAGGCGGTGTTGATGCACACGCCGCGCTCCCCGGACTCGCCCGGCACGTTGCCGAGCATCGCCGCCGCCGCCAGCCGCAGGACGTTGAACGTGCCGATCAGGTTGACGGAGATGACCTTCTGAAAGGCGGCGAGGTCGTGCGCCCCGCGACGCCCGGCCACGCGCTCGCCCCAGCCGATTCCGGCGCAGCAGACCGAGATGCGCAGGTCGGCGGTGGCATCGACCGCGCGCTGCACGGCGTCCGGATCGGTGACGTCGGCAGCGACGAACGTCGCGCGCTCGCCGAGGGCCGCCGCCAGTTTCTCGCCGAGCTCGGCGTTGCGGTCGACGATGACGACGCGCGCGCCCTCGTCGTGCAGGCGGCGCGCCGTGGCCTCGCCCAGACCCGAGGCGCCTCCGGCGACCAGGGCTCCGCTGCCGGCGATCTTCATGGGCACAACCTATCCGGTCGACCCGGTCGCGCGCCGGGCCAGGGAGACGCCGAACTGCTGCTCTGAGTCGGTGAACCAGCGGTCAAGCTCAAGTCCCGCCGCCTCCAGGTCCGACTCCAGGCGCTCGCGGGTGAACTTGGCGCTGATCTCGGTGCGCAGCTCCTCGCCGGCGGCGAACTCAACGCGCAGGTCAAGGTCGCCGATCAGCACCGAGCACGCGCGGGTGGCGCGCAGGCGCATCTCCAGCCACTCGTTGCGGCGGTCATAGAAGGCGACGTGGTCAAAGCTCTCCGGGGCAAAGTCGGCGTCGAGCTCGCGGTTGAGCACGTGCAGGAGGTTGCGGTTGAACTCGGCGGTCACGCCCTCTGCGTCGTTGTAGGCCGCCTCGATCACGTGCGGGTCCTTGACCAGGTCGGTGCCGAGCAGGAGCCGGTCGTCGCGCCCCAGCAGGCCGCCGATCTTGCCCAGGACGGCGCGCCGCGTCCCCGGCGGGAAGTTGCCGATCGTGCCGCCGAGCAGCGCGACGATGCGCGAGGCGCCGTCCGCCGGCGGGACGTGCTCAAGGTGGCGCTCAAAGTCGCCGACCACCCCGTGGACGGCCAGCCCCTCGTAGTCCTCGATCAGCGTCCGGGCCGCCTCCTCAACGACGTACTGGGAGACGTCAAGCGGCACGTACCGGCGCAACGTGCCGGCGGCGCGCATGGCGTCGAGCAGCACCCTGGCTTTGTCAGAGGCGCCGGCGCCGAGCTCGACCAGCTCCCCGGCCGCCGTCGCGTCGACGATCTCGGTGGCGCTGTCGCGCAGGATGGCGAGCTCGGTGCGCGTGGGGTAGTACTCCTCCAGCTCGCAGATCTGCTCAAACAGCTCCGATCCGCGGGCGTCGTAGAAGTGCTTGGGTGCGAGCTCCTTGAACGGCTTGGTGAGACCGTCGAGCACGTCGTTGGCCAGCGAGCGCTCCTCATCCTCAGACAGCCAGGAGTCAACCTGCACGGCGCTGTCGGAGAATGAGGTCACAGGTCGCGCGCGATCCGGAAGCCGGCGAAGATCTGGCGGCGCTGGGGGTAATCCCAGTTGCGGAAGGTGGGGGTGGCCACCCGGGAGCGGGTCGCCCACGACCCGCCCCGCAGCACCTTGTACTCGCCTCCGAAGAACACCTCGGAGTACTCCGGATACGGGAAGGCCGAGAAGCCGGGGTAGCCGGTGAAGTCCGAGGCGGTCCACTCCCACACGTCGCCGATCATGCCCAGGCAGCCGCATGGCGAAGCACCGGCCGGGTGGCTGCCGGCGACCGCGGGACCGCCGGCGACGACATCGACGTTGGCGTGCACGCCGGGCGTCGCCGCGTCTGAGCCCCACGGCAGCGGGCGGGCTGCCTGCTGCTCCTGATCCCAGGTCGCCGCCTTCTCCCACTCAGCTTCGGTGGGAAGGCGCGCGCCGTGCGCTCGGGCGAAGGCGTCGGCCTCGAACCAGGAGACGTGAACGACGGGCCGGTCCGGGTCCAGCGGCTCCACTCCGGAGAGGCGCCACTCGCCCTGGAGGTCCGGCGTCCAGCTCTGTGGTCTGGTGATGTCGTAGTCCTCCTTCCAGGACCAGCCCTCGTTTGACCACCACTCGCGGCGCTCGTAGCCGCCGCCCTCGACGAAGGTCAGATACGACGCGTTGGTGATCGGAGTGCGGCCGATGAGGTACGCGCGCACGTCGGTGCGGTGGCGGGGCCGCTCGTTGTCGTAGGCGAAGCCGGAGGCGGGCGCGCCCAGCGTGCACGGCCCGGCGGGGACGTGCACCATCTCCAGCCCGGTGTGTCCGCCGGCGGCCACCGGCGCGAGGCCCGGCCGGCCGGGCGCGTCCAGCCCCTCCAGCTCGGCCAGCTGGATCGTCTGGAGCATCGTCTCGTTGTGCTGGTGCTCGTGGCGCAGCACCAGCTCGGCGACCATCCCATCGCCGACGCCGCGCTCGGCGATCACGTCGCGGGCGCGGGCGTGCACCTGCTCCAGGTACTGCACCGCCTCGGTGCAGGGCAGAAACGGCAGATCACCCCGGCCGGCGCGCGGGGTCTCAAACGCGTCGTAGACATCGGCAAGTTCCTCGCGCAGGAGCGGGCGGCCACCGTAGCGGTGCACCAGCCACAGGTCCTCGAACGCGGCGATGTGGCCGAGATCCCACACCAGCGGGCTCATCAGCGGCGAATGGACGCGTTCCAGGTCCGCTTCGCAGAAGGGGGCGACAAGCGCGAGCGTCCGCTCCCGGGCGTCCTCCAGTGCGGCCACGGTCTGCGCGTCGTCCGGCGCGACCGTGGCTGCCGGCGAGCCGTCCATGAGTCTCATTGTGGCATCCAGGCAGATTCCTCAAACACGATCTTGCGGAGTTGACGGGAAACGGATCTGGTGGAGCCTGTCGCGAAACTCGAGCCTACCTCGGCGGTCGGTGCAACCCGGGGTGGGGCAGGACGGGCTCGACGGCGGCGGTGAGGGCCGCCCCGCGCGCCGTCGGTCAGGGGGTTGCCTGCCGTGAGTCGGTGCCGGCGGGGTCTGGGTTGACGACGGCGATGATGGGGTGCCCGGGCGAGGCGGGCTGGAGCACCCCCGGTTTGTGCGAAATTCGGATCGTGCCTTCTGATTTCGTCTGTGAGTGGCGTATGGCAGCGGGTGTGTTCGAGATCGTCACCCCGGATCCGGATTTCGAACGCATGTGATGCTCCCGGGCGGGATCTCGCCCGCATCCCGCCCCCCCAGCGAACCCCGTCTTCGCTGCTGCCGTTTTTCGCGTTCGCGGCACCGAGCCCGTCCACCGCTGGGCGGTCGCCGGGTGCAGCCGCCCGGGTTCTGCGGCAGCCTTGGTGGCGTCCAAATTGGGCAAAACGGTTAGGCTCCTGCGGCGATGCACTTCAAGGAGCTCGACCGCGGGGAGGTGGTGGCGGTCGTCGGCGGCGTGCTGCTGGGGATCTCGCTGTTTCTCAGCTGGTACGCGCTCGGCAACCGCAACGCGATCCTCGGCGGCTGCCGCGGTCCGAACTCAACCTGCACCGGGTGGGCGGCGCTGTCGGCGCTGCGGTTCCTGTTCCTCGTCGCCGCGGTCGCCCCGCTGGTGCTCGCCTACATCATCGTGCGCGGGCACGCGCTCTCATGGCCGCGCGGCGAGCTGACCGCCGTGGTTGCCATCGTGTCGCTGATCATGACCGTGTTCATTGGCGTCGTCGACCATCCGGGAACGCCGCCGGACGAGATCAGCGTCACCACCGGCTGGTTCGTCGCTCTCGCCGGTGACCTGCTTATCCTCACCGGCGCGGTGTGGCGCTCGCAGCAGAGCGTCGGCCGCCGCAAGCCGCCCGGAACGCTATGAGCCCAACACCATCCAGAGGCAGAGTCGACCGCAACCTCGCGCTTGAGCTCGTCCGCGTCACCGAGGCGGCGGCGCTGGCCGCTGCGCGCATGGTGGGCCGCGGCGACAAGGAGGGCGCCGACCAGGCCGCGG
Source organism: Solirubrobacteraceae bacterium (assembly GCA_035702755.1). Classification (GTDB taxonomy): domain Bacteria; phylum Actinomycetota; class Thermoleophilia; order Solirubrobacterales; family Solirubrobacteraceae; genus Palsa-465. The sequence continues at coordinate 32,071 of DASSZQ010000204.1, read as the reverse complement.
TCGATGCGATGCGCTACGTGCTGGACTCGGTCTCGATGGACGGCGTCGTCGTCATCGGCGAGGGCGAGAAGGACGAGGCGCCGATGCTCTACAACGGCGAGCACATCGGCGACGGCTCGCCGCCGCAGGTCGACATCGCCGTCGATCCGCTGGAGGGGACGCGGCTGACAGCGCTCGGCATGCCGAGCGCGCTGGCCGTCATCGCCCTCTCCGAGCGGGGGACGATGTTCGATCCGGGCCCGTGCGTGTACATGGAGAAGATCGCCGGGGGGCCGGACATCGCCGACCTGCTCGATCTCGACCGCCCGCTGGCCGACACGCTGGCCCTCATCGCCGAGCGCAAGAACCGCGACATCCGCGACGTCATGGTGGTGATGCTCGACCGTGAGCGTCACCACGACGCGATGCGGCAGGTCCGGGAGGCGGGCGCCCGCGTGCGCCTCATCACCGATGGCGACGTCTCGGCCTCGCTGCTGGCCGTCACCGACAACTCGCCCGTCGATCTGCTGTGGGGGATCGGTGGGACCCCGGAGGGCGTGATTTCGGCGGCGGCGATCAAGTGCATCGGCGGCCAGCTTCTCGGCCGCCTGTGGCCGCGCAACGACGAGGAGCGCGACGCGGCGGTCTCGGCCGGCTACGACCTCAAGCGCGTGCTCACCTGCGACGACCTGGTGTCCGGTGACGACGCCTTCTTCTCGGCCACCGGGGTCACCGACGGCGACGTCCTCCAGGGCGTGCGCTATCAGGGCGAGCGCGGGGCGAGCACGGAGTCGCTGGTCATGCGCTCGCGCTCCGGCACCGTGCGGCGGGTCTTCGCCCGCCACGACCGGGCGAAGATGCGCGCGATGGGCATCACCAACTACGGCTGACCGTCAGCGTCGCCGTCGCTGGCGAACGGCGGCGGGCCGGCGAGGACGCCCACCTTGGACCGGGCGAGATCGAGCTTGGCCAGCGATCGCAGGAAGGCGTGGGTCACCATGACATGGACCGCGGACTGCGTCATCTCGTAGACGGGCATGCTGAAGCCGACGGCGATCGACGGATAGAAGTTGGCCACCTCCACCTCAATGAGGAGGTCCTCGCGGGAATCGGCTCCCCGCCCACCCCGCGGGGGCTCACGCCGGACGTCGAGAGCCAGGTAGCCGCAGCCGCGGCCGGTGCGGGCCACGAGCAGCCCGTCGCGGATGCGCCACCGCACCGCGCCGTGGTCCTCCTCGATCGTGTATTCCGGAGCGTCGAAGCGCAGCAGCGTGAACGGGCGCGCGATCAGCACCGCTGACCGGCTGTCGGCGGTGTAGATGACCCGGATCAGCCGCAGGGTGACCCGCGACAGAAAGCGCCAGTACGTCCGCGCCAGGTTCTCCAGGTTGGCCGGCGTCCACAGCCGCTCCAGGTCGTCGGCGTCGAGCGTCAGCTTCGCCGACTGCACCGAGCGCACAGCACCGTCACGCTGGATGACGGTTGACTTGCGCGGGGAGACGATGACGGCGTGCGCCGGGAGCTCGCGGTGCCGGCGTCGCCGGCGGCGCATGAGGGCCACCCCCCCGGAGACGAGGGCGGCCAGGATGACAAACAGCGCGTACACCGCGCTGATTGTTACCCAGTTTGGGGCCGCTGCGGACGGCCGCCGCCGCGGAACGGTCGTGGACGGGTGGCGCCGAGGGATCGGTTACGCCGCCAGCGCGTTCAGCTGCACCATCGCTCCCGCCTCCAGCCGGCCGTCGCCCGCCGGGATCATGGCCAGCGCATCGGCGGCCAGCAGGGAGGTGAGGATGTGCGAGCCCTGGGGCCCGGTGGGGTGGGCGAGGGTGGCGCCGTCGGTCTCATGGAGGCGAACCCGGACCGCCTGCTCGCGGCGGGGGTTACGCCGGACCTCGGTGGCCAGGACAGCTGTCCGCTGGGGCGGGCGGGGGGCCGGCGCGCCCTGGAGCGCAGCGAACGCCGGGGCGACGAACAGCGAGAAGGTGACCGCCGACGAGACGGGGTTGCCGGGGAGGCCGAAGACGAGACGGCCGCCGGACGCGGTGCCAAACCACGTCGGCTTGCCCGGCTGAAGGGAGACGCTCCAGAACACCTCCTCGACGCCGAGCGCGCTCAGCGCCGGTTTGACGTGATCATGGGGGCCGACCGAGACACCGCCGGAGATGAGCACGACGTCGCACTCGGCCAGGGCGGCGGCGATGCCGTGCTCGGTGGCGGCGCGGTCGTCGGCCAGCTGCTGCATGGGGCGGACGACGGCGCCGGCGTGGGCCGCCATCCCGCTGAGCATGGGGCCGTTGGAGTTGTGGATCTGTCCCGGTCCCAGGGGCTGGCCCGGAGCGCGCAGCTCATCCCCGGTGCACAGGACGGCGGCTCTGGGGCGCCTGGCCACGGTGACCTCGGCCACCCCGGCAGAGACAGCGGCGGCGAGGGCAAAGGGATTGAGGGGCGTTCCGGCGGACAGGATCGTCGCCTGGTCCCGCATGTCCTCGCCGGCTCCACGCACGTGGTCGCCGGCGGTCGTGTCCGCGGCGGTGCGGATGCTGTTATCCGGGAGCGTCTCGACGTTCTCCTGGGGGATGACCGCCGTCGCCCCCTCCGGGATGGCGGCTCCGGTCGAGATCCGGATCGCCTGTCCGTCGGACACGGCCACGCCGGCGGGAGTGCCGGCCCGGGATTCGCCGACGATCATGAGCGTCCGGCCGGCCGGCCCGGCGAGCACGGCATATCCGTCCATCGCCGAGCACGGGAAGGGCGGGACGTTCCCGGCGGCGCGAACCTCGGCGGCGAGCACGCGGTCAAGGGCGTCGGCCACGGCCACGGTCTCCGACGGGAGGGGGCTCAGCGAGCCGAGCACGCGCTCGCGCGCCTCGGCGACTGTGATCAACGGGGTGGACACGCTCGTTTCCAGCATATTCCGGATAACGCCGGCGGAGCCGACTGGCACGCGTGATACAAGACGCCGCATGCCGCCGGTGCCACCCCGTCGGCGGCGGGCTAGGCCGGTCGCCGATGCGCCCATCGATTCGCTGCTCTCCCGGACCGAGGAGCTGACGAAGGGCTGGCTGCTGGCGCTGCTGGAGCAGGCTCCGCTGGAGCAGGCCGCGGCCATCGTCGGCGCCGAGGTGGCGCAGGAGGGCCCCCGGGTCTGCGGCGCCACCGTGCGCGCGCTCGCCAGCGACGTCGATCTGCGCCGGTTGGAGCCGGGCGGCGCCCTGCGGCCCCTGGCCGCCCGGGTCGGCGAGCTGGCCGGCGCGGCCACGGCGGCGGACACCTCGCGGGTCGTCGACGCCCTGGTGGCCGTCGTCTGGGCGGCGCTGCGCGAGGAGCTGCGCCGCCCGGATCCGGACCTGGTGTCGGAGCTCAGCGAGCGGCTGACGCTCGTCGGCGAGGTGCTGCGTACCGCCGGGCTTGAGCGGAGCGCCGGTGCGGCCCGGATCCAACCGGCTGCGCGGTCAGCGGTGGGGCCGCTGCATGACGCGCCGGGGCAGAGGCCCGGGGCCGCCGCGGCCCCGTTCTCGCCGCCGTCGTCAGCGGCCGGGGCGCCGCCGCTTGCCGTTGTGGCCCCGGCCGCCGTGCCGCCCTCCGCCGCCGTGCCGCCCTCCGCCGCAGTGTCGCCCGTTGACGGTGAGCGCGCGGCGGTGTGGCCGGATGATGCCGGCCACGGCCGGCCCGGCGCGGCCGAGCCGCTGTGGGTGGAAGCCTTGGAGGAGGAGATCCGGCGGTCGTTCGGCTCCCCGCTGTCGCTGCTGGTGGTTGAGTTTGAGGACGCCGAGCGCGTTGTCGCCGCCCAGACGCCGTCCCGCGCGCGAGAGACCCTGAACGGGTTCGCCGCGGCCGTCCGGAGCGTCATGCGCCATCAGGACATCCTGGTGTGCGAGTCAGACTCGCGCGCCTGGGTGATCGCGACCGGGACGGGACGTCCCGGGGCGCGGGCGCTGGGGGAGCGGATCGCCGAGGCGGTGAGGAGGGTCGACAGCTGGCATGGCGCCCCGCTCAGCGCGAGCGTTGGGGTGGCCGTGCTCGGAGAGGACGGTCGGACCGCCGCCGAGCTCATCGACGCCGCCGAGGAGGGGCGCTTCGCCGCCGCTGCGAGCGGCGTGCGGGTGTTCCGCGGCGACGGTGAGCCGCCTGAGACCGGCTGAGCCGGGCCGCCGTCAGGGACCGGCAGCGAGCCGGGCCGCCCAGTTCGCCGTCAGCGGATGGGCAGCGAGACGGCGCCGATCTTGGCGCTGCCCGTGATCCCCAGCGCGCGACCGGTGGCGGTGGTGAGGTCCCAGTCGGCGTGGTTGGCGTACGGGCCGCGGTCGATCACCGGCACGGTCATCGTGCGCCCGCGGAAGTAGACGGCGACATCGGTGCCGCACGGCAGCGTTCGGTTGGCGACGCCGATCGTCGACTTGCGCAGCCGGACTCCGCAGGCGGTCCGGTGGCCGTAGAAGCCGGGCCCGTACTGCGTGGCCAGCGACGGGCGGTAGACGGTGACGGTCAGCGACGGCGTCGCGTTGGCGCTCTGGGCCACGGTGCCGCTGGCGATGAGGGCCCGGATGCTGAAGCGGCCGATGTGGTTGGCGTGCCACACGGCGGCGAAGGAGCCGTCGGACTGGATCGGCGCCGACACGGTCGACACCCAGCGCCAGTGGGTCTCATGCCCGGAGCGCTGGATCACCACTGTGTCGCCGGCGAACCGGCTCGGCGCGGTGCCGGAGAAGGTGGCGTTGCGGCGGAGCATCGCCGAGGCGTCGGTCTGAAGCGTGACCCCGTTACCGCTGACGCTGACGCTGACGTTGCCGGACTGGACGGCGGGCGTCTCGTGGGTTGTGGTGGAGGAGCCATTTCCGGAGCCTATGCCGGATCCCCCTGAGCCGAAGCCGACTCCGCCTCCGGGGGACGCCCAGCCGGTGGCCGGCAGAGCAAGGGCTCCGCACGCCATGGCGCATACGACATAGGCACTGCGACGGCGACTCCGTGTCACGCTGACCATCCTGTTTTGGTTCCGTGCCTACGGGGTGAGCTGACGGGCTCGCGCCGAGATTTCTCGGCGCTACGGTCCTTTACGGGACCGATTCGCCCCAGCGGGTCAGGAGATCCGCAAGTGGGTCCCCCGCCGGAGCCTCCCTGAGGAGGATCCGTTCGGCTGGTGGCGCGGCAATATACAAGAAGTCGCGGTTATGTTCAGCCACGGGCGCCGAGTGGCCGCATCCGGCCGCGGTATCCCGCCCGGACGTGTGTCATCTAATGCCGCGCCGAGGGGCTTAGATTCGCGTCACGGTCGCCGGCGGGGCGGTGTCAGGGCTTCGGCAGCCGCGAGAGCGTGCGGCGCAGGGCGCGGGCTCCGGCGTGCAGGCCGATCTCGGCCAGCTCCGCAGCGGCCTGGACGGCTGTCTCCAGCGCGCCCGGGTTCGGCCGGCCGTCGGTGGGCGGCGGGGGAGAGGGGCGGGTGGCCGCCGGGCGCCCGGCCGTGGGGCGGGAGGGCGTGGCGGCCTTCGGCTTGGCTGTGGCGGCCTTTGGCTTGGCCGGAGCGGCCTTCGCCCTCGCCGGAGCGGCTTTCGCCTTCTCCGGAGCGGCCTTCGCCTTCGCCGGAGCGGCCTTCGCCTCCGCCGGAGCGGCCTTTGGCCTGGCCGGTGCGGCTTTCGCCTTCGCCGGAGCGGCCTTCGGCCTCGGCGGGGTCGCATTTTTCCTGGCAGCCGCGCGGCTCGGCGCGGGCCCTGGCGACGCTCCGTCGGCTCCGTCAGCTGACGCGCCGGTCGGCGACGCTGCGTCGTCGGTGCCCGGGGACTGGGCGCGCTTGTCGCTGCGCCGGTGCGGGCGCGTCCTCGGCAACGAGGCGATGACTCCGGATTTGCGCTGCGGGCTCATCGTGTCCAATGATCGCGTACCCGGCGCGATGGTGCCTCAAGCCGGGGCCAGAGGCGGCCCGGTGACGCCCCCGGACCAGAAAATTCGCTCGATCGCAGATTTTTCGAGCTAAGTTGAAACGCGACAGCCCGTTCTACGTAATAGACCTCAAGATCAAGGCCGCTGCCACCGCCCCGTGGCCCCTTGACATGAGCCCGCACGGGCTCCAGCAGATTGACTTCACAAAATATAGTGACTATAGTCGGTTGCGTATGTTTGAGTAGCGGTCGTGCGCTCTAAGAAGGGCGTGCGACGGCATCATTTGTACTGAGGGACGGCACCGCCGGCGTGGAGCCGCCAACGACGGAAACGGAATCAGATGTCAGTAGCGGAACTGCAGGAACTCGAAGAGATCAAGGGCCTCGTCAATCGCGGCCAGCAGCTCGGCGTCCTCACCTACTCGGAGATCGCCGGCGCTATCTCAGAGCTCGACCTTGACGAGGCCGACGTAGAAGAGCTCCACAGCTTCCTGGAACGCGCAGAGATTGAGCTCGTTGAGGAGGTCGACCCGGCGCTGGCCGCGGCCGAGGTTGAGCGCGCGCCGGACAAGCGGGGCCGCCGCAAGGCGAAGACGGCGCTGGACCTGAAGCCGGACATGACGACCGACTCGCTGCAGCTGTTCCTCAAGGACATTGGCAAGGTGCGCCTGCTCACCGCCCAGGAGGAGGTCGACCTGGCCAAGCGGATCGAGCGCGGGGACCTGGACGCCAAGCAGAAGATGGTGGAGTCCAACCTCCGTCTCGTCGTCTCGATCGCGAAGAACTACCGCAATCAGGGCCTGCCCTTCCTTGACCTCATCCAGGAGGGGACGCTCGGATTGGTGCGCGCGGCCGAGAAGTTCGACTACCGCAAGGGATTCAAGTTCTCCACGTACGCGACGTGGTGGATCCGCCAGGCAATCGCGCGGGCGCTCGCCGACAAGGCGCGCACGATCCGCATCCCCGTGCACGTGGTGGAGAAGCTCAACAAGATCGGTCGTGCCGAGCGCAAGCTGGTGACCGAACTGGGTCGCGAGCCGACCGCCGAGGAGATCGCCGAGGTCACCGGCATCGAGCCTGAGGAGGTGGAGTCGATCAAGCGCTCCGCCCAGGCGCCGGTCTCCCTGGAGAAGCCGGTGGGTGACGAGGAGGAGTCCGAGTTCGGCCAGTTCATCGCCGACGAGCGGGCCGAGTCCCCGTACGAGCGCGCGGCCGAGATCCTCACCAAGGAGGCGCTCCGCGAGGCGCTGGAGAACCTCAGCTACCGCGAGCGCCGCGTTCTGGAGCTCCGCTACGGGCTGGGCGGGGAGCATCCGCGGACCCTGGACGAGGTCGGCCGGACGTTCAACGTCACCCGCGAGCGGATCCGCCAGATCGAGAACCAGTCGCTGAAGAAGCTGCAGTCGCTCGCCGAGGCGCAGAAGCTGCGCGACGTCGCCTGAGCGGCGAAGGGCGCCGCCGCCCGGCGCCAACCGGGCCCTGGCTGCGAGTCGGAGCCCGGCTGCGAGTCGGGCCCCGGCCGCGAGCCGGAGCCCGGCGGCAGCCGGACTGCCCGGAGTGATAAAACCGGCCGGGCCTCCGGCCTGCCGGCGGATCGGCACGCACATGCGCGGGCGTCAGTCGTCTGCGCGATGACCGGGGCGCGGATCGGCCTGACCACGGCCGGGCGGGCCGCCGGGGGAGCCGCTACTTTCTTGCTGAGAAGTGGTTTAAAGACTGACGTCCATTAACTGACGTTGGTTTTACATTGGTTTGACGTTAGGTTGATCCGTCGGCCGCTAGCTTCGCTCCGCCGGATCTGCGCCCTCGTTCCCCCGCCCTATGAATAACCCACGTTCCCTCCCTGTTGATTTCGCGTGCCGCGGCCGCCGAGCCGCCGCGATCGGCCTGTTCTCCGCGGCTGCCGCCCTCTCCGTCGCCGCCTGCGGCGGGTCCAACGGCGGCGGAAAGTCGACCGGCTCCGCCCCCGCCGCCTCGTCATCCGCCGTCACCGTCAAGGCGTCCAAGCTGCCCGGCTACAACTCGGTCCTGACGACCGCGTCCGGGAAGGCGGTGTACCTGCTGACCGCCGATCCCGCGGGCTCGAGCAAGTGCACCGGCTCCTGCGCGTCGCAGTGGCCGCCGCTGCTGGCCACGGGCACGCCCAGCGCCGGCTCCGGGGTGAAGCAGTCGCTGCTGTCGACGTTCAAGCGCAGCGACGGCAAGGTGCAGGTCATGTACAACAAGCACCCGCTCTACACGCACGCCGGTGCCGGCGTGACATCCGGGGCGGGCATGGCGGCCGACGGGGGCGTCTGGTACCTCGTCTCGCCGTCCGGCAGCGCGGTCAAGTCGACCTCAAGCGGCGGCTATTGACCGGGTCGGTACCAGCGCCGGCCAGGGTGGTCGCGCGCGTTGCCAACACCCTCGACTCGCGACCGGGACCTGGACGTCGGCGCGAGCCCGCTGGGTCTGACGCACACACCAACTGATGAGCACGACACTCGAGACCCCGCGCCGGCAGGCTCGCGCCGGACGCAGGCCCAGATCCGGGGGCTCCCGCCAGGGCGTCCTTCTGGCCGTCTGCTGCGCGGCGCAGTTCATGGTCATCCTCGACCTGTCGATCGTCAACGTGGCGCTGCCGTCGATCCAGTCGAGCCTGAAGTTCTCGGCAGCTGACCTGCAGTGGGTCGTCGACGCCTACGCGATCGTGTTCGCCGGCTTCCTCATGCTCGCCGGGCGCGCCGGCGACCTCTGGGGACAGCGCCGGACGTTCGTCGCGGCGCTGCTCGTCTTCTCCACGGCATCTCTGCTGGGCGGCCTGGCGCCGACGAGCGGCGTGCTCATCGTCGCCCGCGGTCTGCAGGGTCTCGGCGGCGCGCTGATGGCGGCCTCGTCGCTGGCCATCATCACCGCCTCGTTTGAGGCCGGTCCGGCCCGGCATCGCGCGGTCGGACTGTGGGGCGCGATGAACGGCGCGGGCGGCGCCGCCGGCACGCTGCTCGGCGGCGTCATCACCCAGGAGCTGAGCTGGCGCTGGGTGCTGCTCATCAACGTGCCCATCGGCATGGCCGCCGCCGGTGTGGCGCGCTCGGTGGTCGTCAACCGGCGAGCCCAGCGGCGCACCTCCTTCGACCTCGCCGGAGCGCTGATCCTCACCATCGGCCTGCTCATCGAGGCCTACGGCGGCGTCACCGCGGGCAACGACGGCTGGGGCTCGGCATCGGCGCTCGTCCCGCTGGTGCTCGGCGCCGTGCTGCTCAACCTGTTCTGGGTGGTGGAGGCGCGGTTCGCCCGCGACCCGCTCATCCCGCTCAAGGCGTTCACACGGCCGCTGCGGGTCATCAACCTGATCGTGCTCCTGTTCAGCGCGGCGCTGTTCCCCATGTGGTACGTCGGCTCGCTGTACCTGCAGCAGGTGCTCGCCCTCACGCCGCTGGACACCGGCCTGGTGTTCCTGCCGATGGCGCTCGCCATCTTCGCCTGCGCGTCCCGCGCCGGAAAGCTGGTGAGCCGTGCCGGGGTGCGACCGGTGCTGGGCGGCGGCCTGATCATGATGACCGCCGGCATGGCGCTGTTTGCCCGGATCGGCGCCAGCGGCAGCCCGGTCCAGTACGTGATCCTGCCCGGCGTCCTCACCGCGCTGGGCATCGGCTTCTCCATCGTCCCATCGACGATCGCGGCCACCCAGAGCGCCGAGCAGGGCCAGGCGGGCCTCGCCTCCGGCCTGGTCAACACCTCGCGCCAGGTGGGCGGCGGCCTCGGTCTGGCCGTGCTCATCTCGATCGCCACCCAGTACACGAGCCACCTCATCGGCTCCCAGCACTCGGTCGAGCAATCGCTGACCGATGGCTTCCGGCTGGCGTACCTGATCGGCGCCGGGCTGTGCGCCGCCGCCGCGGTGCTCACGTTCACGCTCATCCCGCGCTTCCAGGCCGACGTCAAGCACGCGCGGACCGGTCGCCGAGTGCTGACCGGCATCCTGGCGGTGGTCGCCGCGTTTGCGGTGATCGAGTTCGCCGTGCCCCGCACCCATGCCGCGCCCATCGGCGCGTACTCCACCGACGGCGCCTACACCTTCGCCTCGGCGCCCGGGTTGCACCCGCCGAAGCTGGCGGTGGAGAGCGTGACCGCGGCCGGCCGGCACCTCCCGGGCTATGTGATGGTGGCCAACTTCTTTGACATCAACCACCCGCCGATGGTCGGCCAGAGCGGTCCGCTCATCCTGGACAGCGGGCTGTCGCCGGTCTGGTTCCGGCCCGTGCCGACGAACGTCGTCGCCTCCAACCTGGAGGCCCAGACCTACGACGGCACGCCGGTGCTCAGCTGGTGGCAGGGTGTCGTCACCGCCACCGGCGCCATCGACCGCGGCGAGGACGTCGTCGTCAACGATCACTACCAGACCGTGGCCAGGCTCAAGGGAGCCGACGGCTGGGTGCTCACGATGCACTCGATGGTCATCCGCGGACACGACGCCTGGGTGACGGCGAACAAGAACGTGCGCACCGACCTGTCCGGGGACGGCGGCGTCAGCAACGGCGTGTTCACCGACTCCGCGGTGCAGGAGTACGACCTGCGCACCGGCAAGCTGCTGTACACGTGGCGAGCGTCCACGCACATCCCGCGCGGCGACTCCTACACGCAGCCGCCGCCGAACGGCTTCCCGTGGGACACCTACCACGTCAACTCCGTGGAGCCCTACGGCAACGACACGTTCCTGGTGTCGATGCGCAACACGTGGGCCGCGTATCTCGTCAGCGCCCGCACCGGGAAGATCCTGTGGACGCTCGGCGGCAAGCACTCCAGCTTCACCATCCCCAGCCAGGCCGAGTTCAAGTGGCAGCACGACGTCGAGCTGCACTCCGGCTCCACGGTGACGCTGTTTGACGACCACTGCTGCGACATCACCGGCGCCGACACCTACCTGCCGGCGACCGGCCCGTCCCGCGGGCTGGACCTCAAGCTCAACCAGAGCAGCCACACCGCCAGCATCGTGCACGAGTACTCCCACGGGACGACCTTCCACTCGGAGTACATGGGCAACACCCAGGTCCTGCCCAACGGCAACGTGTTCGTCGGCTGGGGCGAGGTCCCGTTCCTGTCGGAGTTCACGAAGGCGGGCAAGCTCATCTTCGACGGCGCGTTCCCCACGCCGGACATGAGCTACCGGGCCTACCTGCAGCCCTGGGTGGGCAAGCCCCTTGAGCCGCCGAGCGGCGCGGCGCGGGTCCAGGGCGGCCGCACGACCGTCTACGCCAGCTGGAACGGCGCCACCCAGGTGACCGCCTGGAAGGTGATCGGTTTCACCGCCGCCGGATCGACCACGAAGCTTGCGCGCCACGTCCGCACCGGCTTTGAGACGGCGATACCGGTCGGTTCCGGCTACCGGCGCTTCGAGGTGCAGGCGCTCGACGCGCGGGGGAAGGTGATCGGGACCTCCAAGGCGTTTGCGAGCGGCGGATAGCGACCGAGGATGAGCGTCACGCAGCGCAAGCGAGTTCTCAGCCGACGCAAGTTCCTGACGCGGGCCGTCGCCCCGGCTGCCGGCATCGTCGCCGCCGGAGCCATCGGCTACGAGTTGCCGCACGGCTCCGGATCGCCCCGGCCCTCCGCTCCCGCCTCAAGCGCGTCCTCCACGTCGAGCTCAAGCGCGCCGTCGACACCGCCGCCGGCCGGCGTGCAGACGTTCGTCACCCGGCCGGATCTGCGCCCCCCCACGGTCCGGGTGACCGAGGTCGGAACCCCGCCCGCCGCCGGCTCTGAGCCACGCTTCATCTTCCTGGCCCCCAACAACGTCATCCCGGCCTCCGAGCCCCAGCAGGGGCTGATGATGATCGACCGCAAAGGCCGGCTCGTGTGGTTTGCGCCGGTCAGCGCGGGCTCGCCGTTTGACCTCAACGTGCAGTCCTACAACGGGCAGCCCGCGCTCACCTGGTGGCAGGGAACGGTGGAGAGCGCCCACGGCGAGGGGGTGGGCGAGATCGGCAACGCCTCCTATCACTCCGTCAAGTCGATCCGGGCCGGCAATGGGCTCCAGACCGACCTGCACGACCTGCAGCTGACCTCGCGCGGCACCGCGCTCATCACCGCCTATGAGACGACGACGACCGACCTCTCCTCGGTGGGCGGCTCGCGCCGGGGGCAGACGTTCGTCGGTCACGTCCAGGAGGTCGACCTGAACACCGGCAAGGTGCTGTTTGACTGGAACAGCCTTGACCACGTGCCGGTGAGCGAGAGCTATCAGCCGGCCAGGTCAGATCAGGGCTATGACTACTTTCACCTCAACGCCGTCTCCGAGATGGCCGACGGCAACCTGCTCGTCTGCGCGCGTAACACGTGGGCGCTGTACAAGGTCGACCGCTCCAACGGCAACATCATCTGGCGGCTGGGCGGCAAGAAGTCCGACTTCACCCTCAGCTCGGCCGCCCGCTTCTACTGGCAGCACGACGCCCGCGCCCACGGGTCCTCCACGATCACCGTGTTCGACAACGCGGGCGAGGCCAAGGAGCAGCAGTCGCGGGGCCTGATGCTGTCGCTCAACGCGCAGTCGAAGACCGTCGATCTGACGCAGGCCTACCTCCATCCGGCGGGCTTCATCTCCGGCACCCTGGGCAATGTTCAGGTGCTGTCCGACGGCAACGTGTTCATCGGTTGGGGCGCACAGCCCTACTTCTCGGAGTACGCGTCCGACGGGACGCTGCTCCTCGACGGCCAGCTGCCGATGGGCGTGCGGTCCTATCGCGCCTACGCCGCCGAGTGGGTGGGGCGTCCCGGCGACGGGCCGCGGGTTGTCGCTCAGGCCAACCCGGCCGACGGGTTCTCCGTCTACGCCAGCTGGAACGGCCAGACCGAGATCGACCGCTGGACGGTGCTCGCCGGCAAGGACAAGTCATCGCTGTCGCCGGTCGGCTCGCAGGCCTGGACGGGGTTTGAGACGGCAATCGCGGTCAACAGCCAGGGCCCGTACTTCGCCGTCGTCGCCTACGACGCAAGCGGCCGGGAACTCGGCCGGTCACCGGTGGTGTAGGCATGGCAGCCAGTCCGAACATCACCTGGCAGGACGGCAACATCACGCGGAGCCGGCGCTGGCAGGCGCTGGGGGCCCGCGGCGCGACGGTGTGGCTGACGGGGCTGCCCGCCTCCGGCAAGTCGACGCTCGGAGCCGCGCTGGAGCAGCGCCTCGTGGAGTCCGGGCGCTTCGCCTACCTGCTGGACGGCGACAACCTCCGTCACGGCCTGTGCGGCGACCTCGGTTTCAGTGCGGCCGATCGAACCCGCAACATGCTGCGAGCGGGCGAGGTGGCCCGGCTGTTCGCCGACGGCGGGGCCGTCGCCATCGTCGCCCTCGTCTCGCCGCTGGCCGGGGTGCGCGACGAGGTGCGCCGGCGTCACGCCGCCGCGCACCTGCCGTTCATGGAGGTGTTTGTCGACACGCCGCTGGATGAATGCGCCTCCCGCGATCCCAAGGAGCTGTACGCGCGGGCGCGGGCGGGGGAGATCCGGGGTTTCACCGGCGTCGACGAGCCGTATGAGCCGCCGGCTCATCCGGAGCTCGTCGTGCGCCCGGACGTGGGGGTGGCACGCGCGGTCAACGCCGTGCTCAGACAACTCGACGGCGCCGGGGCAGTGGCCGGCGCCCTCGGCGAGGAGCAACCGCACCCGCGGTTGTCCCGGGGCACGGGGCTGGGGGTCATCCATCAACGAAACGGAGTGAAGCCATGAAGGTGATTGGAGCTGGACTGCCGCGAACGGGAACGCTGTCGCAGAAGGTCGCGCTGGAGATGCTGGGGTTCGACCCCTGCTACCACATGGTCACCCTGTGGGAGGACCTGGAGGGGGAGACGAGGCGGTGGCGTCAGGTGCTGGAGGGCGACCTGTCGGCGGACGAGATCCTCGACGGCTTTGACGCGATCGTCGACTGGCCCGGCTCCTACCACTACCGCCATCTGATGGAGGTCTACCCGGAGGCGAAGGTGCTGCTCAGCGTCCGCAGCTCGGAGGCGTGGGTGGGGAGCATGCGCCAGACGATCTGGGGCCTGATCTACGGCGACGGGCTGCCGCGGCACATGTGTGACGCGTGGCGCAGTGTCGACCCGCTGTGGGACTCCTACATGGAGCTGATGACCGAGATGTGGCGCCGCCGCGGCCTGATCAAGGACGCCGAGACCACCGGCGCGGAGATGGCCGCCGCCATGGAGCGCTACAACGAGGAGGTCATCAGCACCGTCCCCGCCGACCGGCTGCTGGTGTGGTCGCCCCGCGACGGCTGGGAGCCGCTGTGCGCGTTTCTGGAGGTGCCGGTCCCGGATGCGGAGTTCCCGCGCGTCAACGACACCCAGCAGTTCAGCGATCGGATCATCGACGACGCGCTCGACGCGGTGCGGCAGTACCGGGCGGAGGGCGAGTCAGTCGGCGCCGCCAGCTGATGCGCACCCGCGCATACTTCAGTTCGTGAAGCATTGCGCTAAAATCGAACCTCTGATGGCTGATAGAGATACGTGTCCCGTGTGCCGGACGGCGGAGATCGTCTGCGGCAAGTGGACGCTTCTGGTGATCCGAGACCTGGCCGAAGGCCGTTCGCGCTTCTGTGAACTGGAGCGCTCGCTGGCCGGCATCAGCCCCCGCACCCTGTCGCTGCGGCTGCGGGCGCTGGAGGAGGAGGGCATCGTGGAGCGCCAGACATTCCCAGAGGTTCCGCCGCGCGTCGAGTACGTCCTGACGGCGAAGGGCCGCGCCCTGGTGCCGTTGATCGAGAGCATGCGCTCCTACGGGCTGGAGTGGCTGGGAGGCGCCGCCGACAGCGGACCTGAGGCCGCTCCGCCCGCCGCGGCGGAGCGAGAGCCCGTGCTCGTCGCCGGCGGCGACTCCCGGCGGCTGCCCGCCATCGCGTAGCCCGCGCACCGTGCGAATCGCGGTCTCCGCGGATGAGTTGACCGGCATCGCCGAGCTCATTCCGCGGCAGGTGCGGGCGCGCGGGCACGAGCCGGTGCTTCATGGCGCATACGTCGCTGGTGAGCCCGCCGACTGGGCGTGGGCGAGCGAGCGCGCCGCCCGCGACGTCGCCGAGGGCGTGGCCGAGCAGGCGATCGTCGCCTGCTGGACGGGCACCGGCGCGTCGATCGCCGCCAACAAGGTCGCCGGCATCCGGGCCGCCCTGTGCGCCGATGCCCAGACCGCGGCCGGGGCGCGACGCTGGAACGACGCCAACGTGCTGGCGCTCAGCCTGCGGGCGACGTCCGAGGCCCAGCTGGAGGAGATCCTCGACGCCTGGATGAGCGGCGTGCCGAGCGAGGACGAGAGCGACGCGCGCAACGTCGCGCATCTGACCGAGCTTGAGCGGGGTGGCTTAGGGCCTCTGGCGCGCGGCCCGCGCCCGGCTCGGTCGTGAGGGGTCTGGCCGTGCTGCGAGCGCGGGGGGCCCGGGCGTACCGGCATGGGCGGTGAACCGGGGGAGGGATGGGGCGGCGGCGATGAAGCGGGCGGGGGTCCGGAGCAGCCATTTTGTGCGAGATCAGGTTGGCTGCTTTGGATTTCGTCAGCGAGTGGGGCTGGGCGTCTGATCTGTACGAGACCGTGAGGGCGAATCCCAATTTCGAACGATCCGGGGGCTCCACGGTCACCGCTGACGCCGCACCGCCCCCCCGCGCTCCCCTTCACCCCGTCCGCGGCCGGTACTCCCCCCTCTTCATCACCAATGCCGATCTTTACCGGACCACATGAGCTCGCCACACGGTCAGCCCCCACCGACCGAGTGAGGCTCGGTGCAAGCGCGCTGGCGACGAGCAGGATCGCCGGGGCCGGCGAAGAATCGGCGGTCGTGCGCAACATCTCCCTTCACCGCCTGCTGGAGTCGTTCACCGTCGATGCCTGCGGGCGGCTCTCGGCCGAGGCCGCGGCGGGGGCGGAGATGCCGTTTGAGCTGGCCGAGGAGCGGACCGCCGGCCGGGCGCCGCTGTACTGCTACCGGCCGCTGCCCGGGGAGTTCATTCGTGTGCACATGGCCGCCCTCGGCGCGCTGCCGAGCTTCACCGACGCGGCCCGGGCGCTGGCCGAGAGCGACGCGCTGGACATCTACCTGTCCGAGCACGGCGTCAAGCCGCCGGCCGACGTGCGCGGCCGGTGCCGGGAGACGCTGCGGGTCTTCCTGGAGGCCGTGTTCGCGGAGCGGAGCGGGTTTGGGTTTGAGCCGGCGCACTTCGAGGCCGCCTACGCCGAGCTGGAGCGCGCTCTGTATGAGGGTCACTGCACGGCCACCGTCATCGCCCCGCTGCTGGGGGTGGCGCTTGACCCGGGCACGACCGAGATCCGCCTTGACGACGGGCTCTCGCTGATCCGCGGCGACGCGCTGCCGGAGGCGCCCGCCGATGCCGTCTGGGGCGAGAGCGACGAGCCCAACGTGCTGGCGCTGCTGGCCATCGATCAGGAGCGCGCCCAGCGGCCGCCGATCGCGATTGCCCGGGCACGGTTCCGGCGGATCCTCAGCGCGCTGCGCCTGTTTGAGCGGGGCGGCTACGCCCTGGGGCCGATGGGCTGGGCGCGGACCGAGGCCGGACGCTGGCGCACGGTCTCGGTCGGCTTCAGCGGTCGCCCGCGGTTGCTGACGCTGGTGCCGCGGGCGCAGGAGGACGAGCTGCGCGCGTTCTACCGGCTGGTGGCCCGGCGCGCACCCGGGCCGGAGCTGGCGTGGGCGCTGGCCCGTTTTGAGATGGGCTGTGAGCGCCTGGCCCCGTTTGAGGCGCTCACCGACTACCTGCTGGCGCTGCGGGCGCTCCTGGAGCCGGAGGGGCCGTCCAGCGGCCGCCTGGCCCAGCGCCTGGCCGTCATCTGTGCCCGGCCGGAGGACCGGGTGGGGCTGGCCGAGCGGACCGCGCAGGCGATCGCGCTGGAGCGGGCGGTGATGACCGGCCTGGCCGGCGATGACGATCGCGGGCGGCCGGACGCGCTCGTCGACGAGCTGGCCGAGCATCTGCGGGCGATCCTGCGCGACGCGCTGTGCGGTCACCTGGATTCGGATCTGTGCGCCGTCGCCGATGATCTGCTGGCCGAGTCGGCGGCGGCGCCGGCGGCCGAGACCGTCTAACCTAGAGGACGACCGCTCCCTACTCGGTCGCCTCCGGTGGCCGGGAGTGTTTTGCCCGCCAGGCACGACACAAGTAAGTCCTGGGGCTCGTAAGTAGTCAGGGGGAGCGCGATCACAGGGCGAGCGGGCTTTGGCCCGCTCGTTCTGTATCTAGTGGCGGTCATCGACAGGGGTAGGCTTCGTCTCGCATGACCGATGAGGCGCTCATCTGCATGGTCGAGATCCCGATGGGAAGCCGCAACAAGTACGAGTTCGACCCAGAGCTGGGGGGGATCAAGTTCGACCGGTTCGTGTCGGCGTCGGTCGTCTATCCGACCGATTACGGCTTCATCCCGGAGACGCTGGCGCTCGACGGCGATGAGCTCGACGTGCTGGTGTGCGTCTCGGAGCCGACGTTCCCCGGCTGCCTGGTTCCGGTGCGGCCGATCGGCATGTTCTGCATGCGCGACGAGAAGGGCAAGGACGACAAGGTGGTGTGCGTGCCCGTCCACGACCCGCGCTGGAACGTCTACTCGGAGTGCGATGAGCTGCCCAAGTCGCTGCGCGACGAGATCACCCACTTCTTCTCCGTATACAAGGACCTCGACCTCGACCGTCACTCCGAGCCGACCGGCTGGCAGGGGCGGCGGGTCGCGCTGGAGACGATCGCCGACGCGCAGGAGCGGTTCCGGAGCCAGGCAGCGTAGAAGAGCGCCTGGGGGCCGCGATGTATCACCTGGAGCTGCGCCAGTTCCCGCATGTCGCCCGGATCTTCAACCTCGGCCGCGAGGAGCTTGACGCCCGGTTCGTCCGCCCGTGGGTCACCGGGTCGATCATCGAGCACGACGAGCGCCGGTGGGCGCCGGACCGGGTCCGGCTGAAGATCCTGGAGGGCCGGGCGCTGCGACCGGACGAGCTGGGCATGGGGCGGGGATGGGCGACGGCGAGCCGGGCGTGCGCCGACGTCACCGAGGCGGTGATGGCCGAGGTCCGGCGGGGTGCCCGGGCCCATCCGGAGGTGGAGTCGCTCAAGGCGGTGATCGAGGAGGTGGCCGCCGGGGCCCCACCGAGGGGGACCGAGGCGCGGGCCGCCGGGACCGCACCCGGGGGCGCCATCGGCTTTGCCGACGTCATGGCGCTGGCGGCAGCGGCCCATCCCGGCCGGCGGGTCAGCGAGCAGCTGGCCATCGCCGAGCAGGCGGTGTGGGAGATGCTTCACCAGCAGCGGCTGGAGATGACGGCCGGCGGGGAGCCGGTGGGCCGCGAGGCCTGGCAGGGGGTGGTGCTGAGCTGGGCGACGTGGGCCGGGACGGGCGAGCCCGTCGAGCTCCGGCTCCCGGTCCGTCCCGGATCCGGCGCTTAGGCTACTGGTCGCTAGGCGACGACCTCGGCGATCAGCCGCTCGCGCTCGGCGTCGGAGGCGAACAGGTAGCGATGGACGCGGAGCAGGCCCTCGACGTCGTGCACGTCGTCGTCCAGGCGGGGGACGAGGAGCAGCGGCTCGTCGCCGAGTTCGTCGGCGAGGCGGGCCAGGTTGCGGCTGTCGCGGCGGGCCAGGCGGTGATAGTCGGCGAAGTTCGCCGCCACCCGGGCGGCGAGATCACTGCCCACGGTCCGGTTGAGCGTCGCCACCAGATCCTCCGGCTCGGCATCGCCGAGCAGGTCATGGTGGACGCGGTTGACGATCACGCCGGCGAACGGCAGGCCGCTGTCGGTGAGCGTGCGGCGAAACCAGATCGCCTCGTCGATCGATGCCTGCTGGGCTGAGGTGACGAGCAGGAACGCCGTGGTCGGCGCCCTGAGCATCTCCTCCACCTGCCGGGCGCGGACGCTGAAGTCCTCGGTCATGCTGCCGAGCAGGCCGAAGAACGTCGAGAGATCGCCGATCAGGTCGATGCCGGTGACCCGGCGCAGCCCGGCGAGCAGCGGCGCGGCGCCCCGGCCGAAGACACGCATGCCGAGCCCGGTGGGCCGGATGAACGCCTTCAGCGCGCGCCCCTCAAGAAACGAGGTCAGCCGGCCCGGGGCGTCGAGGAAATCCAGGGCGTTGCGGGAGGGCGGCGTGTCGAGGACGAGCAGGTCGAAGTCGCCGTCGCGCTCCAGCTCGTACAGCTTGGCCACGGCGGTGAACTCCTGAGAGCCGGAGACGGCCGTCGACAGCTCCCGGTAGACGCGGTTCTCCTTGATCTCCTGCGCGCGCGCCGGGTCCGGCGCCACCCGGTCGATGAGCTCGTCGAACGTGCGCTTGGGGTCGAGCATCATCGCCCACAGCTCGCCCCGCATCTCGATCCCGGATCCGGCCAGCCGCTCCGGCTCAACCCGCCGCGGCTCGTTCTCCAGCTCCCGCAGACCAAGCGCGTTGGCCAGCCGCCGCGCCGGGTCGATCGTGACGACGGCCACCTTGGCGCCCCGCGCCGCCATGCCGAGCGCGATCGCCGCCGACGTCGTCGTCTTGCCCACGCCGCCGGAGCCGCCGCACACGCAGACGCGCTTGTCCGTCAGGAGGTCAGAGACACTCATCCTGGGGTGAGTCTAGGTGCGGCGGGCGCCGCAGCCCGGGGAATGTGGACGGGCACCGGCGTGCCCGGAGGATGCGGGCGGGGCGATGCTCGTGTCCATTTCCCCTTTCCTGACTTTGTGATCAGTTTATATTTATCCCATGGTCAAGCGCGCCGCCTGGCTCTCGATCACGCCCGAGCCGGAACGTGAGCTCCCGGAGGCGGTGGCGACGCTCGCGGCCGCCGGCCGGCCGGACCCGTGCGCGGTCGACGCCGAGCGCCGGCGGATCGAGCGGCTGGTGCTCCACGGCAGCCAGCGGCGGTGGCTGGCCTATCTGCACGAGGTGGTGGAACTGGTGGAGCGCGCGCGGGGCAACACGGACCCGGAGGTCGCCGCCGCGCGCTGCCGGGCGATCGACGTTGTCGCCAACCATCACAACCTGCTGCTGGCGCTGCCCGGTCCGGGCGCGCGCCTGACGACCACCGACCGAGCGCGGCTGGCCGCGCATCGCTCCGGTGGGCGCCGTCGATGAAGCCGGCCCCGCAGGTTGCGCGCCGGCCCGGCGGGCGGCCGACACCGCGAGCTAGTTGATGACCGGGACCGATTCCAGCTGGGCCAGACCGGTGTCAAGCGCATCGGCGAGACGCTCAAGCTCCGCCGGTCCCAAATCCTCGGTGAACAGGTACGGCAGCTCCACCAGCTCGGTCTCCAGGCCCTCGCGCAGGCGCTCGAGCTGTTCATGCTGGATCTGGGCGCGGGTGTGCTCCGACAACGCGGCGGCCAGAGCGGCGCCGGCCAGCGGCGAGCGCGACCGCCGCCGGGCGTCCTGCAGCGTGGCAATCTCGGCGGCGGTGAACCGCTCCGGGTAGCAGGAGTTGACGATCGTGGCCTCAAGGCCCAGGCCCTCGTCGGCGAGCGCGTCGCGCAGCCACAGCGTCTCGTTGACCGGCATCTCCTCGGCGGTGGACACGGCGACGACGGCGGTGAAGGCCGGATCGGCGATGGTGGCGGCGATCGCGCCCGCCTGGTGGGCGATCGGACCGACCCGGGCGATGTCGGCGAAGGTGCGGGGGGTGCGCAGGATCCCGGCGCCGTGGCCGGCGGCCGGAGAATCGACGATGACCAGGTCGTACTTGTCGCCGCCGTCGGTGCGGCGCTCGTGCTGGGACAGCTCCCAGATCTTGCCGATGCTCAGCAGCTCGCGCATGCCCGGGGTGGCCATGGCGAACGCGTTGAACAGCCGGCTGTGGCCGAGGGCCTGGCCGACCACCCCGGTCTTGACCCGCAGGTACTCCTCCATGGCCAGCTGGGGATCGATGGAGATGGTGAACAGATCCGGGGCGAGGGGGACCTCCTCAAACGTCTCCCCAGGCTGCTCGAAGGCCTCGCGCACGCGGGCCTGGCCGGACAGCTCGGCGACGATCGTGCGCAGGCCGCGGCGGGCCGCCAGCAGGCCGAGCGCGGTGGCGACCGTCGACTTGCCGACGCCGCCCTTGCCGGTGACGAAGATCAGACGACGTTCCAGAAGCTCGGACACAGCGCCTCAGACCTTATCCGCCGCGGAGGATTTGCCCGCTTTCCTCCGAATACAGGCGCGTATGAGTCCCCGACGCATCGGAGTCCGAACCTGATGGCCACCTGCAAGGTGATCGCGTTCGCCAACCAGAAGGGTGGCGTCGCTAAGACCACGACTACTCTCAACCTCGCCGTGGCCTTCGCCGAGGAAGGGCACCGCGTGCTGTGCTGCGACATGGACCCCCAGGGCAACCTGACCATGTCCCAGGGCATCGACCCGGACACGCTGGAGAAGTCGATGTACGACGTCCTGGTCCATCACATCTCGATTCGCGAGGTGATCCGCAAGCGCGAGGTCGACGTCGCCTGCGCCTCGATCGACCTCGCCGGCGCCGAGATCGCCATGTCGACGATGATCGGCCGTGAGCGCTCGCTGCAGAAGGCGCTGCGGGAGGTGGCCGACGACTACGACTTCGTGTTCATCGACACGCCGCCGAGCCTCGGACTGTTGACGATCAACGCTCTGACGGCCTCGGACAAGGTAATCGTCCCCGTCCAGTGCGAATATCTGTCAATGCGCGGGCTCATCCAGCTTCAGAACACGCTGAGCATGATCAAGGAGAACCTCAACCCCGATGTGGAGATTGAGGGCATCCTGCCGACGCTTGTGGACCTCCGCACGCTTCACGCCAAGGAGGCCATCGAGCTGCTGGAGGAGAACTTCGGCGACCGTGTGTTCGCCTCGCGCATTCGCAAGACCGTCCGCTTCGCGGAGGCTCCGGTGAAGGGCATGTCGGTGCTCAAGTACGATCCTGACGGTCTGGCCGCCCACGCCTATAGGCAGCTCGCCAAGGAGGTCCTCGCACATGGCAACCGGTAAGCGCGCGAGCATGCGAGAGGGTCCGCTGGCGGATCTGTTCCGACGGACCACCGAGGACGCTCCGCCTGCCGAGCCCTCCGCGCCGCGGACCGAGCGGCCGGCCGAGCCGGAGCCGACCTCGCCGGCGGCCGAATCCATCCAACCCCGGCGCCAGGAGACACGGCCGGCCCCGCCGCCGCCATCTGCGGCGCCTCCCGCGCCGGCTGAGCCGGGCGAGCGCCGCCGGCCGCTGCCCCACCCGTCGCTGGAGGCCGGGGACGTCCCGGAGCCGGCCGGTCCGGAGCGGCTGATCCCCTCCCCCCAGGAGCGGCTGCGCCAGGCCTTCTCGGCGGACATCCCGGACAACATGCTGGAACGCTCCGCCTCCGCGCCCGCGGCGCCTGCGGAGCCCGCGCCGGACGTGTACGCCCGTGCCGACCGCGAGCTTGACGCCTTCCCGCCGGCGACGGCCGTGGGCAAGCCGGTCCTGCGCGTCGTCGGCGTCGGCGGAGCCGGCGTCAACGCGGTCAACCGGATGGTTGAGGCCGACATCGCCGGCGTGGAGTTCCTGGCCATCAACACCGACCTGCAGTCCCTGCAGCTCTCGGCGGCGGACCAGACGCTGCACATCGGCGACTCGGTGACGCGCGGGCTGGGCTCCGGCTCCGATCCTGAGCTCGGCCGCCGGGCGGCGCGGGAGGAGTATGACCGGATCAAGGCGATGCTCCGCGGCTCGGACATGGTGTTCATCGCCGCCGGGGCCGGCGGCGGGACGGGAACGGGCGCGGCTCCGGTCGTGGCCCAGATCGCCCGGGAACTCGGCGCCCTGACCGTGGGGATCGTCACCCGGCCGTTCCAGTTCGAGGGCTCGCGGCGCCGTGACCAGGCCGAGGCCGGGATCGAGGCGCTGAGCGGCGAGGTGGACACGCTCATCGTGGTGCCCAACAACCGGCTGCTGTCGGTGCTCGACCGTGGCGTCTCGATGGTCGAGGCGTTCCGCGTCGCCGACGACGTGCTGCGCCAGGGCGTCCAGGGCATCTCCGACCTCGTCACGCTTCCGGGTCTGATCAACCTCGACTTCGCGGATGTGCGCACGATCATGTCGGACGCCGGCAGCGCGCTGCTCGGAATCGGCATGGGCACCGGCGACCGGCGGGCGATCGACGCCGCCGAGCAGGCGGTGGCCTCACCGCTGCTGGAGACGAGCATGGAAGGTGCCCGCTCAATCCTGCTGTCGATCACCGGTGGCCACGACATCTCGCTGTGGGAGGTCAACGAGGCCGCCAAGGCGGTGGCCGAGGCCGCCCACCCGGACGCGAACATCATCTTCGGCGCCATGGTCGACGAGAAGCTCGACGACCAGGTGTGGGTGACCGTGGTCGCCACCGGCTTCGGCGAGCCTCGCCCCCGCCGCCGCGAAGAGGAGCCGTTCGGCGCCCGGGCGCGGGTCGATGAGGAGCCGCGCCGGCCCCTGCGCGAGCCGGACGGCGAGCCGCGGGTCAGCCGGATGCGCCGCTCGGCCGAGCTCGACGTCCCGGAATTCATCCCCCGCCGCTGACGGCGCCGGGGCGGCCGGCGCCCACCCAGTGAAGGGGGCGCACGCCCGGGCCGGGGCGGGGGCCGGGCGGCGAGCGCGATCCCCTGAGGGGCCCCGTTTGTTCGAAATGCGGATTGGGGCCGACGAGCCTGGAACGAATCCGCCGCCATACGGCACTCACGGGCGAAATCGCGCGGCGCAACCCTGATTTCGCACGAAGTCGACGCTCCACACCCGCCTGGGCTCCCTGCATCGCCGGCGTCAACCACGACCCGGTCGGCATCGCCCCATGGGTGGGCGTCTGGGCCCGTCATTGGCATGCTTGCTCTCTGAGCGCCAGACCATGCCATCGTCAAACTTCAATTCAGGGAGGGAAACCCAGCTGGGGGTGGTGGCCGCCGGACATCCGGAGAGCGCCGCCGCGGGCGCCGATGCCCTGCGCGACGGGGGCAACGCGGTCGATGCCGCGCTGGGGGCGATGCTCGCCTCGTTTGCCTGCGAGCCGCTGCTCACCGGGCTGGGGGCGGGGGGCTACATGCTCGTCGTGGCCCCGGATCAGGAGCCGGTCCTGCTCGACTTCTTCGTCGAGGCCCCCGGGCGGGGACTGGCCCCCGGGCGGCGCTCGGAGCTCATCCCGGTGCCGGTGTCATTCGGCGACGCCGTGCAGGAGTTTCACGTCGGCGCGGCCTCCGTGGGCACGTTCGGCATGCCCGCCGGGGTGTGTGAGGCGGCCCGGCGGTTCGGCCGCCTTCCCCTGGAGCGGCTCGTCGAGCCGGCCGCCGTCCTGGCCCATGACGGGGTGGCGCTCAACGAGCAGCAGGCCTACATCGTCGAGATCCTGGGCGGGATCGTCACCTCCACGCCGGAGGCGGCCGCGCTGTTCGCCCCCGGCGGGCGGCTGCTGGGTGCCGGTGACCGCCTGCGCCAGCCGGAGCTGGCCGAGGCGCTGCGGCGGCTCGGCGCCGAGGGGGCCGCCCCGTTCTACACGGGCGACGTCGCCGCCGCGATCTCCGACTGGCTGGAGGATCGCGGTGGCACCGTGACGCGCGCCGACCTGGCCGCGTATGCGGCCATCGACCGCCGGCCGCTGCGGGCCGACTACCGCGGCCGGGAGGTGCTCACCAACCCGCCGCCGTCGGCCGGCGGGATCCTCATCGCCCGGGCGCTGGGGCTGCTCGACGACCTTCCGTCGCCGCCGTCGGTTGCGCAGCTGGTGGAGGTGATGGAGCACGTCCAGCGGGAGCGCACCCCGGAGTTCCTGGCCGGCCTGGACGACCCCGGGTTCGGCGAGCGGTTCCTGGCGGCGCCCGCGGGACGCCTCGGATCGACGACCCACATCGCTGCGCTTGACCACGACGGCTGGGCGTGCTCGGTGACCTGCTCCAACGGATCGGCCTCCGGGGTGATCGTGCCCGGGACGGGAGTTCACCTCAACAACATGCTGGGCGAGCAGGACCTCAACCCGCTGGGATTCCACCGCCATCCGCCGGGGAGGCGCATGCCGAGCATGATGGCCCCCACCGTGGTGCTCCGGGAGGGAGCGGCCGAGCTGGCGGTCGGCAGCGCCGGGTCCAACCGGATCCGCTCGGCCATCCTGCAGACGATCATCCGCTCCATCGACGACGGCCTGCCCGCCCAGGATGCCGTCCAGGCGCCCCGGGTCCACTTTGAGGACGACGTCGTCTATGCCGAGCCCGGGATCGAGACCGGAGCGCTCCAGCGCGCCGGGCGGCTCGTCTCGCCGTTTCGCGCGCTGAACCTGTTCTTCGGCGGCGCACAGGCGGCGGCGCGCGGGCCGGGCGGCTCGTTCTCCGGTGGCGGTGACCCGCGGCGGGGCGGGGCGGCCATCGTGGTGGAGGCGGCGTGACCGGGCACCGGCGCCGACGCCGGGTGCGGGCCCTCGGCGCCGGGCTGGTCGCGCTGGTCGTCCTGGCCGTCCTGGTGGGGGGGTGCGGGTACAACGTCGAGCTGCCGGATCTGTTCGCCCTAACGCGGACGGGTCCCGGCGGGAAGCTGACCATGGTCGTCAACGAGAGCGGGCAGATCACCTGCGCAGGGCGCCAGAAGACGCTCACCAGCTCGCAGATCATCACGGCGCGGGATCTCGCGCAGAACCTGGTCACCGACGCCGGCCGCAAGCTGACGATCCCGCCGCTGCCCGGCAGCGTCTACTACTACCGGGTCAAGCTCCAGCAGGGGACGATCGCGTTTCCTGACCGGGCGGGAACGAATCACCGGTACCTCGGCCAGGTGGAGGCGTTCGCGCTCCAGGCCGCCGCGCAGTACTGCGGGTGAACGCGCGGGGGCGTTCGGCGCGTTTCATCTTCGCGAATACAAGTTGTTCACACCCCGGCGCCACTCCCTACCTAGTCTTCCCGCCCGTTGCTCACGCTTGCCGCCACCACCCATACGCTGATCACCACCTTCCAGGCGATCGTTCTCGGCGTCCTTCAGGGGATCACCGAGCTGTTTCCCATCTCCAGCCTGGGGCACACGGTCCTGCTCCCCACGCTGTTTCGCTGGCATGACATCGTCGTCTGGCAGTCGCTGCCGGAGTCGCCGTGGCTGGCGTTCATCGTCATGCTCCACGTCGGCAGCGCCATCGGCCTGCTCATCTACTTCTGGCGCACGTGGGTGGACATCGTTGTCGCCTTCTTCCGGACGCTCGCCAAACGGCGCGTCGAGACGTCGACCGAGCGGCTCGCCTGGCTGATCATCATCGCCACCATCCCCGTGGGGATCCTGGGGCTGCTGCTGGAACATCCACTGCGCACGCTGTTCGCCAAGCCTTTGGCGGCGGCCATCTTCCTCATCATCAACGGCCTCATGCTCATCGGCGCCGAGCGCTACCGGCGCCGAGCGGAGGTCCGCGATCTGGCCCGGCGCGAGGGCCTCAACCCCGAGGGCTACCGGGATCTCGACACGCTTGAGTACAAGGAGGCGGCCGTCATCGGCACCGCCCAGTCGGCGGCGCTGCTCGCCGGCATCAGCCGCGACGGCGTCGTGATGTCGGCCGGCCTCGTCCGCGGGCTGGACAACGAGGACGCGGCCCGCTTTGGCTTCCTGCTGGCGACCCCGCCCATCCTCGCCGCCGGGATCCTCAAGTTCGGCGACCTCATCGGCCCCCACGGCAACGGCCTCCGGGGAGCCGCCGTCATCGCCGCCGTCGCCGCCGCGGTGTCCGCGGTGTTCGCCGTCCACTTCCTCATGCGCTACTTCCGCCGCGGCAACCTGCGGCCGTTCGGCCTGTACTGCATCGCCTTCGGCACCTTCATGGTGCTGTTCACGCTGATCGTCGGCGCTCCGTAGACGACGACGGCCCTCGCCGGGTTGGCGCCGACCGGTACGGGCGGTGACGAGCGGGACCCCGGGGGAGGCGGTAGGGTGCCGTCGACAGAACCGTTGTTGTCTGAGGAGACGTGGGGGATGCAAGCGGTCACGGCCGGGAGAGGGCGCGGATGATCTGTCCGGCCTGCCAGGCGGAGAACAAGGCCACGGCCAAGTTCTGCAGCGAGTGCGGAACCGCGCTGGCGCTGCGCTGCCCGGGCTGCGGTACGCCACACCGCCCCGGCCAGCGGTTCTGCGATGAGTGCGGGACGCCGCTGGCGGCGGGGAGGGCGGCCGCCGCGGCCGCGGACCCCGTTCTCCCGCCGGCGCCGGCGGTGGCCGCCGGAGGCCTGGAGTCACCGGAGATGCGGCTCGTCTCGGTGCTGTTCGTCGACCTGGTGGGGTTCACGTCGCTGTCGGAGGCGCGCGACGCCGAGGACGTGCGGGAGCTTCTCGGTCGCTACTTCGACTCGGCGCGGACGATCGTGGAGCGGTACGGAGGCACGATCGAGAAGTTCATCGGCGACGCGGTGATGGCGGTGTGGGGGGTCCCGCTGGCCCGGGAGGACGACGCCGAGCGTGCCGTGCGCGCGGCCCTGGACGTCGTCGACGCGGTGGCCGTGTTCGGCGCCGAGGTGGGGGCGCCGGATCTGCGGGCGCGAGCGGGCGTGGTGACCGGGCAGGTGGCGGCGCTGGAGAACCCGGGGGAGGGGCTCGTGGTCGGCGATCGCGTCAACACGGCATCCCGGGTGCAGGCGGCGGCGCCGCCGGGCGGGGTGCTCGTCGACGAGATCACCCGCCAGGTCACCTCCTCGGCGATCGCCTACGAGGACGCCGGCGAGCACATGGTCAAGGGCAAGGCCGAGCCGATTGAGCTGTGGCGGGCGGAGCGCGTCGTCGCCGGCGTCGGCGGGGCCGAGCGCGAGCAGGGCCTGGCGGCCCCGTTCGTCGGCCGCGACGCCGATCTGCGCCTGCTCAAGGAACTCTTCCACGGCGCGCTGGAGCGCCGCTCGGCGCGGCTCGTCGCCGTCTCCGGTGAGCCGGGTGTGGGCAAGTCGCGGCTGCGCCGCGAGTTCACCAACTACGTCGACGGGATCGCCACCAGCGTCCTGTGGCACGACGGGCGCTGCCCCTCCTACGGCGAGGGCGTCGCCTACTGGGCGCTGGGCGAGATGGTCCGGGCCCGGCTGGGGATCCCGGAGGACGCCGCGCCCGCGGTTGCCGCTGAGAAACTCGCCGTGGGGCTGGAGCGGTGGGTGACGGGGGCCGATGACCGCGATTTCCTGGCTCCGCGCCTGGGCGCGCTCATCGGCGTCGGCGGTCCCGCCCTGGGCCGGGATGAGCTCTTTGCCGGCTGGCGGTTGTTCTTTGAGCGCCTCGCCGATCACCAGCCGGTGGTGCTGGTGTTTGAGGATCTCCAATGGGCCGAGCCGGGCCTGCTGGAGTTCATCGAGCAGCTGCTCGACTGGTCGGCGTCGAGCCCCATCTTCATCCTGACCCTGGCCCGGACCGAGTTCGGCGCCCGACATCCCGGCTGGCCCGCCGGGCGGCGGGGCGCGACCGCGTTGCAGCTCGACCCGCTGGAGGACGCGTCGATGCGCCAGCTCCTTGCCGGGGTGGTCGACCTGCCGGAGGAGGCGGTCCGGCGCATCGTCGCCCGCGCCGAGGGGATCCCGCTCTATGCCGTCGAGACGCTCCGGGCGCTCGCCGCCCGCGGAGCGCTGGCCGAGCGCGACGGCCGCCTGGTGCTCGCCGGGGAGCTGGGCGAGCTCGACGTGCCGGCGACGCTGGGATCGCTCCTGGCCGCCCGGCTGGACGCGCTGGAACCGGCCGAGCGGCGGCTGGTCAAGGCGATGTCGGTGTTCGGCGGCGCCTTCCCGCGATCGGCGGCCGCGGCTCTCGCCGACGTTCCGGAGGGCGAGCTTGATCCGGTGCTGGCGGCGCTCGTGCGCAAGCAGGTGTTCGTCATCCGCACCGACCGCCTGTCGCCAGACCGCGGGCAGTACGACTTCGCCCAGGGGCTGCTGCGCACCGTCGCCTACGGGATGCTCTCCCGCCAGGAGCGCAAGCCGCGGCACCTGGCGGCGGCCGAGCATCTGCGGCGGGCGTTTCCCCATGACGGCGAGGAGGTGGCCGAGGTCATCGCCGCCCAGTACCTGGAGGCGTTCCGGGCGGCGGCCGGCGATGCCGACGCCGACGCCCTGCGCGCCGAGACCGTGGCCGCCCTGCGCCGGGCCGCCCAGCGAGCGGCGACCGCGGGCTCGCCGGAGTCGGCCGAGCGCAGCTTCCGCACGGCGGCCGAGCTCGCCGGCGACGAGGCCGAACGGGTCGATCTGGAGCAGCTGGCGGGCGAGATGGCGCTGGGCGCCGGACGCCACGAGGCGGCGGTGGAGCTGCTGCGCGCGGTCGCCGACGCCCACTGGCGGGCCGGCCGCCCGCGGGCGGCGGCCCGGGCCACCCGGTCGCTGGGGGAGGGGCTGACCCGGATGGGACGTGCCGAGGAGTCAACGGCGGTCGTGACCGACGCGCTGAACCGGCTGTCGGCCGACGAGATCGACATCGACGCCGGGTGGCTGCACCAGATGCTCGCCCGCAGCCTGGCCAACCAGGGCCGGTTTGCGGAGGCCGGGGCGCCGCTGGAGCGCGCGCTGACGATCGCCGAGGCACTCGGCCTGGAGGATCTCCTGTGTGAGGCGCTCAACGTCAAGGGCGTCGCCTACCTGCTCATGGGCCGCCCCCGGGAGGCGCGGCTGCTGTTCAGCGGCGCCGTCCAGTTCGCCCGCAGCCAGGACCTGGGCGTGCACCTGCCCCGGGCGCTGAGCAACCAGGCCAACACCGAGATGGAGTGGGACGTCCCCGGCGCTCGCGAGGGGTTGGAGGAGGCGCTGACCATCGCCCGGCGACGGGGGGAGCGCCAGGCGACGCTCATCATCGCCGGCAACCTGATGCTGGTGCATCTGTTCTCCGGCTCCTGGGAGGAGGCCGAGCGACTCGGCGCCGAGGTGCTCGGTCACGGGGAGGCGGCGACCGGGGCCGAGGACGTCCACCAGCGGATGGCGCTCCTGCACGCGCTGCGCGGCGATGTCACCGGCGCGCGGGAGAGCCTGGCGCATCTCGGCGACTGGAAGGACTCCGACGAGCGGGAGGCCCGCGCGCTGTACATGACGGCCCGGATGGCGGTGAGCCTCGCCGAGGGCGACCTGTCGGCGGTCGTCGATCAGGGGCGGGCCGAGCTGCCGGCGCTCATCGCCGATCTCAACGTCTCCAACGAGAACGTGCGCAACTCATGGCCGGAGACGCTGCGGGCGGCGCTGACGCTGGGGCGCCTCGATGACGCGCGGGAGCTGCTGGCGCTGGTCAGCGAGGAGCCGGCCGGCAACGTTCCCCCGTACCTGCGCGCCCAGGTGGCCCGCGGTCAAGCGCTCCTGGCCGCCGCCGAGGGCCGCCATGGCGACGTGGAGGCTGACCTGCGCCGCGCCGTCGCCGGGTTAGAGGACCTCGGCTACCCGTACTGGCTGGCGGTGGCGCGCACCGACCTGGCCCGCTGGCTGGTCGACCGCGGCCGCGCCCCGGAGGCCGCCGACCTGCTGGACCGCGCCCGCGCCAGCCTGGAGGCGCTGGGGGCCGCCCCGGCGCTGGAGCGCGCGCGGGAGGCGGCGCGGGCGACGGCGGCGGTCAGCTGAAGCGGACCTTGCCGTTGGACCGCGCCCGGGCCTGCGCCCGGTCGACGAAGTCCAGGCGCTTGGTCGCCGCCCGGAACAGACGGGTCACCAGCCGCAGGCGGGCGTTCTCGGAGCGCAGGTCAAGCAGGCCCTGCTTGGCGTCAAGACCGAAATCGACGGTCGCCGCCATGTCATAGGCCGTCATCTCGTCAAGCTCGGCATCCTCCGGCTCCCGGTCGGTGGCGCGCTTGACGAGGTCGGCGTAGGCGCTCCGGGCGTCGCCGACGAGCTGCGCGTCCGGGGCATCGCCGCGGTCCTCGACGAACTCGATGATCCCCGCCGGGTACGGGAGGTGGCCCTGGCGCTCCAGGACGCGGAAGGGCCGCGTGCCGCGCGCCAGCAGATTCATCCGCCCGTCGTCCAGGCGCTCCAGCACCCGCTCGATCTCGCACGCGCAGCCGATCTCCCGCAGCCCGTCATCGCTCATCCAGACGATGCCGAACTCCGCGTCCTGCTCCAGGCAGCGGCTCATCATCGTCTTGTAGCGGTCCTCGAAGATATGGAGCGGGACCAGTTCCCCGGGCAGCGCAACGAGGGGCAGAGGAAACAGCGGGAACTCATGCTGCACCGTGGGAGGCATGCCGCGATTCTAGGCGCGGGGCCCGCAGGCCCTCACGCCCTGCTTTCCCGCGATCAGCTGTGGCGCGCCGTGAGGAGGAGGTTGTAGAAGATCGCCGGCGGGAGCCGGGGTTCGAGCAGGCGCTCGTCGAGCTTCTGCAACAGCAGGTAGCCGTGGAAGGCGTACTGGCGCCAGAGCATCGGCACGTCCTCCGGCGTTGCCGACGCCTCCAGCGAGCGGTTGAACCAGCCAAACCAGTTGGCGGTCAGCTCCTCGCCGCGAACGGTCACGTCGACAAAGCCGGCTCGCCGGGCATAGCGGGAGAGATCGGCGGGCTCGAACGCGTGGATGTCGACAAAGCGCTCGAGATCATGGTCGTGCTGCTCGGCGGTCCCGCCGTCCCCTCCGGGGGCGGGTGCGGGCCGGGCCCGCACCAGGCGTCGCCACGCCGGGGCGAGGGCCGCTGCCCCGCGCTTGGGGTAGGAGGCGATCCGGTCGCCGAGCCGCGACGGCTCGCCGGCGAACACGATGCGCCCGCCCGGGCGCAGGACGCGGTGAAACTCGGCGAAGGCGCGGCGCAGGTTGGGCAGGTGGTGCAGGACGGCGTGGCCGAGCACGAGGTCGAAGCTGGCGTCGGCGAACGGCAGCGACTCGGCATCCGCGCGGGCCGTTCGGACGCTCACCCCCAGCCGCTGCGCGTTGCGCTGCAGCGTGGCCACCATGCCGGGCGAGATGTCGGTGCACGTCGCCTCGGCGACGACACCGGCCTGAAGCAGGTTGAGGCTGAAGTATCCGGTCCCGGCGCCGATCTCCAGCGAGCGCTCATAGCCGTCGTCAAGCTCCGGCCCCAGCAGCTTGCGCAGCTTGCCCAGGACCTGCGCCTGGCCGATCTCGCCGAAGTCAATGCCCCACTTGCTGTCATAGCTCTCAGCAGCGACATCGTGGTAGCGCGTGTTGACGTCGCGGATGTCATCGGCGGTGCGGACGGCCTCCATTGCCGGGGGCACATTACCCTGTCGGCTCGTGACGACGAGCGCTTACCTGCAGCGTGATCAGCCCCCGGGGGTCCCGCCCCTGGAGCTCACCGGCGAGCGGACGCTGCCTGACGTGCCCGCCGAGAACTACTGGTACCGCCGCCATCTCGCCGTTTATGAGTGGAT
>DASSZQ010000211.1:0-50083 GCA_035702755.1 Solirubrobacteraceae bacterium | reverse complement strand
CCTCATCGCCCGCATCGTCAAGATCGCCACCAGCACCTACATCTCGCCCAACATGGTCGCTCAGGCGATCGTCAACCAGTTCTGCCGGTCAGGGGCGATTGAGCGGTCGATCGAGACCGTCCGCGAGGCGCTGCGCCGGCGGGCGCAGACCCTGTGTGAGGCGCTGGCCGAGTATCTGCCGGACGCGCGGTTCGTCGCCCCGGAGGGCGGATACTTCCTGTGGGTGGATCTGCCTGACCGGACCGACATCTCGGCTCTGTTCGATGCCGCCGCGGCTCGCGGGGTGCAGTTCGTCAAGGGGACCGACTTCGTGCTGGAGGGTGGCGAGTCGACGCTGCGCCTGGCCTACTCCGGCGTGACGCCGGACGAGATCGTGGAGGGCGTCAAGCGCCTGGCCGACGCCTACCGAGAGGTGGAGTCGCCGGCGAATGCGGCCTGACGAAGCCCGGGCGCTCGGCGATCTCGCCGGGGAGGCGGCCGCGGGGATCGCCGGCCAGGCCCGCGAGGTGCACGCCGGCATCGCGCGGCGGGTCTTCGGCGCCCTGCGCGTGCTCGGCCCGGCGGCCGAGCCGGCCCGCATCCTCCATGACGGCATCTCCGCCGGCGCCTACGAGGCGGCCCGCGCCCTCACGGGCGCGATCGTGCGCGGCGGCGCCGCGGCGGTCAGCCTGACCCGCACCGACGAGGACCCGTCGATCAGCGAAGGCGTCCCCGGTCGGCTGGCGGTCGGCGCCATCAACGGGATGTGGGGTGACCGGCTGCACAGCCGGCGCAGCGTGCTCGAGACGCCGATGGCCGTCCGCCGCCACGGCCGCGACGTCCCTGTCGACCGCGCCTCGCTGGCGGCGGCGTTCCCGGATGCCGCCCCGCGCATCGCCGTGTTCACCCACGGGCTGTGTGAGACCGAGGACGCCTGGCGCCTGAACGAGCGGCGCAGCGTCCCCTACGGGGACCGGCTGCAGACCGAGCTCGGCTACACGCCCGTCTACATCCGCTACAACAGCGGCCGCCACATCTCCCACAACGGCCGCCGGCTGGCCGAGCTCCTCAACGACCTGGTGGGCCAGTGGCCGGTGGAGGTGGCCGAGGTCGCCCTCATCGGCCACTCCATGGGCGGACTGGTCGCCCGTGGCGCCTGCCACTACGCGGCGCCGGGCGGCTGGCGCGAGCGCGTGCGCCACGTCTTCATGCTCGGCTCCCCCCACAAGGGCGCCCCGCTTGAGCTCGGCGCCAACGCGCTGTGTCACGCCTCGTCGCTCGCCCCGGAGCTCAGGCCGTTCGCCGCTCCGATCCGCAACCGGGCGGTCGGCGTCAAGGATCTCGGCTACGGCTATGTCGTCGACGAGGACTGGCTGGGCCATGACCCGGACGCCTTCTGGTCCAACACCGGCACCGTCGTGCCGTTTCTTGAGACCGCCAACCACTACTTCGTCTCGGCCACGCTGACCCGCGACCCGGACGCGCCCGCCGGCCGCCTGCTCGGCGACCTGCTCGTGCTCCGGGCCAGCGCCTGGGCCCAGGAGCGCCGCGGCGAGCGCCTCCAGTTCCCCGTCGATCACTACAGCCACCTCGGCGGCGCCACCCACTTCGACCTGCTCAACCATCCCGCGGTGTACGGGCAGATCCGCCGCTGGCTGCTCAGCGGTCGCTTGCTGCCGCGCCCGTCAGTGCAGCTGCCACCCGCGCCCGTGTCTGCGACGGGCTGATCACCGCGTCGATCACCCCGCGCCGCACCGCCGCCTCCGGGGTGACGTGCTCCTCCGCGTAGCGGTCGGCGAGCCTGGCCGCCGTCTCCGGATCGTCATCGCGGATCTGCCGCCGGTGGATGATCTCGACCGCGGCGCGCGGGCTCATGACGCCGATTTCGGCGCCCGGCCAGCTGAACGCCGCGTCGGCACCGAGGTCACGTGAATTCATGGCGATGAACGCCCCGCCGAACGCCTTGCGGACGATCACCGTGACTCGTCGCGACCGGGCGGAGGCGAAGGCGCGCACCAGGCCGGCGCCGTGCCGGATGACACCGGCGCTCTCCTGGCGGGTGCCGGGCATGAATCCCGGCGTGTCGACGAGCACCAGCAGGGGCAGCCGGAACGACGCGCAGGTGTCGACGAACTTCGCGCCCTTCTGCGCCGCGTCGACGTCAATGATGCCGCCGAGGTGCCGTGCCTGGTTGGCCAGCAGGCCGACGGGGTGCCCCTCCAGCCGCGCGAAGCAGGTCACCATGTTGCGGGCCCACCGCGGCGAGACCTCCAGGATGCGGCCGGCGTCGACAAGGCTTCGGATGAGATCGCGCACGTCGTAGTGACTGCGGCTCGCCGGGGGCAGCACGGCGCCGGGATCCCCGCCCGGGGGCGGCTGCGGCGTGGTGACCGGCGGCGGGTGAAACGCGCTGCGCGGCAGGTACGACAGCAGGTCTCTCACCAGCGAGACGGCGGCGCGGTCATCGGGCGCCACGAAGTCGCAGACGCCGTTTCGCTGATGAACGGCGGCGCCGCCGAGTTGCTCGAACGTCACGTCCTCCCCAAGCGCATGGCGAACGATCCGCGGCCCGGTGAGGAACATGCTGGCCGCCTCGCTCATCACCACAAAGTCCGTGAGCGCGGGCGAGTAGCAACCGCCGCCCGCCGACGTTCCGGTGATCACCGAGATCTGTGGCGCGTGACCGGACAGGGCGACGTTCTCGTAGAAGATCCGGCCAAAGCCGCCCAGGGCGCCGGCGCCCTCCTGTAGGCGCGCGCCGCCGGACTCGATCAGCCCCACCACCGGCACGGCAGCGTCCCGTCCGCGGCGCAGCACCGAGACGATCGTGTCGGCCTCGGCGACACCCACCGATCCGCCGGCGATGCTCGCGTCCTGTGCGTAGCAGAAGATGGGGTGTCGGCCCGCCCGCCCGCGTGCCGCCAGGACCCCCGGCGCTCCGGGCACGTCGTCGAGCAGCGTGAGGCTGCCCGCGTCGCACAGCCATTCCAGGCGCTGGCGCGGCGAAGCGCGCATGACAGAAGGCGTTGTCAGCGTCATGTTTCGGTCCCCGGGCGCAATACGCCCCCCGCGACGCAGCCTAGGAGAACGATTTGGCGTCAGCAACGCCGAGTGCCCCTTTGGGCAAAGGTTCTTGACGGTCTCGGCGGGGCTGGGGAGATTGTGAGTCCGCTCGTTGGCTACGGACTTCTCACCGAGCGGAGGGGGTCATGCTCGGTTTCGCAGTCATCTGCTCTGCTGTTCACGACGATCCGTCGTTGGCCATCGCCGCCTGCCGGGCGGGAGCCCTCGGCGTGCTCGACCTGCAGTACGAGACAGACACGGGACGGTCGCTGGGGTCGTTGGCGCGGCTGTGCGCGCACGGCCGTGGCCGAGCGGCTGTGCAGCTGACCGACGAGAAGACGCT
Organism: Solirubrobacteraceae bacterium; assembly: GCA_035702755.1. Taxonomy (GTDB): domain Bacteria; phylum Actinomycetota; class Thermoleophilia; order Solirubrobacterales; family Solirubrobacteraceae; genus Palsa-465. Next base: position 46,698 of record DASSZQ010000211.1, on the reverse strand, counting down.
CGAAACGGTGCTCGCCGCCGAGCTCCCGGGCCTTGAGGCCGTGCTCATCGCCGCCCCTGGCCCGGTGCGCCTCACCGCGCTGGTCGACCGGGCGCACGCGGGGGGTCTGCGGGCACTGGTCGTGGCGACCGATGCGGCGCAGGCCACCGCGGCCGCGGGTGCCGGCGCCGACGCAGTCATCGCCAAGGGCAACGAGGCGGGCGGCTGGGTGGGCGGCGAGGGGTCGGTCGTCCTCCTGCAGCGCGTGCTGCGCGCCGTCGATGTGCCGGTGTGGGCGCAGGGCGGGATTGGCATCCATACGGTTGCCGCCGTCTTCGCCGCCGGCGCGGCGGGCGTCGTGCTCGACGCCCAGCTTCTGCTCACCCGCGAGAGCCCGCTCCGCGGCGCCTCGCGCACCGCGGTCGCCGGGATGGACGGCAGCGAGACGGTCACGCCCGGGGCCGAACTTGGCGCGCCGTTGCGGGTTTTCGGCCGTCCGGGGCTGGCGCCCGTCGACGCGCTGATCGCGGCCGAGCCAGGGCTTGTGGGTGCGCCGGACGCCGGGAAGGCGTGGCGCGCGGAGGTCGCCGCGCGCATCGGCGACGGCTCGGTTGAGCGCGGGCTTCTCATCGTCGGCCAGGACGCCGCCTTTGCCGCCGGCCTGGCCGCGCGTTTCGTCACTGTCGCCGGCGTGCTCGACGGGCTGCGCCGCGCGGTGCAGGAGTCGGTCGACGCGCTGGGCGACGGCAGCCCGCTGGCGGTGGACGCTCCGCTCGCGCAGTCCCACGGCACGCGCTATCCGATCGTCCAGGGGCCAATGACACGGGTTTCGGATCGCGCCGAGTTCGCGGCCGCGGTCGCGGGCGCCGGAGCGCTCCCCTTCCTGGCGCTGGCGCTCATGCGCGCCCCGGAGGCGGATGAGCTGCTGGGGCGGACCGCGCAATTGCTCGGCGACCGGCCGTGGGGTGTGGGGGTGCTCGGCTTCGTTCCGCCGGAGCTGCGCGCCGAGCAGCTGGAGGTCGTCCGCGCCCACCGGCCGCCGTTTGCGCTCATCGCCGGCGGCCGGCCGGATCAGGCGACCGCACTGGAGCGCGACGGCATTTCCGCCTACCTGCACGTTCCGTCACCGGGGCTGCTTCGCCTCTACCTTGCCGACGGCGCACGCCGCTTCGTGTTTGAGGGCCGGGAATGCGGGGGTCATGTCGGACCGCGAGCGAGCTTCGTCCTCTGGGACGAGATGCTTGATGTCCTCCTCACCGAGCTCCCGCCGGGCGACGCCGGCTGCCACGTGCTGTTCGCCGGCGGTATCCACGACGCCCGTTCGGCGGCCATGGTGGCCGCCATGGCGGCGCCGGCGGCGCGACGTGGCGTGAACGTCGGCGTGCTGCTCGGCACCGCGTACCTGTTCACGGGCGAGGCGACCGAGCACGGGGCGATCATGCCCGCCTTCCAGCGGGCGGCGATCTCGCTGGCGGACACGGCCCTGCTTGAGACCGGCCCTGGTCACGCCACCCGCTGTCTGCCGTCGCCCTACGTCGAGCACTTCGCAGCCGCCAGGCGGCGGATCCGCGATGAGGGCGTGTCCGCCGGTGAGATGCGCGATCGGCTTGAGCAGCTCAACCTGGGACGGCTGCGGATCGCGGCCAAGGGCGTGGACCGCAACCCCGGCTTCGGCACGGAGGCGGGGGCGCCCAAGCTGATGCCCGTCGACGAGGCTCAGCAGTGGGAGCAGGGCATGTACATGATCGGCGAGGTCGCGGCGCTGCGCGACGAGGTGGTCAGCATCGCGGACCTGCACGAGGACGTCAGCGGGGGCAGTGCCCGGCTGCTGGACACGCTTGGTGTCCACGAGGTGGTGCCGCCGCCCGCGCCGCCGCCGGCGGACGTGGCCATCGTCGGCCTGGGCAGCATTCTGCCCGGGGCGCCTGACGCGGCCACGTTCTGGGCCAACATCCTCGACCGGGTCGACGCGATCGGCGAGATCCCGCCGACGCGCTGGGAGTGGCAGCGGATGTATGACGCCGATCCGGCCGCGCCGGACAAGGTGTACTCGCGGTGGGGCGGGTTCATCGAGCCGGTCGAGTTCGATCCGCTCGCCTTCGGACTGCCGCCGAAGTCGCTGTCGTCGATCGAGCCGTTTCAGCTGCTGGCGCTGATCACCGCTCAGGCGGCGCTCGATGACGCCGGCTACGGCGTCCGGCCGTTCGACCGCGAGCGTACCTCGGTCATCCTGGGCGCGGGCGGCGGCGGCGCCGACCTGTCGGTCGGCTACACGGTGCGCTCGGCGCTGCCCTCGCTGCTTGACGACGACGAGCTGCTGGGGGCCCTCAACGAGCGCCTGCCGGAATGGACCGAGGACAGCTTCCCGGGTCTGCTCATGAACGTCGCCGCGGGCCGGATCGCCAACCGGCTGGATTTGGGAGGCGCCAACTTCACGGTGGATGCCGCGTGCGCATCGTCGCTGGCGGCCGTGGCGCTCGCCGTGCGCGAGCTGCAGGCCGGAACCAGCGACATGGTTCTGGCCGGCGGGGTTGACGCCATCCAGAACCCATTCGCCTACCTGTGCTTCTCCAAGACGCACGCGCTATCGCCCCGCGGCCGGTGCCGCCCCTTCGATGCCGGCGCCGACGGCATCGCGATCAGTGAGGGCTTCGCCACGGTCGTGCTCAAGCGGCTGGCCGACGCCGAACGGGACGGCGACCGGATCTACGCGACCATCCGTGGCGTTGGGGCGGCCAGTGACGGCCGCGACCGCAGCCTCACCGCGCCCCGCCCTGAGGGCCAGATGCGCGCCCTGCGCCGGGCCTATGCGCAGGCGCGGATCCCGCCGTCGACCGTGGGCCTGGTGGAGGCTCACGGGACCGGCACCGTCGCCGGCGATGGCGCCGAGGTCACGTCCCTGTCTGCGGTGCTGGCCGAGGACAGCGCCGAAGCCCAGTCATGCGCCGTCGGCTCGGTCAAATCGATGATCGGCCACACCAAGGCGACCGCCGGCGTGGCCGGGCTCATCAAGGCGGCCCTGGCCCTGCACCACCGTGTCCTGCCGCCGACGATCGGCGTCACCGAGCCCAACCCCCGCTTCGACCACGGGCCCCTGTACGTCAACACCGAGCCGCGGCCGTGGCTGACCGGGGGTTCCGCTCATCCCCGGCGGGCGGGGGTGAGCGCGTTTGGTTTCGGCGGCACCGACTTCCACGTGGTGCTTGAGGAATACACCGGTGGGTACGCCGCCGCGGCCGAGCCGCCGATCACCCGCTGGCCCGCGGAGCTGTTTCTGTGGAGCGGGGCTCGCGCGGACCTCATCCGGTCGCTCTCCGGGCTCTCGGCCCGCCTGGCCGAGGGCGAGCCTCCGGACCTGGGTGCGCTCGCCCGCTCGCTGGCGACCGCTGCGGTTGCGCCCGCCCCCGCCCCGCGATCACGGCTGGCGATCGTCGCTCGCTCGGTGGGGGAGCTGGTGGACAGGCTGGAGATCGCCCGGCAGCTTCTGACCGAGGACGCGGTGCGGGTGCACCGGTCTGACGGCGTGCACTGGGCCGAGCGGCCGCTGGTCGAGAACGGCGGACGGGTGGCCTTTCTGTTCCCCGGACAGGGATCGCAGGCCGTTGGCATGGCGCGGGATCTGGCGATCGCCTTCCCGGAGGCCCGGGAGCCGTATGAGCTCGCCGACCAGTTGCTCGCCGACCGCTATCCGCAGCCCCTCAGCCGCTTCATCTTCCCGCCGCCGGCGTTCTCCGACGAGCAGCGCCGGGCCCTGCAGGAGGCCCTGACCGACACCCACGTCGCTCAAGCGGCGCTCGGTGTCACCGAGTTGGCCTGCCTGCGGGCGCTCGACGCCCTCGGCGTGCGGCCGGACATGACCGCCGGGCACAGCTACGGCGAACTGGTGGCGCTGGCCGCTGCCGGGGCACTTGACAGCCGGGGGCTGCTGATCCTCTCCGAACAGCGGGGCCGGCTGATGGGGGAGGCCGCCGCGGGCGCTGACGGGGCGATGGCAGCGGTTGAGGCCGCGCCGGAGACCCTGGCGCCGCTGCTGAGCGACGGCGTCGTCGTCGCCGCAAACCTCAACGCGCCCCGCCAGACTGTTCTGTCCGGACCCCGCGACCGCGTGGTCGCCGCGGTCCAGTGGTGCACCGAGCGCCGGCTCACCGCCCGGCTGCTTCCGGTCGCGTGCGCGTTTCATTCGCCCCACGTTGCCGGCGCCCGCGGACAGTTTGCCGAGTCGCTGAGCCGGGCCGACATCGCCGCGCCCCGGATCCCGGTCTACTCCAACACGACCGGCCGCGCCCACGGCTCTGAGCCGGCGGCGATCACCGACGTGCTCGGCCGCCACCTCGCTGAGCCGGTCGACTTCACCGGCGAGATCGGCGCCATGCACGACGACGGGGCCCGCCTGTTCGTCGAGGTGGGCCCGCGCTCCGTGCTCACCGGGCTCGTGGCCAAGATCCTGGCCGCCCGTGAGCACGTGGCCGTGGCCCTGGACCAGCCGGGCCGCCCGGGCCTCGAGCAGCTGATCCACTGTCTGGCGGCGCTGGCGACCGAAGGCGTTCCGGTGCGCACCGAACGCCTGTGGCACGGCCGGACGCCCGCTCACGAGGAACCTGCCGCCTCCGCGGGCGGCCGTCGCGGCCAGGATGGCCGGCGTCTGCGCTGGGTCGTCGACGGCGGAGGCGCCCGTCCGGCCGGCCGGGCGCCCAGCGTCCCGGAGCCTGTCAAATCCGTCCACAACGAGGAGTCATCCGTGAGTACAACCGACAGCAACGGCAGCGCCGTGGCGACACTCCCGCCGCCCTCGCCGCCCCCAGCGGCGGCGCGGCACGGGCTCCCGGCCCCGGCACCGGGCACCTCCGCCAACGGCTTTCTTCCCCAGGCGACCGCGCCGCTCCCGCCGGGCATGCGCCCCCCGGCCGATCGGCCCGCCGACGTCATGGGGCACTACCAGCAGCTGATGCAGCAGTTTTTGGAAACCCAGCGCGACGTCATGCTGGGCTACCTGGGCGCGACGCGCGGCGAGGGTGCGGCCGGGGCCGCCGCCGCGCCGACGCCGTGGCCGATGGCGGCGCCGCTGCCGCTGCCCGCGGGCCCACCCGCGCCGCCCCCGCCGGCACCGCCCCAGCCGGCGCTCGCCGCTCCGGCCGCTGCCCCGGCGCCGGTTGACGCACCGCTGGGTTCGCCGGGCACCGCGCCGCCGCCCCCCGCGCCGGCGGCCGTCCCGGCAGCTGCGGCGGATGCCGCCGCGCCCGCCCCGCCCACCGAGGCCGCGGGCGAGGGGCTGAGCCGGGAGCAGATCGAGCGGCGCCTGCTGGAGATCGTCAGTGAGCGGACCGGCTACCCGCCGGACATGCTCGCGCTTGACGGCGACCTTGAGGGCGATCTGGGCATCGACTCGATCAAGCGCGTCGAGATCGCCGGCACGTTCACGCAGGACCTGAGCGCCTCGGCCCGGGCGGCGATCGACATGGAGCAGCTGACCGCCAGCCGCACGCTGAGCGATGTCATCACCGCCATCGAGCAGGCGCTCGGCGGCGCCCCGCCTGGGCCGGCCGGTGCGGTCGCCACCAACACGCCCCCTTTTAGATCACGACCGGTCGAGACGGAGCGCATCGGCCGGTTTGTGCCGCAGGTCGTGAGCGCTCCCGCAATCGTCGCCGAGGCCCGGCTGGCGCCCGGCGCAGCCGTCGTCATCTCCGGCGACGGAACCGACGACCCCTTGGCGCGAGAGTTGGCCGGGGAGCTCGCGCGCCGGGGGACACCGTCGCTGCTGCTCGCCGACCCCGGCCAGCTGCGTGACGCCCACGACGCCGCCGCGCTGGCCGAGCAGCTCCGGGCCGAGCATGGCGGGGTGAGCGCGCTCGTTCACCTGGCCGCCGACGAGCCCGGCGACGGCGGGCTCGGCACGCTGTTTCGGCTGGTCCGGGCGCTGGCATCCGATCTGCAGGCGGCGGCCACGGCCGGCGGCGCGGCCGTGCTCGGCGTGACCCGTCTCGGCGGCGCCTTCGGCATCGACGGCGTGCCCGCCGGCGCGGCCGGCACCGGAGCCATCCCGGGCTTCATCAAGACGCTGGCGCTCGAGTGGCCGGAGGTGAGGGTCCGCGCCGTGGACCTGCCCCGGCCGCTTCCGGAAGGAACCGTCGATCACCTGGTCGCCGAACTGACGGCCGACGACGGGCTGGCCGAGGTCGGCTATCGAGACGGCGAGCGAATCCGGATCGCTCCCGTGCCACGCCCGCTCACCGAGCGCGCCCCCGGCAGCGGGCCGATCGACGGCACGAGCGTGATCCTCGTGACTGGCGGGGGCCGGGGGATCACCGCCGAGGTGGCGCTCGCTCTCGCCGCCCGCTACGCGCCGACGCTCGTCATCGCCGGCCGCACGTCAGAGGACCGGGAGCCGGAGTCGACGGCCGCGTTGCGTGATCCGGCGCAGCTGCGCGCGGCACTGATCGAGACGAGGCGGCAGGCCGGCGACCGACCGACGCCCGCGATGGTGGAGGCCGACTTCCGGGCGATCCTGCGCGCGCGCGAGCTGCGCGCCAACCTCAGGCGCCTGCGGGCGACCGGCGCGCGGATCGATTATCGCGTCTGCGACGTCACCGATCCGGATGCGCTTGCCGCCTTGCTCGATGACGTCTATGAGCGCTACGGCTCCATCGACGGAGTCGTTCACGGCGCTGGCCTGATCGAAGACCGGCTCGTCATCAATAAGCAGCCGGATTCGGTGGAGCGGGTGATGGCGGCCAAGGCCGCCTCCGCGCTGACGTTGACGCGGCGGCTGCGCCCGGACGGGCTCCGCTTCCTCGCACTGTTCAGCTCGGTGTCCGGTCGCTTCGGCAACCGCGGCCAGGCCGATTACGCGGCTGCCAGCGAGGTCCTGAACAAGCTCGCCCAGGAGCTGGATCGCAGCTGGCCGGGCCGCGTCGTGGCCCTCAACTGGGGGCCGTGGCGGGCCACCGGGATGGTGTCACCCGCGCTGGAGGAGGAGTTCGCCCGCCGCGGGGTGAGCCTGATCGAGACCGAGGAGGGGTGCCGGCTGTTCGTTGACGAGCTCGAGCGCGGGCGCAAGGGCGAGACCGAGGTGATTCTCGGCGCCGCCGCCGGGCTGTCAGAGCCGGCGCCTGGTCCCCAGTTGCCGCTCCTGGCGCCGGAGGACGAGCCGGTGACCGCACTCGACGGAGCGGTCCGGATGCGGCGTTCTCTCACTCTTAAGCGTGACCGCTACCTGGATGATCACCGCGTCGACGGGCGGCCGGTGCTGCCGTTCGCGGTGGCCATGGAGCTGATGGCCGAGAGCGCGCTGCGCGCCATCCCGGGGGCCGAGTGCGCCGGGCTGGACGGGATCCGCCTGCTCAACGGCGTCGTCGCCTCCGAGACCAAGGAGACGCCGCTGTCGATCCTCGCCACTCCTCGCCAGCCCGGCGGGGTGGTCGACGTCGCCATCGAAGCGCCGGACCGTCCCCGGCCCCATTACCGGGCGACCGTCCTCCTGCGTCCGGCCGGGAGCGGGCCGGATCCCGCCGGTGAGCCGCCCCTCCCGGCCGCGCTGGCCAACCTGAAGGCGTTCCCGCTGCCGATCGGTGATGCCTACCGGGACCTGCTGTTCCACGGGCCGATGTTCCAGCGGATCGATGCAATCGACGGCATGGACGAGCGGGGCTCGACGGCCCGCCTGCTCCCGTCGCGGGCGGTGGACTGCGTGACCGGCGCCGGCGAAGCGCGGTGGCTTCTCGATCCGATCCTGCTCGACAGCGCGCTCCAGGTCCAGGTCCTGTGGGCGCGCCTGCAGTGGGACGTGACGCTGCTGCCGGCTGAGATCGGCTCCTATCGCCGCCTCAGCACTCCCGGCGAGGGCGAGCGGGTGCGCCATGAGATGCGCCTCCGGGCCGAGAGCGCAGCGCCGCTGTGCCGCACCGACCATTGGTTCATCGGCGAGGACGGCCGGCTGCTGGCGACGATGACCGATGTCGTCGGCGTCGGCGCCCGGGCGCTCAACCGGCTGGCCGCTGAGGTGGCCACGTGACCGCGACCGCGGATCGCGCCGGCGACGGCGTCGCCATCGTCGGCATGGCCTGCCTGTTCCCGGGGGCCCCGGACCTCGACACGTACTGGCGCAACATCCTGGGCAAGGTCGACTCGGTCACCGAGCCCCCTCCGGAGTCGTGGGATCCCGACGTCTATTACGACCCGGAGTTCACCGACCCGGATCGCACCTACTGCCGGCGCGGCGGCTATCTCGGTCCGCTGGCCGCATTCGACCCGCTCGCCCACGGCATTCCCCCGGTCGCCGTCGGCGGCGAGCCGGACCAGTGGCTGGCCCTGCGGGTGGCGCGCGACGCCCTGGCCGATGCCGGCGCAACCGAGCTCCCGGCCGAGATCCGCACGCGCACGTCGGTGGTGCTCGGCAAGGGGACGTACCTCAACGGCGGCAACGCGATCGCCGTCCAGCGCGGACTGGTCGTCGGCCAGACGATTGACCTGATCCGCCGCCTGCACCCGGAGCACACCGAGGACGAACTCGGCCGGCTGCGCGAGGAGCTCAAGCAGGTGCTCCCCCCGCTGGCGCCCGACACCGTCCCCGGCCTCATCCCCAACATCATCGTCGGCCGCATCGCCAACCGGCTTGATCTGATGGGCCCCGCCTACACGGTGGATGCCGCCTGCGCCTCCTCGCTGGTGGCGGTCGGTCACGCCGTCCGGGACCTGCGCTCCGGCGACTGTGACCTGGCGCTGGCCGGAGGCTCCCAGGTGTGGATGCCGGTGGCCACGCTCAACCTGTTCTGTCGCCTGGGCGCCCTCTCGCGCCGCCAGCAGCTGCGGGCGTTCGACAAGGACGCCGACGGCACGCTGCTGGGAGAGGGGATCGGCGTCGTCGTGCTCAAGCGGCTGGCCGACGCCCTGCGCGACGAGGACCGGGTGTACGCCGTCATCCGCGGCGTCGGCGTCTCCAGCGACGGCCGCGGCATGAGTGTCATGGCTCCCCGGGCGGAGGGCGAGGAGCTGGCGCTGCGCCGCGCCTACGAGGCCGCCGGCGTCTCCCCGCGCAGCGTCGGTCTGCTGGAGGCTCACGGCACGGGAACCCCGGTGGGCGACGTCACCGAGGTGCAATCGCTGACCCGGGTCTTCGGTGAGCGCGACGGCGAGCTGCCGCGATGTGCCCTGGGCACGGTCAAGTCGATGATCAGCCACACCATCCCGGCGGCGGGTGTGGCCGGGCTGATCAAGACGGCGCTCGCGCTCCATCAGGGTGTGCTGCCTCCCACGCTGCACTGCGAGGAGCCGAACCCGGACCTGGAGCTGGAACGCACCCCGTTCTACATCAACACGGAAACCCGCCCCTGGATCCACGGCGGCGCCGAGCCTCGCCGCGCCGGGATCAACGCATTCGGCTTCGGCGGGATCAACGCCCACGCGGTGCTGGAGGAGTGTCCCGGGCCGGTGCGTGTCGATCACCGCCCACCGTGGCCGACCGAGGTATGCGTTCTGCAGGCGACGTCCGTCCCGGCGCTCGTCGACCGCGCCGCCGCGCTCACCGAGGCTCTGCGCGCCCCGGTGACCTACACACTCGCCGACCTGGCCCGGAGCCTCGCCGACGAGGTTGACGAGGGCGACGGTGAGGGCACCGGCCTGCGCCTGGCGATCGTCGCCACCTCGCTTGAGGACCTGGGGCAGAAGCTGGCGCAGGCGGTGGAGCGGCTGCGCGTCCCGGACTGCCGGCGCATCCGCACGATGTCCGGAATCTACTTCGAGGCCGAGCCCCTCGGCCGTGACGGGAAGCTGGCCTTCATCTTCCCGGGCGAGGGCGCCCAGTATCCGGAGATGCTGGCCGACCTGTGCCTGCGCTTCGATGAGGCGCGCCAGGTGTTTGACCGGATCGACCGGCTGTACGCCAACCACCCCCGGGGGCACCGGCTCAGCGACTGGGTGTTCCCCCGCCCGGCGTTCTCGGAGGACGAGCGGCGGGCGACCGAGGCCCGGTTGATGGAGCTGGACATCGCCGTCGAGTCGGTGCTGACGGCGAACGCCGCGCTGCACGCGGTCGTCAGCCGGCTGGTGCCGCGCGTCGATGCCATCGTCGGTCACAGCTCCGGTGAGCACTCGGCCGCGATGGTCGCCGGCGCCCTCGATCTCGACACCGACGAGCGGCTGGCCACCTTCTGCCATGGGCTCAATGCCTCCTACGCGGACGCCGCGGCCCGGCACGAGGTCCCGGGAGCGGTGCTGCTGGCCCTCGGCGCCGACACCACCACGGCGCAGCGCATCGCCGCCGCGGCGGGGGGCGACTTGTTCCTGGCAATGGACAACTGTCCCCACCAGGTCGTGCTGGTGGGGGATCCGAACGCCGCCGAGCGGGCGCGGGCGATCGCGGTGTCGGAGTCGCTGATGTGCGAGCAGCTGCCCTATGACCGCGCCGTGCACACGCCGCTGTTCGCGCCGTTTGCTGCCGACCTGCGTCAGACGTTCGCCCAGCTCCCGGTCCGTGCCCCCACCGGTCCGCTGTGGTCATGCACCACGGCGGCTCCCTATCCCTCCGACCCGGCGCAGATCCGCGAGCTGCTGGTGGAGCACTGGACGAGCCCCGTGCGCTTCCGCGAGACGATCGAGGCGCTGCACGACGACGGAGTCCGGATGTTCGTCGAGGTCGGCCCGCGCGGCAACCTCACCGCGTTCGTCCAGGACATCCTCCGCGGCCGGGCGGCGTGCGCGGTGGCGGCCGACACCCCGCGCCGCTCCGGGGTCAGTCAGATCAACCATCTGGCGGGCGCTCTGGCGGCCCACGGCACCCGGTTGAATCTCGGCCACCTGTTCGCCCACCGCCAGACCCGGCGAATCGAGTGGGATGGCGAGGGGCCGCCGTCGCCGCCCGCCGCCTTGATCCCGCTCGCGACGGCATGGCCGATGCTGCGTCTTGACGAGGCGGCGCTGACGCGAGTGCGGGGCGCGGGATCAGGCACAGCGGCGCCTGCAGACAGCGCCCGGTCGGCCCTCCCGGCGCGCAACGGGAACGGTCACGGGAACGGGAACGGCAACGGCAACGCCCAGCCTCACGTCGCCGCTCCGGCCGCCGCTCCGGCCGCCGCTCCGGCCGCCGCTCCGGCCGCCGCTCCGGCCGCCGCTCCGGCGGCCGCTCCGGCGCCCAGCGCGCCCGCCGGGGTCGACGACCGGGCCGCGGCCGTCCATCTTCACCTTGACACGATGGAGCGCTTCCTCTCCGTCAACACCGACGTCGTCCACGCGTTCGTCGGCGGCGCTCCGGCATCGGCCCCGGGTGCTGCCACGCCTCCGCTTGTCGGTCAGATCCTGGCGCTCGTTCCCGGCGAGCAGATGCTCGCCCGGCGGATCGTCGATCCGGACCAGGACACATATCTGCAGCACCACGCGCTCGGCTGGAGCGTGTCGCGGATCGATCCCGGGCTCCGGGCGCTGACCGTGATGCCGATGGCGATGACCATCGAGATCCTGGCTGAGGCGGCCGCATCGCTTCTCCCCGGCCGCATCGTGTGCGGGCTGCGCGACGTGTCGGCCCATCGCTGGCTGGAGTTCGCGGCCAGTCCGCGGACGCTTGAGTTGCGGGCGCGGCGGCTGCCTGACGAGGACGGCCGGTCCCGCGTGCGGGTGGAACTGCACGAGGCCGACGTCGACGCGCCGGGCGGCCCGGCCGCCGAGGGCACCGTCCTGCTCGCCGGCGCCTTTCCGCCGCCACCGGCTGGCTCGCTGGCCGCTCCCACCCAGGCCCGTCCAGCCCGTGGCGATGCCTCCGCCATGTACGGCGAGGTCATGTTCCACGGGCCGCTGTGGCAGGGGGTGGAGGCGATCGAGGCCGTGGGCCCGGACGGCGTCTGCGCCGGTCTGCGCACGCTGCCCCGCCACGGCCTGCTGTGCGGCACATCGGCCCCGGACTTCGTGCTTGATCCCGTCGTCCTTGACGCCGCCGGCCAGGTCATCGGATTCTGGGCCGCCGAATGGCTTGAGCGGGGCCGCGTCGTCTTCCCGGTGCGGATGGCGGCGCTTGATCTGTTCCGGGCGCCGCCCCCGCCGGGCCAGCCGCTCTCCTGCACCGCCCAGATCCGACGTGACGGCGAGCAGCTAACCCACTCCGAAATCGAGGTGCTCGCCCCGGACGGGAGCTGCTGGATGCGGATCTCCGGGTGGACCGACAAGCGCTTTGACGTTCCCGCGCGGTTCGCGCCGCTGACGGCGGCGGGGCGCGTGCCGGCGCTGGCCACGCGGTGGGCGCGTCCGGTTGCGGCGACCCCCGGGGTGGCGTGCCGGCGCCTGGACGGGCGGCTGGGGGCCGACGGCGCGCTGTGGAAGCGGGTGTGGGCGTTGCGCGTGCTCGGTCGGCGCGAGCGGGTCGTCTTCGATGCCCTGCGCACGCCGGAGCTCAGGCAGCTGGAGTGGCTGGCGGCGCGCACCGCTGCCAAGGGCGCCGTCGCCGACGTACTGGAGGCCCATGCCGGGGTGCGCCTGCTGCCCGCGGAGATCGAGATCCTGCCTGACGCGGATGGCTGCCCGCGCGTCGCGGTCGGCGACCACTTCGGCTTGGTGCCGATCGTCTCGCTGACCCACACCCAGGGACGCGCCGCCGCCGCGGCGGCGCTCGTCGCCCCCGGAAGCCGGTCCGGCATCGGCATCGACATGGAGGTCCTGGGGCCCGAGCCGCCCGGCGTGGCCGAGGCGCTGGGCGCCGCCGCGAATCGCCTTCTCGGCAGCCTCGCCGGAGGGGACCGCGGGGAATGGCTGCTGCGCTGCTGGTGCGCGCGGGAGGCGGTCGGCAAGGCACTCGGCCTCGGCCTCGCGACCGGCGGCGCATCCCCGTCGATCACCGGCGTCGACCGCGCCGCGGAGGTGGTGACGCTCTCCGCCGGTGGCCGCGTGCTGTCCGCGCAGACGTGGAGGGACTCGGATCTCGTCGGCGCCACGTCCATGTTCACGTCCGACGAGGAGGACCATGTTCCAGGTCGATAGACAGGTGCTGGAGTCGATCCTGGCGCTCCTGGAGGAGCTCAAGGGCGACTGGGAATACGACGGGGAGATCGGCCCCGGGACGCGGTTCATCGCCGACCTCGGCCTGGAGTCACTGGAGATCGTCGTCCTGGCAACCATGATCCAGCAGGAGTACGGCCGCCTGCCCTTCCCCGCGTTCTTTGACGAGATCGGCCGCCGGCCCGTCGAGGACCGCGACGTGACCGTCGCCGAGCTTGTCACCTTCGTCTGCGAGCACCGGCAACCGATCGCCCAGGAGGCATGAGATGAAGACGACCGGTCCCACACTGCTCATCGGCCTTGACGGCGCCACCTTCGACGTGCTCGACCCATACGTCGAGGCGGGCGTGATGCCGTCCCTCGGCGCGCTCATGAAGCGGGGCAGCCGCGGCGTTCTGCGCTCCATCATGCCGCCGCTGACGCCTCCCGCCTGGACGTCGCTCGTCACCGGCAAGCATCCGGGTCAGCACGGGATCTTCGACTTCTTCCAGAAAGAGGAGCCGGGCAGCATCTACTTCTCCTACGCCAGCTCCCAGGACGTTCGCAGCGCCACCATCTGGTCGCTGGCGTCGGATGCGGGGCGCCGCGTCATCTCGCTCAACTTCCCGCTCATGTTCCCGCCTCCGCCGGTGAACGGAGTTGTCGTCCCCGGCGGCATGATGCCGTGGCGCCAGCTGCGCCTCGGCTGCCACCCGCCCGGGCTGTTCGCGCGGCTCAAGCGCCTGCCGGGGTTCAACCCCCGGGAGATGCTCGACATGGAGATGGAGGTCAAGGCCATCGACGGCTGCCCGGAGGAGGAGTACGCCGACTGGGTGGAGCTGCACATCCGGCGTGAGCAGCGCTGGGCGGAGGTCATGCGCCACCTCATGGACGAGGAGCCCGGTGACCTGATGGCGATCATGTTCGATGGCGTCGACAAGCTCCAGCATCTGTGCTGGAGATTCATCGATCCCGCCTGTCGGCCGGCGCAGCCCACGGCATGGGAGCGCGGGATGATCGAACGCTGCGAGCGGTACTTCCGTTCGCTCGACGGCCTCATCGGCGATCTCGTGAACCGGGCGGGCCCGGACGCCACCGTCATCCTCGCCTCCGATCACGGTTTTGGGCCCACGCGCGACGTCTTTCACGTCAACTCGTGGCTTGAGCGCATGGGATATCTGCAGTGGGCCGATCCGGCCGAAGCGGCCCGGCGCCGGGCGGCCACCGACGTGGGGTTCGCCGAGATGACCCGGCACGTGCACGCGCTGGACTGGTCGCGAACGCTCGCCTATGCGGCCACCCCCTCAAGCCAGGGAATTCACGTCGTCGAGCGCGTTCCGGGAACCGAGACGCCGCTGCCGGAGGAGGTGCGGGCGCGGATCATCCTGGAGCTGGCCGCGGCGCTGCTGGAGCTGCGCCATCCGCACACCGGCGAGCCGCTGCTCGCTGACGTGTGGACCCGCGAGCAGGCGTTCGTCGGGCCCTTCGAGGGCCTCGGTCCTGATCTGTCGATGGTGCTCGCCGACGGAGGGACGATCTCCATCCTGCCCGCCGACGAGATCGTGGCTCGCCGCGACCAGGTCCGCGGCCACCATCGCTGGGAGGGCATCTTCCTCGCCGCCGGCTCCGGGATCAGACAGAGTGCGCACGTCGATGAGCTGTCCCTCGTCGACGTCGCCCCGCTCATCCTCTACCGGCTGGGGGTGGGCATCCCTGACGACCTGGCCGGACGGCTGTCGTCGCAGCTGTTCGAGCCCGGGGAGCTTGAGCACCGGGCGCCGCGCACGGTCCCGGCTGCGGCGCCGGTGAGCGCGACGGCGGTTCCGGGCGCCGACTTGAGGCTGCAGCCGGAGGAGGAGGCCGCCGTCATGGAGCGTCTCCGGGCGCTGGGGTACGTCGAATGACCACCCGGACCGAGGGCTGAAGCGAGCCATGCCGAAGCTCCTGCTCGCCGGCGGCGTGCGCCTGCATTACCAGCGGATCGGCGACGGTCCGGACGTCGTCATGGTCCACGGGATCACCGGAAACCTGGCGGTGTGGCATCTGCACCTCGTGCCCGCGCTCGCTCCGCGGTTCCGGACCCTCACGTATGACCTGCGCGGACACGGGTACAGCGACACTCCGCGGACCGGATACAGCCCGGATGACATGGCCGAGGATCTGCTCGGCCTCCTCGACGGGCTCGGCATCGAGCGTCCGGCGATCATCGGCCACAGCTACGGCGCTGACGTCGCCCTGTATTTCGCGGCCCGTCATCCTCAGCGAGCCTCGCAGGTCATCGCCATCGAGTCCGCCCTGCCCGCCCTGGAGGACGTCCGGCGCGACGAGCGATGGGCGGGCTGGTCGTACTGGGCGGGGGCCCTGGAGCAGGCCGGTCATCCCGTCCCCCCGGAGCACCGCTCGGATCTGCGGTACATGATCCGGGCCACCGTCGACCTGCCGAAGATGTGGGGGCCGCTCCGCGGCTTGCCGCGCAACCCGGCGCCGCTCCTGCGCCTGCTCGACGAGACGTCGCTCCCGGAGGACTACCACCGGGTCGGCTCCCTGACCCTGGAGCGGATCGCCGAGATCCGGATTCCGGTGACGCTGATGTATACCGAGCAGTCAGCGTTCCTGGACACCTTCCATTACCTCAACGCCCACCTGCCGGAGCCGCGCCCGGTCCTGCTGCCGCGCACCGAGTGGGGCCACTTCGGCCCGCTTGAGCAGCCGGAGATCGTGGCCCGCGAGATCGTCGCGGCACTGGACTCCGAACAGCCGGCCGTCGGCGGGAGGAACCGATGAGCGCCACCTCAGCGGGCCGGCCGGGACGCGCCGGTGACGCGGTCATCGTGACCGGCGCGGGCACGGGGCTGGGGCGGGAGACCGCGCTGCACCTCGCGCAGCGCGGCTTCCGCGTCTTCGCCGGGATCCGCGACCAGACGGCCGGTGCCGATCTGCAGGCGGCGGCCGCCGAGCGCGGCACCGCGCTTGAGCCGGTGGCACTCGATCTGCTGGATGCCGCCAGCGTCAAGGCCGCCGTGGCCCACGTGGTCGCCGAAGCGGGCGCCGTCTACGGTCTGGTCAACAACGCGGGCATCGGGCTGCGCGGCTGCCTGGAGGACTGTTCGGAGGAGGAGATCCGGCGGCTGTTCGAGACCAACGTGCTCGGCACGATCGCGGTCACCCGCGCCGTGGTCCCTCACTTGCGAACCTCCGGCCGGGGCCGGATCGTGACGATCTCATCCGTGGGCGGCCGGGTGGTCGGATTCGGCGTCACCCTGTACTGCGCCACCAAATTCGCCCAGGAGGGACTGGGGGAGGGGCTGGCCCAGGAACTGGCGCCGTTTGGGATCCAGTCGATCCTCGTCGAGCCGGGGATGATCAACACCACGCGGTGGTCCCGGCACCGGGGGACGGCGGCCGCCGCCGCAGATCCCGGCAGCCCGTATCACGACCTGTTCTGGGCCAGCGAGGAGATCGCCGATCGCATCGTCACCCGGTCCCCCACCCGCCCGGAGGACGTGGCGGCCACGGTCGGCCGGGCGCTGACCGCCGAGCGGCCGCGGATGCGCTACGTGGTGGGGAGGGGCGCGTCGGTCGTGATCGGGCTGCGGCGGCACATGCCGGAGAGGATGTTCGAGCGGCTGTACTTCGGCGGCCACATTCGCCGCGTGCAGCGCATCAGTCGGTCCGAACTGCCGGCGGCGACCGCCGAGACGCGATGACCCGGCGCTTCCTCATCACGCTGTGGCCGTTCACCGGGCACCTGCTGCCCCAGGTGAGCATCGCGCTCGCGCTGCGCGAGCGCGGCCATGAGGTCGCCTTCTACAGCGGCGAGGCCGTGCGCTCCGCGGTGGAGGGCGAGGGGTTCCGCTTCTTCGCCTTCGACCGCGTCGACCAGGAGCTCGCCTTCCGCAATATGCGGGCCGTGGACACCGGCGACCGCCGCTCCCGGCCGGGCGGCGGACGCCTGCTCAGCGTCTTCCGCGAGTGGCTGGTGGACACCATCCCGCAGCAGGTGGCCGACCTGCGCGGCGTTCTCGCCGAATGGCAGCCGGATGCGATCGTCACCGATCTGTCGCTGTGGGGCCCCATCGTCGTCCTGCACGAGAGCGAGCGCATCCCCGTCGCCCTGTCATCGACGTTCATGGGCCCGCTCATCCCGGGTCCTGACGCGCCCGCGTTCGGCTTCGGATTGCGCCCACCCCGGACGCCGGTGCAGCGGCGGCTGCACCAGGCCCTCACCGGCGCCACCGAGCTCGCCGCCGCCGGCATGCGCCGGCGCGTCGATTCCATCCGGGCCGGCTACGGGCTGCCCCGGCTCGGCGCGTCGGTCAACCGCTACACCGGGCGCCTGCCGCTGTATCTCGTCGGTAACGTCCGCGAGCTCGACTACGGGCGGCGCGACCTGCCGCCGAGCGTCCACTACGTCGGCAACTGCATCTGGTTTCCGCGGGGGGAGGCGGACGCAGCGTGGCTTGAGGCCATCCCGCGTGACCGGCCCTGGGTGCACGTCACCGAGAGCACGCTCGCCTACGGCGAGCCGTTCCTGCTGCGGATGGCGATCGAGGCGCTGGCCCGGGAACCGGTGGAGGTGATCGTGACCACCGGCCGGCATCGCGACCCGCGGGCGCTCGGCGCCGGGCCGCTGCCCGGCAACGTGCACGCAACCCGGTGGATCGGCCACGACGCCCTGCTGCCTCACTGCGCGGCCGTCGTCACGGTCGGCGGCAAGGCGACGATCCTGGCGGCGGCCCAGGCCGGGGTCCCCCTTGTCCTGGTGCCCACCACCTGGGACAAGCCGGACAACGCCCGGCGTGTCGTCGAGACCGGCGCCGGGATCAGGCTGCCGGCGCGCCGCTGCACGCCGGAGATGCTGCGCGACGCCGTCGCCGAGGTACTGCGGGTCTCGCGATTCCGCGATGCGGCGCGGCGGCTGGCCGGCCTGCTGGCGGCCGCTCCCGGGCCCGCCGGGGCGGCGCGACTGCTGGAGGAGATGACGTCCGCGTCCGGCGCTCCGATGCCGGCCATGAGTGCGCATGGAGGTATGCGATGACCGTCCAGTCCGTTCCCCCCGTCCGTTCGTCGGCGGACCCGTTCCTGGCATCCCCGGCCGCGCCCGCCGAGACGCGGCCGCGCCTCCTCTCTCACCTCGGGCGCTGGGGCCGGGCGCGGCGCTGGCTACCTGACGAGGCTCTGCGGATCCTTGACGTGGGATGCTCCTTTGGCTACGGGTCGGCGGCGATCGTCGCCGGCGGCCCCCCGGGGCGCACCGTCGTCGGCGTGGAGGCTGACCCGGACCATCTCGCCGCCGCCGCCCGGCGCTTTCCGTGGATCACCGTGCTCGAGGGTGATGCCACCGCGCTGCCCGTCCCGGACGCCGTCGCCGACGCGGTGACCATGCTCGACGTCGTCGAGCACGTCGACCGGCCGGAGGCGGCGATCGGAGAGGCACGGCGGGTCGTGCGCTCCGGAGGAGTCCTGATCATGAGCGTTCCCCACCGGGGGCTCCTATGGCGCCTGGATGCGCTGAACCTGTACGCCGGGATGCGGCGCCGGTGGCCCAGCCTGCCGCCGGTGGCCGCGGCGGCCGAGACCGGCGGCCATGAGCACCGTCACTTCACGGTGGCGGAGGTGGAGCGGCTCCTCGCCCCGGAGTTTGTGATCGAGCGCGTGTCGCGGACGGGCATCGGGCTGCAGGAGTTCGTGCACATGGGGCTGCTGATCCTGTCGGTGGGACTGCGCCAGCAGCGCCTGACCCGAGTGCTGCGGCCGCTTCACCTGGGGGTGTACCTGATCGACGACCTCGTGCCGCTGGGTCGGTTCGGATATCACCTCTCGGTGCGGGCCCGGGCCGTGGGGGAGGCGGAGTGACGAGACGGGGCCGGTGAGGCGAACCGCTGAGGCGGAGGAGATGCAGGTGTCATCATGAGACGAACACGGGTTGTGGCGGTTGCGCTGCTGGCCGGCCTCGCCGCCGCGGTGGCGGGGCGCGCTGACGTCAGCGTGTCCAACACCGCCGTCAACGTGCTGGCCCAGAATGGGTTCGGCAACTATCGCAACAGCTACTCCTGGTCGATGGCCTGGTTCAAGGGCAAGCTGTATGTCGGCACGGGGCGACAGGAGGCCTGCGTCGAGGACCTCACCGTTGATTACTACCTCGTGGTGAGCGGGCGTTACAAGACCAATCCGCTCCCCGCCACCCACTGTCCCCGCAACCCAAACAACATGGACCTGCGGGCCCAGATCTGGCAGTACACGCCCCATACCGGCCGGTGGCGCATGGTGTACCAGTCGCCGGTGGAGCGCAACCCGCGCGCCAAGGGACACCGGTACATCGCGCGCGACATCGCCTATCGCGGCATGGTCGTCTACAAGGGCCGGCTGGTTGTCGGCGACGTCACTCCCAACGAATTCAACCCGCAGCTGGCCCAGCGTCATCCACCGGTGCTGCTCGTCACCAGCGACGGTCGGCATTTCAGCGCGATCCCGGCCACGGGCGTGATCGAACGCACCCCACACGGGGTTCAGCGCCCAATGGGCTTCCGCTCGCTGACGGTGTGGCATGACCGGCTGTACATGACGATGACCCCCACCATCACCGGCGACGGAACGGTGTTCGAACTCGAGCGGCCCTTCGGCCACCGGCCGACGTTCCGGCAGGTGCTACCGCCGTGGCTGGACGTGTTTGAGATCCAGGTCTACAACGGCTCGTTGTATATCGGCACCGGGAGTCGCACCACCGGCTACGGGGTGTACAGGCTCAGCGGTCGCTTCCCCTCGTCGCGCGCGCGGGGACGCAGCGCCCGTGTCCACTATCACATCACACCGGTGGTCACCTACGGAGCTGGCCGGGGTCCGGAGATCACCTCGGTGGTCTCGATGCACGTGTTCCACAACTGGCTCTACGTCGGCGCCAGCGGCTGGTACAACCCGCAGAACACCCCGTTCACGGAGATGATCCGCATCAACCAGCGGGGGCACTGGGATGTCGTCGCCGGCATCACGCGCCGCGCGGAGGGTAAGGTCAAGGCTCCCCTCAGTGGTCTGGGTGACGGCTTCTACAACACCTTCACCGCCCACTTCTGGCGGATGACGACCTTCCACGGTGCCCTCCTGGTGGGCACCAATGACTGGAGTTGGCTCGTACAGAAGGCCTATCCCGGGCTCAACCCGCCGTGGATGGCCGGCATCATCCAGTCGGCGCTATCCGGGGAGTTTGGCTTCGACATGTGGGCCAGCTGCAACGGCATCGACTTCTTCCCGGTGACGCGCGACGCGTTTGGGAACATGTACGACTTCGGGGCGCGCGATCTGGTGACGACTCCCGGCGGGCTGTTCATTGGGAGCGCCAACCAGGCTCAGGGGACCAAGGTGTGGAACATGCAGGTCTCGCCGTGCCAGTCGTTCGTGCCCAGGACGCTGGTCAACGGCACTCGCGGTCCCGCCCTGGCCACGCCGCAGGCGGTCTTCACCGACTCGCAGCGCGCCGGCACCGTGATCTCCTGGAATCGATCGGCCGGCGCCACTCGGTATGAGGTGACCCGCGCCTCCTACCTGAACATCCCGTTGACGGTCGCCCCGCCCATCATCATGCCGAACGGCTTTGCGCCGGAGAACGAGGACCCGGATATCGTGCGGCCGGGAACGCCGGGCGCCACCCAGGACGAGATCCCGGTGCCGCAGGCGTTCGTGCCGGTGGGGACGACGACGTCCACCTACTTCGTCGATCGTCACGCCAGCCCAGGACGCCGCTATCTCTACCAGGTCATCGCCCTGGGCGCCGCCGGACGCCGCTCGGCGGCCTCGGCGGTGCAGTCGGCCCCGGACCCGCGGCCCACTCCCACCTTCCAGCAGGTCGTCTCGGCGCTCCCGCCCAAGCTGACGAGCTTCGGCTCGATCATGCCCGCGTATGCGACCAGCCGCGTTCATCACGACCGGGCCGGCATGCTGCGGGTCCTGACCCGCCTGCTGCGCTCGGTCGGAGCCACGAGCGACACGGGCATCCTCATCCAGAGGCTGGAGCGGCGGATCGAATACGCCGGGCTTGCCGGAGGCGGCGGGTCGTGACCGTGGGTCGGCTCAGAGGTCCGGTGGTTGCCCGTTTGGGCAAACCTCGTGCTGGGCGCTTGACCACCGTTGGGCGCCCGGTCAGATTGCGAATCGGCACGAGCCGTTGGGGGGTTACAGACATGCCGCACTTCCAGCTCCTACTGTCGCCGGCGCGGAGTGGCGTCACTCCACGGCGTATCGACGCGGACCCGCAGGCGCCGGGGCGGACCTGATGCGGGTGGCGATCCTCACCGTCGGCTCGCGCGGCGACGTCCAGCCGTTTCTCGCCTTCGGTGCCGCGCTGCAGCGATCCGGGCACCGCGTCCGGATCTGCACCCATCCTGGCTTTGAATCACTGGTCCGCGACCAGGGGTTTGAGTTCGCCCCGTTGGCGGCGGGAGCGCTGGCGAGGCGGTTTGAGACCGAGGCGGGCCGGCGCTGGGCGCAGCGCTCCTCGAGGTGGATGCCGGCCTGGGTGGGGCTGCTGCGCGATGCCCGGTCGGTCGCCCGCCGACGGCTGAGCGACGCCGCCGCCGGTTGTGAGGGCGCTGAGGTGATCGTCGCCTCCAACCTCACCCAGCTGCTCGGCTGGCAGATCGCCCGTGAGCGCGAGCTACCGCTCGTGCGCGCGATGCTCAATGCGCCGAACTACTGGATGGCGCGCCGCTCCTCGCCGCGGGCGGCCGCGGTGCTGCGACAGCTGGCCTGGCTGATGGCGCGCCCGTGGCTTGATGCCGTGCGCCGCGACGCGATGGGGTGGCCAGGGCTGCCGGCGCGGGAGCCGATCGGCGCACTGGAGCGGGGCGGAGCGCTGACGCTGCATCCGTTCAGCCCTGCCGTGTTTCCCCCGCCGCCTGCCGGAGGGCCGGCGACCGCGGTCACCGGATACTGGTTCTTTGAGGGGGATGTCGATCCTGCCCCTGATTCCCGGCTGCGCACGTTCCTTGAGGCGGGGCCGGCGCCCGTGTACGCCGGGTTCGGCATCCAGATCGATCACGATCCGGTCGCTACCACGCGGGCGATCGTCGATGCGCTCCGGCGCGCCGGCCGCCGCGGAGTGCTCCAGCGACCGCCGGAGGCGCTGGCCGGCGTTGAGCTCGGCGAGGACATGCTGGCCGTCGGCCCGGTGCCTCACGGCTGGGTGTTTGCCCGCTGCTGCGCCGTCGTGCACCACGGCGCCGCGGGCACGACCGCCACGGCGCTCCGCGCCGGCGTGCCATCGGTCATCGTCCCCCACAACTCCGACCAGTTCTCCTGGGGGCGGCGGATGGCCCAGCTGGGCGTCAGTCCCGCGCCCGTCCCGCGCCGGCGCCTGTCGGCGGAGCGGCTGGGCGAGGCGATCGCGGTGGCGGTGAACGACGCCGATATGCGCCGGCGAGTCCAGGAGCTGGGGCGGCAGATCCGCTCCGAGGACGGGGCGGCCGCAGCGGCGGCGGCGTTCGAGCGCTACCTCGCCACCTGGCCGGCCGGCGCGACGGTGGAGCGGGCGGCGCCGGAGTCCGGGTCAGGCCGCCGCGCGGTGCGGATGCTCCCCAACGGCCTGCGCGTGCACGGCGCCACACCCGGCGATGCGCGCTCGCAGCACTTCATCGACGGCTACTTCGACGGCGGGCTCGTCATCGGTCCCGGGATGACCGTGTTGGACATCGGCGCCAACATCGGTCTGTTTGCGCTCGAGGCCCTGCGCCGGGCTGAGGGGGACCTTGAGCTGTACGCATTCGAGCCGGCGCCGGAGACCTTCGGCTACCTGCAGTGCAACGTCCAGGAGCTGTTCCCGCGGTCTGGCGCGCACCTGCAGTGCGCGGCGGTCGCCGATGCCCCGGGCGAGGCGACGCTGTACCACCGGCCGCGGGCCTCGGTCACCTCTTCTCTGTACCGCGAGGTCGAAGCCGACAGCGGCTCGCTGGTCCGGGCGATGCTGCGCGAGCCCCCAGAGCGCTACCGCGAGCTGTTCCCGCCGTGGCTGCGCCGCCTCCCGGGCGGGGCGGCCGAGCGGATACTGCAGGGCCTTGCCCGCTGGAGCCAGGGCGAAGTGGTGCCCGTTCGCTGTCCGGTGACGACGGTCTCGCGAGTCATTGCTGAGCACGGCATCGAGCGCATCGACTTTCTCAAGGTCGATGTCGAGGGTGCCGAGCTGGCCGTGCTGCACGGCATCGACGCCCAGGACTGGCCGAGGATCAAACGGCTGGCGGTGGAGGTGCACGACATCGACGGCCGGCTGGAGGAGATGCGGACGCTGCTGACCGCGGCCGGGTTTGCCGCGACCGTCGAGCAGGAGTGGCCGTTTGAGGGAACCGACGTGTACATGCTCCACGCCGTCGGCGCCGGTCCGCCGAGTCCGCTCCCGGCGGGCGTGGGGGCAGTGAGGACTCAGGGGTCCGCCCCTGGCGACAGTGAGGAGTGATCGACGATGACGAGGATTCGACGCCGCCTGTGCACCGCCATGGTGCTCTCGCTCGCCGTGATGGCGGGGCTGGCTGCCACCGCGGCCGCGGATGGGCCGGCGGTGGCGTCGGCGACGCCCGGCCAGCCCGGGAAGGCGACCCAGCTGCACTGGGCTGTCGACGGGACCCAGCCGCCGATCAGCGGGGTGATCCCAACGTCTCTGACCGTCTCGACGCCGCCCGGATTCGTCCTCGACACGAAGGCGGCGGCCAAACGCTGCTCGCTTCTGAACGCCAGGCTAAACGAGTGTCCGTCGGCGAGCCGGATCGGCGCCGCCGTGATGACGATTCACGTCACCAAGCCGGGCGGCGCGCGTGATCTGCCCGTCAGCATCAAGCTCTACCTGGGGCCGCACAACAGTCTGATGGCCGTCGCCTTCCTGGCCGGCGTCCGTGTCGTCCCCGGGTCGATCAGCGGCGCCAACGGGATCCAGATCACGTTCAACCCCCTCCCCGTCCCGCCGGTCATCCCGCAGGTCAGCTACCAGTTCATGGGCGTCACCCTCGACCTGGGCGCGAACCGCACGATCGTCCACAAGGTCATCCGGACCAGGACCCGCACGATCACGCGCAATGGCAAGCGTCAGAAGGTCCGTCGAAGGGTCGTCGTGCGCCGGATCAAGCACCGGATCGACCTCGTCCGGGCTCCGGCGAGCTGCAGCTCAGGCAGCTGGCCGTTCACCGCGACCTTAGGACTGCCGAACGGCGCGCCGCCGGCGGTGCTGACCGCTCCGGTGGCCTGCTGACCGACCGCGGTGCCGCGCGGCCGCCCGCCGGCTGTGGGTTGGCCGCCGCCGGCGCCGGTGTGCGCGCCGGTGATGGGTTGCCCGCCGCCGTCGGCCAGCGCGTCGGTGATGGGCGGCGGCGTGGTGGCGGTGGGACGTGCTCCGGCGCGTACCCGCCGCAGTCGCCGCCAGTCCGCCCGCCCGTCCGCTCGCCAGCCCGGCGGCCGACGCCTGGGGCGGCGGCAGGGTGATGCGGTAGGCGCTCGTCGACGTGCAGTACATGTCCGGGCAGACTCCGGCGACCCAGGCGCCGTTGACCCACGCCATCATCGTCACCACCTTGTAGGCGGGGGTGGGCCAGCCGGGAACCGGCGAGCTGACGTAGCCATGGTCAGGATCGCCACCGAAGTAGCTGATGCGTGTCGCCTGACCGAGCAGCCCGTTCGGTTGCTGGCTGGAGAGCTGGTAGGCGAAGAGATCGTTGCCGCCAAGCGTGTCGGAGCCCACTGACGTGTACAGCGTGTTCGGATCGTTGGGGGCG
Source organism: Solirubrobacteraceae bacterium (assembly GCA_035702755.1). Taxonomy (GTDB): domain Bacteria; phylum Actinomycetota; class Thermoleophilia; order Solirubrobacterales; family Solirubrobacteraceae; genus Palsa-465. The sequence continues at coordinate 22,021 of DASSZQ010000211.1, read as the reverse complement.
AACTCGGCGAACTCGTGAAACACCGGGACGGGCTGCTGGCCGGGGAGGTACGGGGCCATGTCCGGACTGATCCGCGTCGGGCTGGTGCCGGCGCTGAACGTGTCAGGCAGCGTGTACAGCTGGGCGATGCGGAACGGATCCGTGGCGCCCGGAATGGTCTCCTGGGTCGACTGGAAGATGAGCTTGTTGGTGCCGGGGATCCAGCCGTACACCTCAAGCTGTCCCGGCTGGGCGGATGGGTCATGCCAGCTGCGGTTGTCGCTCAGCACCCCGGTGGCGAGATTCACGTTGGCGACGTGCAGGTCCCAGTCACCCCACGGGAAGTTCTCCTCCCACGGCGTCTTGACCATCTGGGCCCAGGCGATCTCGGTGCCGTCGGCGTTGAAGCGGGGCCAGATGACTCCGCGCTGGGACGGCGTCGCGCTCGGTAGCAGCGTCGACAGGGTTCCGGTCTGCCGGTCATAGAGCTGGATCGCGTTCTGGGAGCCCTTGCCGGGCTGCGCGCCCACGGTCGTCCGGTCCCATCCCACGGCGGTGACGAGCAGGACGTACCGGCCGTCACGCGTGATGTCACTGGCTCCGCGGTTGCCGGGGTACGGAGGCAGGAGCGCCGTACCGTCGCAGTTCCCGTTGCCGATAAACGCGTCATCGACGCCGCTGGGCAGCATGCGATTGAACACCATCGTCCCGTCGGTGGCCGCCGCGACCGGCTGGCAGTTGCCGGACACGAGTGTCCCCGTGCCGAGCGCCGCGGTGTTGAGCGTCGTCAGCGCGCCGGCGCTGCCCGACACCCCCAGCGTGATCGCCAGCGCAAGCAATCCGATGCGCACCAGACTGCCAACCCGGTTCTTGAGCTCCGTGAGCACCCTGTCTCCTTCTGGACCTGTGTGACTCTCGCGCCGCCCTGGACGTGGGCGCAGAGAGCTCCGTTGAGCCCAGGAAGCGCCATTGCTCCGCGTCAGGCACAGGGCCGGACTGCCGAGCGGCTACCTCAGGGCGCTCTCACGGGTTCCCTCCGGATAGGTCGCGCAATCGGCGTAATCGACCGTGCGCGCCAAAGTGTGGAGGGATTTGATCAGATCTTGGACAAATGTCCGAGCAGGATGCGCTTACCCGCGGCGATGGCGCCCGTGCGTGGAGCGGTGGCGCCGCTTGGCGCTGTGGTGGCGGCGGTGGGTGGTGTGGCGCCGGTGGTGGTGAGAATGCCGTCGCGCCCGGCGGTGATGCTTGGCACCGCGCTGCTTCCGGCCGCCGGCCGACGCCCACGGTGCCGTGACCGCTCCCGGGGCCGCGCTGGGGGCGGCTCCGAGGCTCGGCGCCGCCGATGGCACCGACGTGCCGAGCTGGGCGCGGAGCCAATCGAGGCTCGCCACAAGCCCCCAGGGGGCGGTGCTCGGCGGGACGAAGCCGGGGTCGAAGGTGGGGCTCCAGGTGCAGCTGTTGGTGGGCACCAGCTTGTTGACGCGCATCCAGTAGCAGTGGTCGGCGACGCCGTCGGCGACCTCCGAGTTCTGAACCACGTAATAGCCGGAGCCGTCCGGCGCCAGGCAGTCGGCGGTGGTGCAGTCCTGGCCGGTCAGCGCGTTGAGGTCGGTCAGGTTGAAGGTGACCTGCCCGGTGCTCGGATCGGTGACCTGGACGTCTCGCTGTCCGACGTCGATCCGCAGCCGGTTGTTGGGCAGCGCCCGCGTTCCCTCCGGAGTCGCCAGGGCAGAGGCGACCGCCGGGCCGCTGACGCCCATCGCCCAGGCCGCCTGGACCCAGGGATTGAAGTTCTTGGCCCGCATGGCGATCGCACCGCCGGCGCTGAATCCGGAGACGAGAAAGCCCTGCGAGCAGTCAGCCTCGGCCAAGGCACACACCTGCGAGATGGCGTTGCCCGGCGAGCCGGTGTTGAACATGCAGTTGGCCTGGCCGTCGACGCTGGCCTCGGTGGGGCTGATGTCGCTGTAGGTGAACGCGGCGGCCACGAATCCCTGCGCGGCGGCCAGGGCGGCGACCTGCTGGCCCTCCTGGTTTCCGCCCAGGTCCGCGAGGGTCCCGTGCAGGTACACAAGCACGGGATACCGGCCGGGAGCGGCGGGCTCGCTGATGTAGATCGGTTCCGGCTTGGTGCACTTGTTGAACGTTGCCGGCTTATAGCCCTCAAACAGGTCGTAGGCCTGGTAGCTCTCCTGCAGCTGGGTGGTGGCCAGCTGCGCCGACGCTGACGCGGCTCCCACCGCCAGGGCGGCGATCGCGGTGATGACCGCCGCCATGGCGGCGATGGCGGCGATGGCCCCCGTCCTGGCGGCTGTCGTCCGGACGATCCCTCGGTCCCGTCTGCGCATCATGGCCCCCAAACGCTCAGTTCTCGGTCCGGGCGGCGCCGGACCCCGTTGTCCTGCGCTCGGCGCGCCGGGCTCGGCGGCCCCACAATTCCCGCTTGCATCTGGCGGGCGCGGGCATCGCGCCAGGCGGCCCGCCAGCGCCGATCCAGCGCCCGGTGGACCACCGAGGACGGCGCCCGGGTCCCGGCGTCGGCAAACGCCTGATCGGCGAACGCATCGGCCAGCGCCTGCGGATCCAGCAGGTGCGCGGCCCACGCGGCGCCCGTCCGCGGGTCGGCTCGCATCTCGTCGTAGGAGAGAAACGCGACCCGTTCCGGAGGGAGGTCCCGGACCCGCGCCGCCAGCCGCCACACGCGCCGGCGCCCCGCCAGCTCAAGCGCGCGGAGGAGCAGTCGCCGGCGCCAGCGAGAGGCGAGCTGGCGCTGGAACCGCCGGTAGCCGCTCGCGTCGCCGTTGAGCGCCCGCGAGTACGCGGAGGTGCTGGAGCGCACGAGGGCCTTGCGAACACTTCGCTCCATATCGGCCAGGCGGCGGCGGACCATGATGATCGCCGCATCCGGAAAATCGGCGAGCAGCTGCGCCTCGTCGCCCGTATCCCACGGGTTCTTCAGGACGACGATCTGTCCCGGCGCCTGCGCTTGGAGCTCGGCGATGTGGCTGCGGAGCACCGACAGGCCCGCGGGACACCGGTAGAGCGCCTGGCTGCCGGTGCGCTGCTGGAGCAGGAAGCCGTACTCCTCGGTGGTCTGCGGCGTGACCGGGAGCCGGTCGGCGCCGCGATCGGCGCCCATCGCCGGCGTCTGCGCCAGGAAGGAGTGCAGCGGTGGGATGTGCGCGGCCAGGCCGCCCACCGTCGTCGTCACCCCGCCCACCGCCTCGGTGACCGCCGAGGTCATCACCGTTGTGCCGCTGCGGTGAAAGCCGTTGATGAACAACAGACGCGGCCGCGCCCGGTCGGCCGCGGTCACGGCCGCGCGTCCTGCGCCGTCCTGTGCGCGAGGGCGCGGCCCCGCATGCCGTCGTCGCCGGGGACACCGGCGAGCGCCAGGATCGTCGGCGCGACGTCGTAGATGACGAGATCCTCGCGGCGCCCTGGCATGACGGCCGGGCCGGCGGCGATCCACAGCCCGTGGCGATCGTGGTTGGCGTCGTCAGGCCCGGTGTCGTTGTCGAGCGTCCAGTGCCGTCCGTGGCCGACGCTCCCGTTGCTGCGCCACCCGAGGTCGCCGAAGTAGACGATGAGATCAGGGGGTATCCCGCGCTGCTCGCGCCACAGCTCCTCCGGGCGAAAGACGCATGTCCCCAGGGGTTCGCCCTCTGGGCCCGGAATCTCCGCCAGCCGCTGGGCGAGCTCCTCCCGGAGGCCGTCCACCTCCTCCGGCGCGACGATTCCCCGCGGCTCGCGGCCGGCGACGTTCAGGCAGAGGCGGCAGTAGTAGCCCCCCTCGCCCCAGGCCCGCGTCGCGCTCCAGTCGACCTGCAGGTCGCGGAAGGGCGTGACCGTCGTGGGCATCTCCTCCAGTACGAGGTAGCCCTCGCGGACCAGCCACTCGTTGACGCAGACCGCGCCGTGCATCGGCCGCGCGCCGTGGTCGGAGACGACGAACACGACGGTGTCGTCATCGAAGCGCTCGAGCAACTCGCCGATCTCGTCGTCGAGATACCCGTAATAGTCGCGGATGACGTCCTGATAGCGGTGATCCGGCTCATGCCGCGGATGGTGTGGATCGAGGTAGCGCCAGAACGCGTGGTGCATCCGGTCCAAGCCGATCTCCACCACCATGAAGAAGTCCCACGGGCGCGTGTCGAGCAGGTGCCGGCAGACCCGGAACCGCTGCTCGGTCATCTCGTAGATCTCGCCGAGGATGCGATCTCGGTCGTCGCTGCGGAAGTTGCGGACATCGACGCGGTACTGGCCGACGAGCCCGTCGATCTCGGTCCGCAGCTCCGGGGGGTGCGTGTACGGAGACGTGCGGGTGTCGCCGGTCAAAAAGCAGGAGACCAGGGCGCCGTTGACCTCGACGGGCGGCGAGGTCTGGGGGACGCCGACGACAATCACCTCGCGGCCCGCGGCAGCGAGGTGATCCCAGACTCGGCTGACCTTCACCGCGCGCGAATCAGCGACCGCCAGCGAGTCATAGCCATACGCCGTCCGGTTGCGAAAGCCGTAGATGCCGAGCTCGCCGGGGTCGCGTCCACTCATCATGCAGCTCCACGCCGGCACCGTGATCGGCGGGTCGACGCTCCGCAGCGGCCCCCACATGCCGCGGCGGGTCAACTCCCGGAGATTCGGCAGCTCATCCAGCCAGCGATCGAAGACGAGGCTCGGCTCCGCGCAGTCGAGCCCGATCACCGCCACGCGACTCATGCGAGGCTCCGCACCCGCCTACACCACGCCCTGCCGGGCCGCGAGCGCCACCGCGTGCGCCCGGGTGCGGCAGTTGAGCTTCTCCAGCAGTGAGCGCACGATGTTCTTGACGGTTCGCTCCGAGTAGCTCATGGCGTTGGCGATCTCACGCGTCGAGTCGCCGTCGGCGAGCATGCGCAGAACGTCGAACTCACGGCGGGTCAGCCGCCGTTCCCGGTGCTCGCCGCCGGTGCCGGTGGCGGCGTCGTCATCGTCGGCGGCGAGGACGAGTTGCTCCAGCAGGACGTCTGCGGGCAGCGTCGCGCCCTGCGACACCGCCCGCACGCATGAGAGCAACCGCGCCGGCGTCTGCGCTCGCAGCAGGAGCACCGCCGACAGCTCCTGCCTCCGGGCGGGCGACCGCTCGTTGCGCACTCTGCCGATCAGCCGCACCTCGCAGCGACGCCCGGCCCCCCCGTCGTCGGGCTCCGGCGCGTCAAGCTCGAACAGCAGCACTGGGCCGCCTGAGCTCACGACGCGCGAGATCATCTCTGTCGACTCCATTGCCACCGGCCCCACGGTCAGATCATCTCCGGCGGCGGGCAGCTGCGGCAAGAGAGCGTTGGGCCCCGCAGGCGTGGCGGACGGGCACGCCGCGGTGCCCCTTTGGGCCCCGCTGGATCGCGTCGGTCCATTCACGTGCCGCGGCTTCTGAGCCGGGGGTGGGGAGGGCTATGAGACGGTGCGAGGGGATCTGGTCGGCGCGGGGCGCCTCAGATCAGCCCGCTCCGGATCGCCTGGGCGACGATCTGGGCGCGATTACGAGCGGCGAACCGGTGCTCCAGCGCGGTGATCAGCTTCTTGATCGTCCGTTCCGAGTAGCTCATGTGCACGGCGATCTCCCGGGTGCTGAGCCCCTCGGCCAGGAGTTCCAGCAGCCGGGTCGCCCGCGGCTCGAGTGCCACTGACTGCGTGTCGTGGTGCCCGTTTGAGTTGGTTCGGCCGACTTGGACGCGCAGGCCGGCGGCTGCGGCGTGCACGGTCGCTCGCAGCTGCGCGCCGGTCAGTGTCTTGCGGACGAGCACGCCCGCCACGGTGTTCGTCGCCGCTACGGCGTCAGCGTGGTGCAGCGTGTCGGCGCACACGACGATGGGGCACGGGAACACGGTGCGGGCGGCGGCGCGGGAGGAGACGACGGCGACATCGACGCCCGCGGGCAACGGCGTCTCCGGCGAGGCGCTGGCGACACGCAGCCGCCGATCCTCCTCCAGTGACGCGACGAGGCCCCGGCGCACGATCTCGTGCTCCTCCACGACCACGACCGTGATGTTGTCGTCGACTTCCCCGGCCACCGTCGATGGTGCCCCCCCGGTTTGGGTGAAGCCCTCGCGGCAAGGGCTTCCCTTTTGGGCATCGTAGCCCAATAAACCGGTTTCGACAATCGGAGTTTCAATTACCAAAAAAATGTCAAGTACCAGCGAGTTTGCGGTGTGGCGAACTACCGATCCCGCTCGGTATCTGTCCGCTTGGCAGCCGTCGACGGGACGGCTAGTGTGGGGCGCGTGAACCGGGGGCGGCACGTGGATCGTGGCGGGCGCCGTACGGCTCATCGTCCGGCTGTCCTGCGCCGTCTCGTCCTGGCGGCGGGAGCGGCGCTGCCCATTGCGACGTTTCTGGTCCTCCGCAACGTGCTGCACAGCGACGCCGATGCCCTGGCCGTCTCCGCCGCCATTCCGCTGGCCTGGACGCTCACCGGCGACGGCGCGCGCCGGCGGCTGAGCCCGGTCGCCGTCCTCGCCGTCCTGGTGCTCGTCATCGCTCTGCTGGTATCGCTGGCCTCCGGCGGCAGCGCTCTGCCGCTCAAGCTCCGCCGCGGGATGATCACCGGACCCCTGGGGCTTGCCTGTCTGGTCTCGGTCGCCCTCCGGCGACCGCTCCTGCCGGTGCTCGTCGACCTGCTGCCGAGCCGCGGTCCGACCGCCGCCGTCGGTCGCATCGCGGCGCTGCGCGCCGAGCTCGCCGGCGATGCCGCCCCCATGCTCACGGCGATCGTGGGGGTGGGGCTGTTGACGGATGCCGCCGTTCAGGTCACGCTGGCGCTGACGGTCTCGACGACCGTGTTCGTCAGCATCTCCGGCCTGGCGCGGCTTGCGGTGACGGCGGTGGCGGTGGGCGCCTGCGCGGTCGGCCTGCGGGTCAGGCGGTCCCGCCGTGGCCCGGCCGCGGCGGCCGGTGAGCGGGAGGGCGCGCCGGTGGTTCCGGCCGGCGCTCCACGTCCGTAGCGGCTGTCCGCGCCGCGCGCTCAGAGCCGTGCAGCCGCTGCCGTGCGCCGGGCGCTCAGCGCCCGTAGCGCCCGCCGAGCACCAACTGCTCCGGCAGGGCGGTGCGGGCCGGGGGGGACGGGTCGGCGAGCACCGAGACCGTCTCGGCCACGCTGACCGTCACGGCCGCGTCGTCGCCGTCGGTGCGGACCGTGACGCTCTCGCCGTCGTTGGCGGCGATCGTCCCCCTCATGCCCGGCTCGATGCCGGCCTCCTTGAGGTAATGGAGCAGGTCCTCGGCCTCGTTCTCCAGTCGCAGGATCGTCACCCGGGCCCCCACCTCGCAGTCGGCGAGGGGAACGCCGTCGATCCGCTCGCCCACCTTGATGGGGTGGCCGTGGGGACACGTCTTGGCGTCTCCGACGGCGGAGCGAACGTAGGCCTCAAACCGCGGCGTCATCGCGTACTCCAGCTTCTCGGCCTCCTCATGGACGTCGTCCCACGGGACGCCGACCGTGTCGGTGAGAAATCGCTCGATCATCCGGTGACGGCCGACGATCCGCTCGGCATGCTCGCGCCCGGTGTCGGTGAACGCGATCCGCCGGCCGGACGTGCGCTCGATGTAGCCGTGGCGCTCCAGCCGCCCCAGCATCTCGTGCACGGTCGGCGCTGACAGCTGCATCGCCCGGGCGAGATTGGCGCCGGTCATCGGCAGCTCGGCCTCGTAGAGCCAGAACAGCGACTCCAGGTACTCCTGCTCGGCGGCGGTGGTGGCGCGGTCGGTCGACATCGAGGTGATCCTACCGGCCGCTGTCGCGCGGATTCGGATCCCGGCCGCTTCAGTGGGCGGGGTAGCATCGCGCCCGGTGCCGCTCCCGCTCACGCCCCCCGTCCAGCCACAGCTCGCCCGCTCGGCCAAGGAGTTGCCGCTCGGCGATCAATGGGCCTACGAGCCCAAGTTCGACGGCTTCCGGGCGATCGTCTTTGTCGACGGCGATGAGTTCCTCATCCAGTCGCGCGGCGGCAAGCCGCTCGGCCGCTACTTCCCGGAGCTCACCTTCCGGGCCGGCCGGTACGTCGTCGACGGCGAGATCATCATCGATGCCGACGACGGCCATGAGGACTTCGGCGCGCTGCAGAACCGCATCCATCCCGCCGCGTCGCGCATCGCCATGCTCGCCGAGCAGACCCCGGCCCACTTCGTCGCCTTCGACCTGCTCGCCCGCGACGAGGAGGCGCTGCTCACGCTGCCGTTCGCCGAGCGCCGCACGGCGCTGGAGGCGCTGGCGTCCGACGCACAGCTCGGCCTCACGCCGCTGACCCTCGACCCGGATCAGACGGCGGACTGGTTGCGCGGCGGGGAGGGCGTCGTCGCCAAGGACCTCGGCGCCCCGTACCGGCCGGGGGAGCGCAAGGGGATGGTCAAGATCAAGCGGGTCCGGACGATCGACGCGGTGGTCGCCGGCTATCGCCCCGGCAAGGAGCCGGGCACCGTGGGGTCGCTCATCCTTGGCCTGTACGACGATTCCGGCACCCTGCACATCGTCGGTCACTCCTCCGGGCTGCGCGCCCAGGAGAAGCGGGACCTGGTGGCGCGCCTGACGCCCTACGAGACCGGCGAGCGGGGCCACGGTGATCCCAGCCGGTGGAAGAGCGAGAAGGAGCTGGAGTGGATCTCGCTGCGGCCCGAGCTCGTCGTGGAGGTCACCTTCGACCACGCCTCCGGCGGGCGGATCCGTCACGGGACCAGGATCCTGCGCTGGCGCGAGGACAAGCCCCCGGCCGAGTGCCGGCTGGAGCAGATGCAGACCTAGCTCCTGCGGGCGCGGCTGGGCTGGACCCGCTTGGGCTCGCCCGCCTGCTTGCGAAAGTGCGGCGGCCACGGCGCGTCGCCCAGTCCCTGCTCCTCGTCGCGCCGGGAGAGCTCCAGCAGCGAGTCCAGCGAGGCGGCGTGAGCGTCGATGTCGGCGCTGGGGTCGCCGCGCCGGGCAACGAGCGCCGGCACCGTGTCGATGCGCAGGTCGCCGGGCTCGACGTCGGCCACCTCGTCCCAGCGCAGCGGCGTGGAGACGCGCGCGTCCGGGGTGGGGCGGACGCTGTAGGCGGAGGCGACCGTCCGGTCACGCATGTTCTGGTTGTAGTCGACGAACACACCGTGGCGCTCCTCCTTCCACCACTTGCTGGTGGCCAGCTCCGGGACGCGCCGCTCCACCTCGCGGGCCAGCGCCAGCGCGGCGCGGCGAACCTCGAAGTAGTCGCGATCCGGGCGCACGCGGACGTTGATGTGGATGCCGCGGGATCCGCTCGTCTTCGGATATCCCGTCAGCCCGTGGTCGGTCAGGACCTCGCCCACCACCAGCGCCACGCGGCGCACGTCGTCCCAGCTCGCCTCCGGTGTCGGATCCAGGTCGACGCGGAGCTCGTCCGGATGATCGAGATCCGGGACGCGCGCCTGCCATGGATTCCAGTCGATGACCCCCAGGTTCACACCCCAGACGAGCGCGGCCGGACGGTTGGGCAACAGCTCGCGCGCCGTGCGTCCGCTGGGGAAGGTGACCGTCGTCGTGTCCAGCCACTCCGGCGCCGAGTCCGGGATCCGCTTCTGAAAGAACGGCTCCGCGCCCGCGCCCTGCGGAAAGCGCTTGAGCACCGTCGGCCGGTCGCGCAGATGGTTGATGACCGCCTCGGCCATCGCCAGGTAGTAGCCGATCAGGTCCCGCTTGGTCACCCCCAGCTGCGCAAAGAAGACCTTCCCGGGACTGGAGATCCGCACCTCCTGCCCCCCCGCCTCGATGAGCTCGTACTCGGCCATCCCCCACAGGATGACCGATACTGCCCGCCATGAGCCGAGTCGCCGGCATCCCGGAGACGGTGCTGGTCGCTCCGGACTCCTTCAAGGGCACGTACACCGCCACCGAGGTCGCCACCGCCATCGGCCGCGGTCTCCAGGACGGTGGCCGCCCGGTCGACCTGTGCCCGGTCGCCGACGGGGGCGAGGGCACGCTCAGCGCGCTGATGGCGGCGCTCGGCGGCGAGCTGCACACGGTGCCGGTCCACGACCCCCTCGGCCGCCCGGTCGAGGCCGGGTTTGCCCTCAGCGGCAACCGCGCAATCGTCGAGACCGCGGCGGCCAGCGGCCTGCACCTCTTCGACCCGGCGGAGCGGGACGCCATCGCCGCCGGCACCGAGGGAACCGGCGAGCTGATCGCGGCGGCGATCGACCGCGGCGCCGACACCGTATATGTGGGGGTCGGCGGCAGCGCGACGACCGACGGCGGCGCCGGTGCCATCCGGGCGATCGAACGCGCCGGGGGCCTGAACGGGGCGCGGCTGGTGGTGCTCTGCGACGTTCGGACCCCGTTTGAGGACGCCGCCCGCGTGTTCGCTCCCCAGAAGGGGGCCGATCCGGACGCCGTCCGCCGGTTGACCGCCCGGCTGAACGCGGTCGCCCGGCGGCTGCCCCGGGACCCCCGCGGACAGCCGATGACCGGCGCCGCCGGCGGCCTCTCCGGGGGACTGTGGGCCGCCCTGGGGGCCGAGCTGGTGCCCGGGGCGGCGTTCGTGCTTGATGCCGTCGGCTTCGATGCGCGCATGCGGGCGTCGCGCGCGGTCGTCACCGGCGAGGGACGGCTCGACGAGCAGAGCCTCGTCGGTAAGGTCGTCTCCGAGGTCGCCACCCGCGCTCGCCAGTCCGGGGTGCCGTGTCACGCCATCGTCGGCTCGCGGGGGCTTGACGGCATGGGAGCCCGCATCCTTGACCTTGACCGGGTGCTGGAGGCATCGACGCTGGAGGAGATCCAGGCCGCCGGCCGCATGCTGGCCGAGCGGCTGTAGGTCATCGCGGTCATCGGTGTGGCAGGATCAGCCCCCGGTGGAGCGCATCGAGCACGTCACAACCGAATACCGGGCGGTGATGGCGGTCGGCACGCCCGCGGTCCGCTGGTGGGGCCGTCTGGATGTCACCGGGCTGGAGTGCCTGCCGCTGCAGGGGCCGGTGCTCCTGGCGGGCAATCACGACAGCTACTGGGATCCGGTCGTGATCGGCATTGCCGCCCTGCCCCGGCGTCAGATCCGGGCGTTGGCGAAGTCCTCGCTGTGGAAGCCCGGGATCGGCCGGGTCCTGGACGGCATGGGCCAGATCCCCATCGACCGCGGCGCCGGCGATGCCCGCGCCCTGGACCGAGCCGTCGCCGAGCTCCGCGCCGGTGCCTGCATCGGCATCTTCCCGGAGGGGACGCGCTCGCTGGGGCGTGAACTGCGCGCCCGCAGCGGCATCGGCCGCCTGGCCCAGGAGGTGCCGGAGGCGGCGGTGGTCTGCTGCGCCGTGACCGGCACCGTCGACATTCCCCGGTTCCCGGCGAACCGTCCCCGGGTGCAGGTGGCGTTCTTTGAGCCCGCCGGCGGCGGCCTGCAGCCGGGGGAGAGCCCCGGCGACTTCGCCCTGCGACTCGTCTCCGAGATCCGGGGGCGGGCGCCGATCGCCGTCGCCGGACGCCGCCGGGCGCGCCGGATGGCCCGCGCTGACTGACTGCTCCCGCGGGCGTGTCCACTCGCCCAGGTCCGCTGCGCTTTTAGTGCGCGAACGCCTTGGCCTTGCTGCGGATCGCGTCCGGCAGCGGCTCGGTCAGCGCCTCCAGCGCCTTTGTCTTGTCCGACAGGCTCTCGAGCAGCTGGTCGGCCATCTCATGGTGCATGCCCGCCCGCACCACCACCCGCAGCACGCTGAGATCCTGGCGGTTCTCCGGGAACGTGTAGGCGGGGACGAGCCAGCCGCGCTCCCGCAGCCGGTCCGAGACATCGAACACGGTGTAGTTCTTGACCTCCGGCGCCAGCGCGAACGCGAACACCGGCAGGTCTGAGCCGTCTGAGATCAATCGGTACGGCCCCATCTCGGCGACGCCCTTGGAGATGTGCATGGCGATGTTCTGCAGGTTCTGCATCATCGCCGTGTAGCCGTCACGCCCCAGGCTCATGAAGTTGAAGTACTGGGCGACCACCTCGCTGCCCGGGCGGGAGAAGTTGAGGGCGAACGTCGGCATGTTTCCGCCCAGGTAGTTGACGTTGAAGACGAGCTCCTCGGGCAGCGCCTCCTTGTTGCGCCAGATCGCCCAGCCGACGCCGGGATACACCAGCCCGTACTTGTGACCGGAGGCGTTGATCGACTGAACCCGCTCGATGCGGAAGTCCCATTCGAGCTCCGGGGCGAGAAACGGCGCGACGAACCCTCCGGATGCGGCGTCGACGTGCAGGGGGACATGGATGCCGCGCTCCTCCTCAAGCCGGTCCAGCGCGTCGGAGATCTCCCGCACCGGTTCGTAGCTGCCGTCGAAGGTGGAGCCGAGGATGGCAACGACGCCGATCGTGTTCTCATCGCAGTGGGCGACGGCTCGGTCGGCCGTGAGGTGGAAGGTCTCGCCCTCCATCGGCACCAGTCGCGGCTCCACCTCCCAGTAGCGACAGAACTTCTCCCAGCACACCTGGACGTTGGCTCCCATCACCAGGTTGGGACGGTCGGCCGGCTTGCCGGCGGCCTCCTGCCGCTTGCGCCACCGCCATTTCAGCGCCATCCCGGAGAGCATCGCCGCCTCGCTGGAGCCGGTCGTCGAGCAGCCGGTGGCGTGCTCGTGCTCCGGCGAGTTCCACAGGTCGGCAAGGATGTTGACGCAGCGTTCCTCGATCTCCGCCGTCTGCGGGTACTCGTCCTTATCGATCATGTTCTTGTCGGCGGTCTCGGCCATGAGCTGGGCGCCGATGGACGGCATCCATGTGCTCACGAACGTCGCCAGGTTCAGCCGGGCCTGGCCGTCGAGGAGCAGCTCGGATTTGATCTGCTCATAGGCAGCATCTGGGCCCACGCCGTGTCGGCCGATCTTGTCGATCGGCATCTCGGCCTCGCCGCCCTGGACCGCCGGCAGGGCCAGCCGCCGGTTGTGATGCCTGTCCTTGTGGCGCGCGCTCAGTGCCATTCGATCTCTCCTTCGTCGGTTGCGATTGATGCTGTCCTCGTCGGCGGACCGGCGCTTGTCTCACTCGGCGGCGAGGAGAACGTCCGACGCCTTGATGATCGCTGTCACCTGGCTGCCCTCAGTGAGGCCCAGCTCCTCGACCGCCTCCACCGTGATCGACGCGACGAGCCGTTGTCCCGCGACGTCGAGCACGACGTTGGCGATCGCCTCCCCGCGCCGGATCTCCGCCACGGTTCCCGGCAGCTGGTTACGCGCGCTCAGTCTCATGTCCATCCTCTCTTTTCAGGAGCGGTCGGTAAAGCGGACGTACATCCCCACGTCGGTGGTGCCCACATGTCGTCAGTGCCGCTCCCACACTACGGGGAGCTCACGCGGCTTGCGGAACACCAGCCCCCGGACCTCGGCCGCCCGCTCCGGGTCCAGGGCGAGGCCGGGCAGTCTGCTGAGCAGCGTCTGCAGCCCCAGCCGCGCCTCCAGCCGGGCCAGATGCACGCCCACGCAGACATGCGGACCCTGGGCGAACGCCACGTGCCGGCGCAGCCGGGCGCGGTCCGGATCAAACGCATCCGGCTCGGCGAACACTGCCGGGTCGCGGTTGGCGCCGGCGATCGACAGGCGGACGAGCTCGCCGGCGGCGATGACCGCGCCGCCGAACTCCACGTCGGTGGTCGCGTACCGGTCGACGACGGCGGCGGCCGGCTCAAGCCGCAGCGACTCGTCGATGGCCGCATCCAGACGGGCCGGCTCGTCGCGCACCTGGGCGAGCCGGTCCGGATGCCTGAGCAGGTGCAGGACGGCGTTGGCGATCATCCCCTCGGTGGTCTCGATCCCGCCGAACAGCAGAACCGCCGCATTGGAGACGATCTGCTTCGCCGACAGCGATGCCTGGGCGGCGGCGGAGGCCAGCAGAGACCCTCCGTGCTCGGCTGAGATCACCGTCCGCAGACGCCCGCCCAGCCGGTCAAACGCGGCGGCCCCGTCCGCGGTGGGGCTGTCCCCGGCCGTGATCGCCGTCACCGAGGCCACGATCGCCTCGTAGGCGGCAAGGACGTCGCCCACGTCACCGGCTCCCAGGCCGAGGGCCCGGGTGACGATCGCCGCCGACAGCGGTCCGGCGAACTCCCGCCGCAGCTCGGCGCCTCCAGCCGGCGCCAGGCGCGCCACCAGCCGGCCGGCCTCCTCCTCGGCCGCCGCCGCGAACCGGCCGGCCACCGCGGCGGCGCGAAACGGGGCGACGAACGGCTCACGGTGGCGGGCGTGTTCAGCGCCGTCAAGGCTGAGCATGCTGGGACCGATCACCTGCGCGGTCGAGAACCGGGGGTCGTCGACGGTGAACCTGGCGGCATCGCGCATCGCCGCCAGCACCAGGTCATGGCGGGTCACCAGCCATCCGTCAAGGCTTGGCACCCAGGAGACGGGCTCGGCGGCGCGCAGCCGGGCCAGCACCGGGTGGGGGTCGCGGTCGAGCTGGGCGACCGTCACGCCGGCACCGACGGGAAACAGCCGCGCCCGCGGGCCGCCGCCCGTCTCCCCGGACTGCCCCGCCCGCGAGCCGGCGCCCGCCTCGCCGGCGGATCCGTCCCGGGACTGGGCGTGCGGCGTATGCACTGCGAAGGGATTCTGGCGAAGCCGTCATTCCTCCGGCCGGCGACCCGGCGGCGGCTGGCAGCCGAGATCGATGAGGTGACGGACAAATGCCAGGCGATCGCGGTCCGGCTGAAACGGATCGATCCCGTCCCGCAGCAGCGCCGCCACGCGCTCAATGTCAAACAGGAGCGCCAGCTTGCCGGGTGGGTCATCCCACTCGCCGGAGTCATAGCGCTCCGTCCAGGCGGCGAGCGCTGCCAGCGCCTCCACCTGGATCTCATCCTCCCACCAGGCCGAGCGAACGGCGAGCCGATACCGCTCCCGCAGCGAGCACACGTCCGTCCACAGGCGCTCAAACCACAGCCAGCGCTCGCGGGGCAGGAGCCCGCGCCAGGTGAGCGGCCAGCGCACGCCGTCATCCTCGGCCCAGCCGTCGTCATGGGGGAGGTCATCACGCCAGTCATCCGGACCGTGCCAGTTCATGTCGCCTCCGGGTGCTCGTCCTCTCCCGCCGCCAGTCGCCGCAGCCGCCGGTCGGCGAACCACATCCGCAGCCGGACCTGGACCGGCGCCACCCGCCCGTAGAGCAGGAGGGCGTGTCCGGGCGGCAGCTGCCGCAGCTCCTCCGGTGCCGCCAGCGGCCGCCGGCGGGTCCCGCGTGTGCGCGTCTGGCCGTCGCCACCGGTGGTGCGCGTCGTATCGGTGATCTCCTCCTCGCCGGCCAGTCCCGAGAAGTAGCGCAGGGTGTCAAGGTCGGCGACTCCCGGCAACAGCATCCGGGCGCGATGGCTGTTGACGACCGTCTCCGCCTGCTGGCGGTAGCGGCTGCGCGCCTGGGCGAGATCATGGAAGATCGAGACGAGCTGGATGTTGTGGCTGGGGGCCGTTGAGGCGATCTCCGCCAGGTTGGGCAGCGGCGCCACGTTCCCCGCCTCGTCAAGGCAGAGCAGCAGGGGCAGCTTCAGCCGCCCGCCGGCCATGGTCGCGCGTTCGTAGGCCCGGTCGACGAGCTCTGACAGCAGCGCCAGGAAGATCGGACGCAGGAGCTTTGACGCCTTGGCGTCGCCGATCAGATACAGGGTGGCGCGCTGATCCAGCACTTCGTCAGGCGCGATCTGGGACGACTGCGCCGAGCGCAGCACACGGGCAAACCGGTAGGCGCGCAGGAGGCCCTGCGCGGTGGCCTCGATCGAGGACCGCGTTCGGTCGGCCTGGGCCTCGAACGCCCGGACGGCGTCGTAGGCGGCGTGCGCCCCCTCCAACTCGGCCTCGTCGTGGGCGCCGCCGATGAGCTGGGAGATCGTCTCGTCCAGCTCGCGGGAACCCTGGCCGTAGGCCCACCGGACCACCGCGTCCATGCCAAGTCCGGCCCGCGCGGCGGTGAACAGCAGCGGGGCGAGCCGCTGTTCGGCGGCGATCGCCCAGAAGTCACCGCCCTCGACGCCCCGCTGGTCAAGCTCACCCGCCGCCGCCAGCCGCCACGCGACCTCCAGGGCGCCATCCCAGGTCTGCGCGCCGCGCAGCGGAGACCAGGTGTTCGCCGGTGACCCGGACAGCTCAAACGGATCGAAAACAAACACGGGGCCGAGCGTCCGGCGCCGGGCCAGCGTGGCGCCGAGCAGGTCGGTCTTGATCGACGACGCCACCGCCGGACCATCCCACTCCAGGAGGGCGGGCACGGCCAGCCCGGCCGACTTCCCGGACTGCGGGGGGCCGAAGGCGACGAGCGCATGGCGCTCCTCGGCGCACAGCAGCCGTCCCCGGTGGCGGCCGAGCGCCAGCCGACCCGCCGGCCGGTGACGGCGCGTCAGCCGGCGGCCTCGTAGCGGCCGCAGTTCGGCGCTCGTCGCCCAGTGGGCGCCGGCCCGCCCCCGCCGCGCCAGCGCCGTCCCCACCTCCGTGCGGGCCATCGCGGCGACAACGGCGGCGATGGCTCCGAGCAGGAGGATCAGCGCGGCGTAGCAGCCCGCCGCTCCGGGCAGCAGCCGGCGCGGGCCGTCCGGCCAGGCCCGGGCGGGATGGCCGAGCGTGCCCGGAAGATGGGTGAGGACCCGCAGGACGCCGCCCGCGGACACCTGCGGCCACCCGTGTCCGAACAGTGCCCCGGCCACGCCGCCCCACAGCCAGACCGCGGCCCCGGCCAGTCCGGCGGCGCCGGCGACGACGAGCAGCGCGCCGTCGGAGATGCCGCCCGTGCGCCGTCCGTTCATCGCCTGCCCGGGCCCGCGTTGGTGCTCATGCCGGCGTCGGTGTCGGTCAGCCGTCGCTCAATCCGCGAGCGGCGGTGGGCGACCACAAACGAGCGGGCGCCGACTCGCCACAGCGCCTGCCCGGCCGAGAGCAGCGAGAGCAGGCGCGCCTCGCTGTCTGACAGTCCCAGCAGGGAGCGGGTCAGCGGGACCTGGCTCTCGTCCTGGTGGTAGACGATGCGGGTCGAGGCATCGGCGATCAGGCCCTCGGCGATGCGCGACGCGCGGGAGCCGGCGTCGCCGGCGGCCTGCAGGTCGGCGAGCTTGTGCAGCACGACGAGGTTCATCACGCCGAACTGCCGCGCCAGCTTGAAGTTGGACTGAAACCACTCGCCCAGTCCCGTGTGCTGCACGATCTTCCACGACTCGTCGGCGACGTTGATCAGCCGCTCGCGCCCCGGCCGCTCGGCGGTGCGGGCCAGCAGCGCGCTGATCCAGGCGCTGGCGCAGGCCATGAGGATGCCGACCGCGGGGGAGTCGCGGACGGCGTGCAGATCGAGCACCAGGAGCCGGGCGTCGAGGTCCAGTCCCGGCGTGGTGGGACCGTCGAACATCCCGCTCAGCGGCCCCTCGCACAGGTCCTGCAGCGCCAGGGCCGCCCGGCGGGCGTCGGCAGCCAGGTCCGGGGCCGTCGTCTGCAACCGGGACACCATCTCGTCGACCGGGGCGAACAGGACGGCGGCGATCTCCGGCAGCGTCGGCTCGCCGGTGCCCCGGGCGCGCACCACGCGCAGGGCCTCGCGCAGCGCGGCGGCCTCCACCTGGGTCAGCGGCTCGCGGAGCGCGGCCGCGGTGACGGCGCGCAGCAGCTCAAGCTGGGCGTGCTCCTCCGGCCGGGAGGCGAGGGGGTTCAGCCGGACGCCGCCTCCCGGGACCAGGGAGACGGGCGCGACGCCCACCGCCTCACACAGCGGCCCGTACTCGCGCTTGACGTCAAGCACAAACGCCCGGCGGCCGAACAGGAGCATCCGCCACAGCAGCGTCTTGACCAGTGCGCTCTTGCCCTGGCCGAGCTTGCCGAGCACGATGACGTTGGGGTCGTCGAGCATCCCATCGCCGTACAGGACCCAGGGGTCGTAGCAGAACGCCCCGCCGCCGGAGTCACGTCCGACGTACACACCCCGGCCCCCAAGACCGCCCGCGCACACGAAGGGATAGACCGCCTGGGCATGCCGCGTGGTGCACCGGTGCCCGGGCCGCTCAGCCGTCCGCCGGCGAATCGTCCTCACCGCAGCCCCCGGCAGAGCGGCAGCGTGAACGTGAACGCCTCGGCCTGCTCGCCGTAGAGGAGGTGCAGCTCCAGCCGGGCCCGCGCCGCCTGCTCCAGCACGCGTGAGCAGGCGTGGCGCAGATCCTCGCGGTCGCGGCCGGACACGGTGACAAAGCCGCTCAGGCGGACCTCGGCGTGACCGGCGGCGAGCTCCGCCTCGCGTCGCCGCGTCGCCTCGGCGGCCTGTCGCTGGCGGGCGGTCTCCGACTGTCCGAACCGGGCCCGCAGCTCCCGGTCGGCGCGGTCGCGGGTGATCGCGGCCTCCACCTCACGCGTGGAGCGGTCGGCGGGCAGCGGCTCAAACGTGACCGCCACCGCGCGGACCGCGGCGGAGTGGCCGAGGAGCGCGTCCATGAACATCGGCGAGACCTCGATCCGCGGCCACGCCGAGATCCAGTACGTGGCATGAAGCGCGCCGTCGCTCTGGTAGTGGTCCCACGCCTCGCGCGCTCCCAGCGGCCACGCGTTGACCTCGCTGAGGCCGTCGCGGGCGGGATCGGCTGCCTCCAGCGCCGTCAGCTCGCTGCGGGCGAAGGGATCAAACGCCGTGCGCAGGGTGCGGGCCAGCTGCCCCGGGGACAGGGCGCCGAGGACCGAGACCTCGGCCGCCTCCACCGCGTGCGCCACCCGCTCGGTCTGCTCCGTGAGCGCCCGCATGACGGCATCCGATCCGCGATCGCGCACCCGACGGGTGTCGACCTGAACGGCGAGCAGGACCTCGTGCTCCTGGGTGACCTTGGTACTGCTGGAGATGAGCTCCAGATAGGACTCGATCATCGGCGTGCCCCGCAGCGGAACGACCGGATCACGCTCGCTGTGCAGCCAGCGGGCCATCTCGTCTCCCTGCGCCGGGGCCGTCCGCTCCACCCACTGCAGCCGTGAGATCGAGGTCCCGGCGGCGCCGGACAGAACGAGCCCCCAGCGGGCCAGCCGGCGTTCCTGGGCCTCCTGGTCAAGGAGCGTGAAGGCGGCGACGCGGCAGGCGAGCACCGCCGTCGCCCGGCGGCCCGAGCGCTCCAGCAGCGCGCCGATCCGCCGCCCGCCGTAGCTGGCGGCGGTGATCCGGACGCCGTGGAGAAAGGGTGGCGGCGCCGGGTCTGGATCGACGAGCTCGGTGGTGGGGGCCGACGTCGGTTGGGGCGCTGCGGCGCGGCGGACGGGGGGCCGGGCGACGGCTCCGGCGCGGGAAACGGGTGACCGCCATCCGCGGCGTGCGCCTGCGCGGCGGAGCGCAAAGGCCCACGCCAGCGGGATCCACTCCTCGGCCGTCCGGCCGGCCACCGGAACGAAGGCGACGGCCACGGCGACGGCCATCAACACGATGGCGAGCAGGGGTCCGCTCACCGAGGAGACGGCGTTGAGCGAGATGATCCCAGCCAGGCCGCCGATGCCGATGAGGACGGCCTGTCCGCCGCGGACCGGGCCGAGGATCCCGCGCCGCTCCAGCGGCCCAAACGAGTAGCCGAGACGCTCGCCGGTCATGGTTGGGGTTCGTGCTCGGCGCCGGGGGCGAGAGGTGGTTCGGCGTCCGGTAGGGGTGCGGTGATGTCGGCATTGGCCGGCCGGTCGGCTTCGTCGCTCTCGTCCTCCAGCAGCCGTCGATGGGCAGCGACATCGCGGGCCATCTCATCGGCGCCAAAGGTCATCCTCCGCCAGCCGTACTTGGGCGCATCCAGCTCCGGAGGCATCGGTCCGACCGGGTCCTCGCCGGACGCTCCGGCCCCCGTTCCGAGCGACGGGGCGGGAGTCACCTCTGGCGCCGCGTCCTCGGCCACCCCGGATCCGGCATCGCCAGCCGCGGCCGGCGCCACCTCGCCCGCTGGGTCCGGCCCCGGATCCGCCGGCGCTCTGCTGACAGCGGTGCCCGCTCGCTCCGAGGTCTCTGTAGGGGCTCGGTCCTCGCGCGGGTCCGCCGCCTCGTCCAGCCCGTCGCTGCCGACGGCAGGCGAGCCGGGCGTCCGGCCGGTTCCGGCGTCCTCTGCGGAGGCGTCGGCGTTCGCCGGCGCCTCGCTGAGTCGATCGCGCACCATCCGCTCGGCGGCATCGGTGGCGGCTTCCGCCCGGCCGCCGGCTTGCGGCAGCTCGCCCTTGGGCCGAAGGCCGCCGACCGCCGCGGCGGCGACCTCGTGCAGAGGGAGAAGCCGCAGCAGCGCCCACGGCGAGAACGCGGCCAGCATGACGAGCGTGGTGCCCGCCAGGATCGCGGCCGGGTGGGGAAAGAGGGTGTGTCCCAGGGCGGCGCCGCCGAGCGAGAGCACGGCCACGATCACGAACTTGGACAGGATCAGGGCGACGAGCAGTTCGACCGCGCGGATCGCCCAGACGCGCCGCGCCGGCCACACCATTGCGGCAAAGAACAGCGGCAGCATGAGGACGATCACGTAGACGGCGGCGTCCCGGATCAGCAGCTCGATCCACAGCGTCAGCGTCGCCGCCGCGGTCAGCAGGGCGACGAAGAAGGTGACGAACACGCTGCCGGATAGCACACCGATGGCTCCGCCGAGTCCGCCGGCGCGGTCGAGGAAGCTGGCGCCGGCGTGGCCTGACGCCGAGGAGATGAGCGCCGACATCTCGTCTGAGCCGGCCAGCAGCAGCATCGTCAGCGGCGCCGCCACGCCGACCGCCAGCATGCCGAGGGGGAGGTAGCCGAAGGCCGCCCGGGCGAGCAGGCCCAGGTCCGAGCGGACCATCGCCTGAACGGCGGCGGCGAACAGGAAAGGCAGCGTCAGCAGTGCGGACACCGCCGCCATCCGCCAGTAGGCGGCCGAGAACCAGGTGCTCGTCAGGTTCGGCCGGGTGGTGGCGCCGATGACCTCCGCCGTCGCCGCCAGCAGATACCGGGCGCCGCCCACCACCGCCGCTGCGATGGCGACGAGGCCGACCGCGCGCGCGGCGGTGGAACCGCCCACCCCAGCCAGCGACTCCAGGGCGCCGCCGAGGCGGCCACCGAGCAGCTGCTTGCCCGCGCTGAGGAGGCGGCCCGGATGGGCGGCCACGTCACACAGTCTCGACGCCAGGGTGCTGACGATCCCGGTCAGCGAGCAGATGGCGCCCGTGGGGCTGAGCGCCTGCGCCGGCGGGGTTGCCGCCGACCCCATCAGGATGGCCGCGACCACCGCAAGCACGGCCACGGTTCGCGCGACGGTCGTCATTTCGCGGTGGCCCCCAGATGCGCGAAGAAGTTGACGAGGCCGGGCGCGGCGCCGACGATCAACGCGGCGGCTCCGGAGATGAGCGCCGCCATGCGGCCGCGGGCCGCGTAGTGGTGGTTGTGGGTGTGGGAGGCCACGGCCCACAGCCCAGCGCCGATGAAGGCGCCGAGCAGCGCGATCACCAGGGCCCAGGCCTCGGCCCCGTTGACGAGCTGCTGGAGCACGTTGCTGCCCGGCAGCCCATGCAGGTCCGGATGCGCGGTGACGGCTGCTCCGGCGACTATGGTCAATGCAACCTCCTGAGTCTAATTGAGCCAAATTGACGTGATCTAGCCTAGTCAAATGAAAGTGATCTGTATAGGCTGAAACGTCAATAGTTAGTCTCAATTGGACTGGAGGGTCGGAGATGGCTGTCGTCGCCAGGGCAAGCGGTCCAGCGAGGGCCGGGATCGACGTGGGGGAGCTGTATGTGGGGAACGCGTCGCGGGTGCGCCGCCTCGTCCGCCACCGCGTGCGGGCGCCGGGGCCGGTGCTCGATGACGCGTGTCGGGTCGCGTGGGCCCGGCTCGTCTGCCACCACCAGCGGGTCCGGCCGGACCGGGCCGTGGCCTGGCTGGTCACCACCGCCGTCCGCGAGGCGATCCGGCTCAAGCGCCGTGCCGGCCGCGAGATCTTCCTGGAGGACCTGCGCGACGACAACGGCGAGATCCCCGTGGTCTCACTGGTTCCTGCGGCAGACGAGGTGGTCGAGCAGCGTAGCCGGCTCGAGGCGGTGGCGTGCCTCCCGGAGCGCCAACAGCGCCTCGTGTGGCTGCACGCGCTGGGCTGGACCTACAACGAGATGGCGGCTGAGACCGAG